>JBIOES010000009.1:0-30870 GCA_044446265.1 Solirubrobacterales bacterium
ATGCTGGGCGTCGCCGCCGCGGGAGAGCCGCGCTCGATCTCGATCTTGTAATCGCCCGCCGCTACGGCGAAGCGCTGCACGGTGCTGCCCTCGAGCCGCTTGATCAGATCGCGGGCCTCAGCCCAGACTGACTCGATCAGCTCCCTGTCCGGTGTGGCCTGGTTGTCCTTGGTATCGCTCATGTCTCCCCTGTGATTGGCGGAAGTGTGGGCTGGCGCCCGGGGGTACCGAACTTGCGAAAGCGCTCGTAGCGCTGGGCGATCAACTCGTCGGTGCTCAGCGGCAGCAGTTCGCCGAGGCTGGCCACGATCGCGGCTTTGACATTCGCGCCCGCCGCGGTTGGGTCGGTCTGCGCGCCGCCGTGGGGCTCGGGCACGATCGCGTCCATCACGCCCAGCGTGAGCAGCTCGGGGCTCGTGATGCGCAGCGCCTTGGCCGCGCGCGGCGCCGCGGAGGCGTCCTTGAACAGGATCGTCGAGCAGCCCTCGGGGCTGATCACCGAATAGTAGGCGTTCTCCATCATCAGCACGCGGTCGCCCACGGCGATCGCAAGCGCGCCGCCGCTGCCGCCCTCGCCCGTTACCACCGTCACCGCGGGAACCGGCAGGCGCGCCATCAACATGATCGATTCGGCGATCGCGTTCGACTGCCCGCGCTCCTCGGCGCCCAGCCCCGGATAGGCGCCGGGCGTGTCGACGAGCGTCACCAGCGGCAGGCCGAAGCGCGCGGCGTAGCGCATCAGGCGCATGCTCTTGCGGTAGCCCTCGGGCTCGGGCATGCCGAAGTTGTGCTCCACCAGCTCGCTGGTGGTGTGGCCCTTCTGCTGACCGATCACCATCACCGTCAGCTCGCCCAGGCGCGCAAGGCCGGCGACGATCGCCTGGTCCTCCTCGAACAGGCGGTCGCCGTGGAGCTCCTGGAAGCCGTCGAACACAGAGCTCACGAGATCGAGCATCCGCGGCCGGTCGATGTGGCGTGCGAGCTGGACGACCTCCCAGGGATCGCGCGCCGGCAGCTGCGCGGGATCGCTCACGAGCGCGGCCCCCTCGGTGTCCGGCAGGCGCTGCACGCGTGTCGCCGTATCCTCGCCGCGCACCGCCTCGGCCTGCGCGTGGAGTTCGAGCAGGTTGCGGATCGTGCGCCGCAGGCCTTCGCGCGGTTCGACCAGATCGAGCATCCCGTGCTCGAGCAGGAAGCCGGCTGTCTGAAACCCATCGGGCAGCTTCTGGCGGATCGTCTGCTCGATCACCGTGGGCCCCGCGAAGCCGATGTGTGCGTCGGGCTCTGCTATCAGGATGTCGCCCAGCGTCGCGTAGGAGGCGCTCACGCCGCCGTAGGTGGGGTCGGTGAGCAGCGAGATGTAGAGCACGCCCTCCTCGGCGAGGCGTGCGATCGCCTGGCTGGTCTTGACCATCTGCATCAGCGACACGCAGCCCTCCTGCATGCGCGCTCCCCCGGAGGCCGAGATCACGAGCAGCGGAGTGCGGGTCTCCAGGGCGATCTCCGCGGCTCGCGTGATCGACTCGCCCACCGCGCCGCCCATGCTGCCGCCGATGAACGAGAAGTCGATGCCCGCCACCACGATCGGGAGGCCATCGATCGTGCCGGTGCCGTGCAGCGCGCCGGTCTTCGTCTCGCTCTTCTTCTGCGCCTGCGCGATCCGCTCGGTGTAGGGCTTGGAGTCCGCGAAGGAGAGCGCATCCACGATCTCGAGGTCCGCGCTGAGCTCCTCGAAGCTGCCCTCGTCGAGCAACTGGCCGAGGCGCTCGCGGATGCGCAGGCGGAAGTGGTGGTTGCAATCGGGGCACACGCCGAGGTTGCGGCGCAGGCGCTTGTGGTACACGAACGCCGCGCACGAGGGGCAGCGAAACCACTCCGCCGAGACTGCGCGGCCGGCTGTGGCGAGCTCAGCCAAGGGGATCCTCCGAAGCCAGACGGCGATCGTCGGCGTGCATGCGCCGGTACTCCGCAAGCGATGCCGTGAGGGCGGCGTCGACCTCCTCGCGCGTGGGCGCCCGCTCGGCCGGTTCGCCGAGCTTCGCCTGGAGGAACGCGATCAGATTGACCGCGTGTCCCTGCGAGTCGCTCACCGGCGCCTCGCGCGCGAGCTCGAGCGCGGGCTGCCAGGACTCGCGCGCGAGCTCGGCCTCGATCAGCCCGTGCAGGGGGTAGATCTCGTGCCCGGGTACGTCGTCGAGCTCGCGCAGACGCGTGAACTCGGCGAACGCCTCATCGGGCCGACCGACGGCGAGGCTCAGCTCTGCCACGTCGAGCGCGGCCATCACGTCCTCGGGCTCGGCCTCGGCGATGCGCTGCGCCTGCGCCAGCGCCTCCTCGTACTGGCCGAGTGTGCGGTACATGTCGACGAGGCTGATCGCCGCGGTGGAGGCGCCGCGCATGTTCTGCGCCGCCTGGCTGAGGAGGTCCACGGCCTCCTCCCGGCGGCCGGTCGCCGCCGAGGTGTGGCCGAGGTGGCTGAGCGCCACCTGATCGTCGGGGTTCAGCTCCACGGCGCGACGGAAGGCGTCGCCCGCCTCCTCCATAAGACCTTCGGTTGCGAGCGCCTCGCCCAGGTAGTGCCAGGCGTCGGCGTTCTCGGGAGCGAGCTCGGTGGCGCGCCGCAGCTGCTCGGTGGCATCGTCTGAGTCGAGCTCCACGCCGGCGCGCCCGGCGATCACCAACAGCTCCACGTCCTGCGGCGCCTGTGCGAGCCCCGCGAGCGCGGCCTCGCGGCTCTGGCGGTACTCGCCGGCCTGGAGGTGGGCGTAGGCCTGTTGCGCGGCGTCGCCGCTCATCCAGGCCACACCCACTTGGTCAGCTCGGGCGAGTCGTCGCCGAACTCGCGCGCGTAGCCACGGTACTCGGCGAGCTGCGCGCGGTACTTCGCGATCGCCTCCTGCGCGCCACCGACGCTGCGCACGGCGAACGCGCCCGACATGCCGCCGATGCCCTCGCTGATGGCCATGTCGACGCGGCTCAGCCCCTCGATCGCCAGCTGGAAGCGGTCGACGCCGTTCATCGCGAGCAGGTCGAAGGGCGTCGTGGTGGTGCCCTCCTCGGCGTAGCCGCGCACATGGAAGCGCTCCTGCTTGGGGCGCCGGTGGATCAGCTGGTGCACCGCCGAGGGGTAGCCGTGGAAGTTGAAGATCACGGGCTTGTCCGTGGTGAAGACCTCCGCGAACCTCGCCGCGTCCATCGCGTCGGGATGCTTGCCGGGCGCCGCCAGCGCGAACAGGTTGGTGACGTTGACGAAGCGCACCTTCAGATCGGGCACGTCCTCGCGCAGCAGGCTCGTCGCCGCGAGCAGCTCGATCGTGGGAATCGTGCCGCAGCTCGCCATCACGAGGTCGGGCTCGCCGACGTCGTCGCTGCTCGCCCACCGCCACGTCGAGGCGCCGGCGCGCACGTGCTCCCGCGCCTCCTCCATCGAGAGCCACTGCGGCAGCGGCAGCTTGGAGCCGATGATCAGGTTGATGCAACCAGTCGCCTGCAGGCAGTGGTCCATCGTGGCGAGCAGCGTGTTGGCGTCCGGCGGTACATACACGCGCGCGTGCTCCTCGCGGCGGTTGAGCATCGAGTTGATGAAGCCGGGCATCTGGTGGGAGTAGCCGTTGTGATCCTGGCGCCAGCCCTCTGAGGTCAAGAGGTAGTTGAGCGAGGCGACCGGCTCGCGCCAGGGCGCCTCCTCGCGCGACATCTTGAGGAACTTGCCGTACTGGTTGACCATCCCGTCGACGATCGGGATGAAGGCCTCGTAGCAGGGGAAGATGCCGTGGCGGCCGGTGAGCACGTAGCCCTGCAGCCAGCCCTGGCAGTTGTGCTCGGAGAGAACCTCCATGATGCGCCCATCGGGCTTGTAGTCGGGGTTGATCTCGGGGTCAACCGGCCACTCATAGGCGTGGTTCTCGACCTCGAACAACGCACCGAGCCGGTTGGAGGCGACCTCGTCGGGGCACACCACGCGGAAGTTCTGCTCGGAGCGGTTGAGCTCGAAGACCTGGCCGAGGTAGCCGCCGAGAGCGCCAAGCGAGCTCTCCGTCGTGCCGCCGGGCTTGTCGAGCCCCACGGCGTGAGCGCTCAGCTCGGGGAGCTTCAGCGCGACGCGCATGCGCCCGCCGTTGACGTGGGGGTTGGCGCCCATGCGCCGCTCGCCCGTGGGGCACATCGCGGCGATCTCCGGCGCCGGGCCGCCGTTCTCGTCGAACAGCTCCTCGGGTCCGTAGGAGCGCAGCCAGTCCTCCAGCGCCTTGAGGTGCTCGGGGTTGCTGCGTGCCCCCATCGCCGGCACCTGGTGGGACTTGGAGGTGCCCTCGATGAGCACGCCATCGAGCTCGTGCACGCCCGTCCAGCCCTTCGGCGACTTCACGATCAGCATCGGCCAGATCGGCCGCTCGGGCCGGCGCCCGGAGCGCGCCGCGTCCTGCAGCTCGCGGATCTCGCTGTGGGCGGTGTCGAGCGCGCTCGCCAGCTCGCCATCGAGATCGTCGCCCTGCACGATCAGCGGGTGCCAGCCGTAGCCCTCGAACAGCTTCGTCAGCTCGGTGTCGCTCATCGAGCTGAAGATCGTGGGGTTGGCGATCTTGTAGCCGTTGAGGTGCAGCATCGGCAGCACCGCGCCGCTGGTGGCGGGGTCGAGGAACTTGTTCGAGTGCCACGCACCCGCCGTGGGCCCCGTCTCCGCCTCGCCGTCGCCCACGATGCAGGCGACGATCAGCTCGGGGTTGTCGAGCGCGGCGCCGAAGGCGGTCGCGAGCGCGTAGCCCAGCTCGCCGCCCTCGTGGATCGTGCCCGGCACGATCGGCGCGATGTGGCTCGGGAAGCCCCCCGGCCAGGAGAACAGCCGCACGAGCTTGGCGAGCCCCTCGCGATCGCGGCTCATCTCGGGCTTGATGTCTTCCAGGCAGCCGTCGATCCACAGGTTCGCCAGGTTCGCCGGCGCGCCGTGACCGGGACCGGTCACCAGCAGCACGCTGGCGTCATGCTCGAGGATCATGCGGTTCAGGCCCGCGTACATCAGGTTGATCCCCGGCACGGTGCCCCAGTGGCCGAGCAGACGATGCTTGACATGCTCGGGCTTCAGCGGCTCCTCCAGCATGTGGTTGTCCTGGAGATAGATCATCGCCACCGCGATGTAGTTGGCCGCGCGCCGATAGAACGCGAGCTTCTCCGAGGTGGGCGATAGCGCTTGGGTAGACAAACTTCCCCCCTGTTTTGGGCTGAGCTTGGCGAGCAGCGGGGACTATAGGCGATGAGGCTCGCGGCCGCATAGGAGGCGTGACCTCCTACCAGCAGTCGGGCGCCCAGGTGGGTAGGAAGATGGGCTGGAAGAGTCGCCCTCCGTGAGGCTTGCTCTGCATCGGCGAGCATACGAAAGCTCGGTTTGCAGCCGACTATCTTGTAGCTCGTGGAACCGTCGAGTCACCACACCCAAAGATGAAGCGAGTAATGCGGCACCAGCTGGGAGGTGGCAGCGGCGGCGCCGGACGTGCATATCGGTCTGAACTTGGGCGACCGTGGCAAACGATACGGTCGGACACATGATCGGCACGCTTACCATCCCGCCTGCAACCTCGTTGCTCGTCAAGTGAGCTCTCGAAGGAGCTCCCGGGTGGTCGAGGGGAGCCCTCCCGCGGCTGTCATCGATGAGGAGGAGCCTCCTAACCTCCACGAGATCGAGTTCTCGGTGGACTCGGCTCTGCTGCAGGAGCTTGGCGAGCGCTTGGTCGGGCAGTCGCACATCGCGCTTGCGGAGCTGATCAAGAACAGCTACGACGCTGACGCGACCCTCGTCGAGGTCATCGTGCGCCCCGACTCGATCGTTGTCACCGACGATGGTCACGGGATGGACCGCGAGGCCTTCGAGCACTTCTGGATGCGGATCGGCTCGCAGCACAAGGATCAGCGGGGCGCATCTCCTGGGGGACGCCGGATGACCGGTAGCAAGGGCGTAGGGCGGCTCTCTGCGCAGTTCCTCGCCAACCGCATCCAGATGACCACGAGAGCCGAGAGGCACAGGGCATTGTTCGCCAAGGTCGATTGGCTGGCTGCCGTGAAGGCGCGCGAGCTGACGAAGGCCAAGGCACAGTGGGCCTATGTTCGCTCGCCGAGCTTCGCTGGCGGGGCGTCGCATGGGACTACGATCCGCCTCGTCGATCTCAAGCAGGCATGGGACGCGGGCGCGCTGCAGGCACTGGCACGCGAGCTCTGGCCCTTGCAGCCGCCCTATGCCGTCGAGGGTAAGGAGATCGGGGAGGCCTTCCGCGTCGATCTCGACGCCGGCGATCCGGTTGCCGAGGTGACGTTCGCGCGTCAGATGCGAGCCGTGCTAGAGCTGTGGACGGCGCGCATCGTCGGGAGGGTGAAGCGCAAGGGCGAGGGTGGCGAGCTTCGCGTTCGCGTGCAGTTCCGCGACGACGAGATCGTACGGCAAACTTTGTCGATTCCAGGGCTGCGGCTCGAGGATGCCGAATTCGAGATCCGTGTGTTCGACCTCAAACGGCGTCAGCCGTACGGCATCAAAGTCGAAGAGGCACGCGGGTACCTGCACGACTTCGGTGGTGTGCATATCTACGATGCGGGCTTCCACCTTCCCTACTACGGGCCTGATGTCGACTGGTTGGGGATCGAGCGCGACCACTCACATCGGCTGTCGGCCTCCAAGCTCTTGCCAGAAGAGCTGCATATCGCTGGCGGACTGAATTTCCTGCCTACGAACACGAGGCTGTATGGGGCGGTACAGATCGATACGGGAGCGGAACGAGCGGCCGCGAAGGACGACGGTCGGCCCTCATCGGAGGTGCTCGCGATCCAGATCTCACGCGACCGCTTGATCGACAACCGGCCCTATGCCCAGCTGCGGGATGCGGTGCGGTCGGCGCTCGACCTCTACGCCATGGAGGAGGCGCGGCGGCGGTGGGACGTCGAGGAAGGCGATGACGACATCCTGGAGCTGAGCGAGCGGGCGGCGCGCGTCGAGGAGGTACTAGACCGCTACGCGGATCGCATCCCCGAGCCAGTCCTGGACGAGTTGCGCACGCGCCTGCGGGATGTGGCGGAGGGTGTGGAGTCCGAGGCGCAGCAGGCAGCACGCCAGGCCGGCATGCTGGGGGCATTGGCAACCGCTGGCATCTCAGCGATTGCAGTTGAGCATGAGACAGGACGCCAGATCGCAGAGCTGCGGCGACTGGCGAAGCGGTTGCGGAGTCACGCGGAGGAGCGCGGGGACGTCGAGCTCGAGGCGCTCGCGGACGAGCTCAGTGGCTGGACGCAGACGATGCAGAGCACACGTGCGCTATTCGGCGCCGTGATGGACGAGGAGAGCCGTGAGAAGGTGCAGCGTTTCGCTGCACGATCGGTGGTAGAGCGGACGGTCGAGCAGTCATCGCTGCTGCTGCGTGGCGTGACGGTCGAGACCGACGATGTGCCAGGGGATCTTCGCCTGCCGTCCGGCCGCTTCGCCGAGTGGGTTGCGATCTTCCAGAACCTCCTGGTAAACGCTGCGAATGCCACGCTCGACCGCCGTGAACGGCGCATCGGCCTGCGTGGATACGTCGTGGGACGCGAAGCGGTCCTGCTGGTCCAGGACACGGGATGCGGGGTCGACCCCGATGAGGCGGAGGAGCTATTCGCACCGTTTGCGAGACGGCAGGACATATCCGAGGAGCGCCGGGCCCTGGGGGCGGGGGGAACCGGTCTGGGACTTACAATCGTTCGCATGATCGCTCGCAACCTTGGATGTCAGGTGGCGTTCATCCCACCCGAAGACGGGTTCTCCACCGCAATTCGCCTCTCATGGAGGACAGGTTGAGCGAGAAACCGTTAATCGTTCTCTGCGACGACGAACTGCAGACTGTGGAGGGCTGGCGCAGGGAGCTCGAAGGCCTCGACGAGGTCGCGACCGCGTTCGACGTGGCGATCGTGGATGAGAATGAGTTCAGGCGCGACGTTGAACGGCTCGAGCAACGCCGCAAGTCCCTGCGCGAGGGGCAGGAGCAGGACAAGGCGCCGACGATCTTCGATTCCGCGTCGGTCCTGATCGTCGACTACGACCTGTATGGGTACAAGCCCGATCAGCTCCTGACCGGCGACAGCATCGCCTACCTGGCTCGCAGCTTCTCCTCCTGTGGCTACATCGTCGGCGTGAACCAGGATCGGATTGCGAACCCGTTCGATCTCACACTGATGGCCCACGGAGCGGTATCGACGGACCTGTCGATCGGCAGCGAACAGATCGCAGACCTGGGACTCTGGAGCGGCGATCCGGGACGCTGGAAGTCATTTCGTCCCTGGTACTGGCCGGCGTTGCCCGAGCGGGCCGACGCTCTCGCACGGCTGCGCGAAAGGCTCGAGGGCAAGCTCGATGAACCACTCGCACAAGTGCTCGCACTGCCGCGCGAGGTGCTCGACTCACTGCCACGGGCCGCGATGGTGCTGCTGGACGTGCCCAGCCGCCCGGATATCGGCGAGGTGGCGCTACGCGAGTGGGTTCATGGCAGCCAGATGGGGTTGCGCCCCGGCGACCGGGTGGCCGATGACGAGCAGGTGGCGAGCATTGCCGCGGCGCGGTTGGGAAAGTGGTTCGAGCGCGTACTGCTGCCCAGTCAGTCCATCCTCGTCGACGCCCCCCACCTGGCTGACCGCCGGCCTGGTCTGCTCGAGGGGGACACGTCCGATCCCGATGCCTGGCAGCAAACGGTGCGCCTCGGAGTCGGACCCGAGGAGTTGGGTATGGGGGGCGCGGTGCTCGAGCGCCACCGGTTCGGCGATGACTGGGTGTCGCGCCCGGTGTGGCTCTGGTCCCGGATCGCCACTGACTCCGATCTCGACGGCGCTCTCGATGCGCCGCGTCCGGAGCCACGCATCGTGTTCACCGAGGACGCGTCCCGGTTCGTGGAGGTGTACAACGCGCGCCGCTATACGAGCGGCGTCGAACCTCCCTTCAACAGTCGCTGGCTGGCGATGGGGCAGGAGGGAACCAGGTACCTTCCGGCGGCGCGACTCGTAGCTCCGTGAGCGACTCGCTTCCCAAGTTGTTCTCGGATTGTCTGCTGTGGCTCGCAGGTGCCGCCTTGGACTCGTTCCAGGACGGGCACCACAGCTTGATCGCGGGAATGAATCCCATCGGTGAGGAGGATCTCGAGTGGACCCTCTATAGGGATACGGATCAGTTCGTCAAGACGCGTGGATTGGTCGTATTGCCGCCGATCGACTCTCGTGTGCCACTGCTCCACCTTGCCCACGGTACGGAGGGCGACAGGAGCATCCTGCGGATGACTCTCGTCATCGTTGGGGCCGATGAATGCGGCCCGCATGCAACTGCTTGGCGCTTCGAGGCACCGGAGGGGCCGGGACAGCACTGCTACTGGCATTGCCAGCCCGTGCGGCAGCTTCGCCATAGCCAAGCTCCGCCCCTTGAGCGGTTGCCGGACTGGTACTTCGATGACGTGCCCACGCTTCCGCTGGCCGCCAGCAATCCGGATGAGCTTCTCGTTGCATTGCTTGTCTCGGTGTACGGGTACAGAGAGTTCGGCCGGAGGCAACGGCAGGACTTCCAGGATCGCTTGCAAGTGCAGTTGGCTGCGTTGGATCGTGCCTGATCACGGAGTGCCCGTGCCTTTGGGACACGTACGGACGCTGCCGGAGGCCTGCTTCCGACTTGCTCGTCGAGAGTCGAGTAACCATGCGCGAGTCCTGATACCTTTCCCGTGGTCCGAAACAGAGGGAGCACGACGAGAGTCCTCCTCTTGAAGTGGATGACCAAGGAAATCGACCCCGGCCCGTGATCGGGTTGCACTCGAAGGAGGAGAACATATGTTCCGTGTAGAGAACGCGGATTTCATCGCGGACAAGCTCGCGTCGGAGCTGTTGCCTGACCAAGAGCAGCGCGAGGTCTACTGCAACGGCCAGGAAGCAATCCTGCGTCGCTTCGCCGACAAGGGAACAAGCAGCGGCGGGCGCATCGAGTTCGATGTCGACTGGTCGATGCACGCTCGCACTGGCGAGTGGCTGTTGTGCTGCGCCGACAACGGCGATGGCATGACACGGCACGAGCTCGAGAAGTACATGACGACGCTTGCGGTCCAGGGCGCGAATCAGAATCAGTCGATTTTCGGGAACCAGGGCATGGGGCTCAAGATCGCGGGTCCCACTCGACACAAGCGTGGCATCCTCATCCGATCGCTCAAGAACGGCGAGCGCACGATGGTGCAGGTTGGCTGGAATGGGGAGGAGTACGACTTGATCCCGCTCGGGCCCGACGGCGAGGTCGTCGTGCCCGTGGCCGATGAGATGTTCCCCCAGTTCATCCTCGAGCAGGGATCGGGCACAGTGGTGACGTTCCTCGGGAGCAGCGAGGGCGGCAACACCTTCGCTCCGAGCGACCGTCCTCGTGGCTGGCTGTTCAAGTACCTCCATCAGCGGTTCTTCCGGCTCTCGGACAACGGAATCGAGGTACGCGTACGGGTCCCGTCTGGTGACGAGACGGAGTGGCCCCATACGCTCGAGGAGGCTTCTCAGCGGCAGCGAGGTATAGGCGGCAAATCGTTCAACCTCTCGGGGGTTCGCGGCACAGCTGCGATCTGGCAGGACGCGGCTGGGAGGCAGGGGGGCGATTACTGCGGCTTCGTGGATGTGGCAGGCGACCCTCTCGCTGACGTCCCGGCAGCACGTGTGCATTGGTGGGTGCTCCCCAGTGGCCCCGGCACGGATGTGTCGTCGCGAACTGCGAGTGGCGGGAGCATTGCAGTGCTGTTCCAGAACGAGCTGCACGACTGGCGGACCGGCAACCAGGCGAATCCCTACTTTGCGCGGCTCGGCGTGCTCTTCGGCAAGACGCGGATCGCGTTCATCTTGGAGCCATTGGGATCCACGATCGCATCTGATTTCGCCCGCGCGCACGTGCTGGTTGGCGGCAAGCCGGTCTTCGAGTCCGATGCCTGGTTTATCTGGTCAGAGCAGTTCCGCGCACGGATGCCCGATCGGATAAAGGATACGATGAGTGAGGAGCAGGAGCGCCTCCAGCACGAGGATCCCGATCGGGCTCGCCGCATTCGCGACCGGCTGAAGGACGTGATGCAGCTGCTCCGGCCTCGGAGATTCCGCCGAGATGAGAACGGGAAGCTGGTCGCCTCGGGGCCGGCGGTCACGGGTCCGGGCATTCGCGAAGGGGCGGTCATCGACCGGCCGGTTGGAGGAGGCACTCGACGTAAGTCCAACAACGCCCGCGGCATCGGCGCGGTGCTGACGCAAGTCGATGTTCCCGCGGGGGAGTCAGTCAGCGAGGTGTTCTCGCTGCTGAACCTCACGCCGCAGTGGGTCAGTGAGTCCCAGGCCGAGTCTTTCGCGGTCGTCAACGGAAATGGGCAAGGGCTCCATGATCGTGCTGCTGCTCTTGCGGGCGAGGACGGGGCGACTGCGGACATCCTGTTGCTCAATCGCGACTTCCGTGGCTATCAGGCGATAGTCGCCGCCGTGAGCGAGTGGGCGAATCCCGACGGCGATCCCGATGTGGGGTCACGGATCGAGACTTTTGCGCAGGAGTGGATCGAGCAGAAGATGGTCGAGGCCGTAAACGGCTTGCGCCAGCTGGAGAATGGCTCGACTTGGACCACGACGAGCTTCGACGACGCACTGTCGCCAGTTGCGCTAACGGCAGCCTTCATGGCCGACCGATATCACACGCTGCGGGAGGTCAAGCGGCAGGCTGGACCACTGCGAATGGCACCAACGCCGGCAGCGTAGCTCTCGTCTTTGGGGACAGGCGCGAGGGGCGTCCTACTACAGGAACTGTTGATCGACGAGCATCTGCACGAGTACGATTCCCAGACGTGGTGGGACGGAGTTGCCGATCATGTTCGCCAGTTGGGTCCGGCTGATGTCGGCACCGAACGAGACGAAGTCCGGCAGGAATTGCAGTCGAGCTGCCTCATGCGGCGTGAGCGTACGGCGGCGGCGTGGGTGCACGAACCGGCCCTGGCCCATCGAGCCATAGCCACTCGTGATCGTCTGTGCTGGCCGATCCCAACGTAGTCTCCCGTACATCGATACGTATGAATGCTCGGATCGATGGCACTTGGGTCGCTCCTCGTTCGGCAGATCGTATGCGTCGTTATCGAAGAGATAGTCGATTCGCGAGGCGTTGACTGCCGTTACGCGCGAAGGAGTATCGATGACAGTGGTTGGCGAAGCATCGAGCAGGTCCCCGATCGCCCATGCGACATCGCGCCGCGGCGACTCGGGGAAGAGCCAGTTGAACCTGTGGCCCTGCGTGGCAACGAGCACATGGCGAACGCGCTTTTGGGGTACGCCGATTGCGCTGAGATCGACGGACTTGGTCTCGACCTCATAGCCGAGCTCCTCTAGTGCGGCAGTGCACCGCTCGAGCGCGGCGCGACGGTCCTGGCCGACCCCGCGAACATTCTCGACTACCACGACGCTCGGCTTCAGCAGGCGCGCCGCCCGTGCCACTTTGAGATAGAGGTCGTTGCGGGCATCGTCGTAGCGCGTGTGGTTGTTCAGCGCCGAATGTCCCTGACAAGGAGGGCCGGCGAGGAGCACCTTCTGTCCATCGATGCCGTCGAACAGGGCATGCTCCGATGGGTGCGTCCGCTCCGTGAATCCTCGCAGGCCCGACTCCAAATCTGAAGTCGAGAACCGCGCGTCCGCGTCTGGGAGCGTGGCTTCGAGCACCGAAAGAGGCACTGGGTCGTGGTCGATGGCGAGGGCCAGTCGGGCCGCTCGCCCGATGCGCCTCGCGCCCTCGATAACGCCCAATGTCAGCCCGCCACATCCGGCGAACAGATCGACGATGGAGATGTCCTCCGCGTCGCTCGGGGCCGATGGCGTGGATCGAGATCGCAGGTAGCTCAGGTCGACATCTGTGCCTGTGCTGGCCTCGATGGTGGGCATGGCCGACAACTTGTCCTCGCCGGTCGGATTCGTAGAGAGCATGAAGCGTAACGTGTGGGCATGTCGTCATCGGGAGCGCCCATGCGGCAAGCCAGCAATCGAAGGGGACGCTGGGAGGGCGTGCCCGAGGAGCGCCGCACGATCATGCGAGCGAACCGCCGGCGGGATACAGGCCCTGAGTGGGTGATCAGATCGGGGCTCCACGCTCGCGGAGCGCGGTATCGAGTCGACTTCCCGATTCGCCTGGCGGCAGGCCGGCCGATCCGGGGCGACATCGTGTTCCCCGGAAGGCGAATCGCCGTGTTCATCGATGGCTGCTTCTGGCATGGCTGCCCGCTTCATGGAACGGAGCCAGCGACAAATGCCGACTACTGGGCGGCGAAGATCGATGAGAACCGTATGCGCGACGTGCGACATACACAGGCTCTTGAGGTTGGAGGCTGGCAGGTCGTCCGCGTATGGGAGCACGAGAACGCTGACGAGGCCATCGAACGGATCCTATCCGCCGTGAAGCAGGTCGATATGTGATCGAGGCAGTGGCGCTGAGTCGAATAAGACAAGAAGGATAGGGCTGCGGGTTTCCCTGATACCCGGTGCGGTGCAAAGCCGATGCGCCATGCCCGCTGCTCGTGCTGCCCCCGGATGGTGGACAATCAGGCTTCATGGCGCGCATCGGCCTCCTCACCGGCGGCGGCGACTGCCCCGGCCTGAACGCCGTGATCCGCGCCGCTGTCAGACGGGGGCTCGCGGCGGGCGGGTACGAGTTCTTCGGGTTTCGCCACGGCTGGGCGGGCGTGCTCGCCGACGAGGGCTTCGAGCTCACGCTGCAGAGCACCCGCGGGATCCTGCCGCGCGGCGGCACGATCCTCGGCACCTCGCGCACCAACCCCTTCGCGGAGGGACGCGACGGCGTGGCGGACGTCGGCGCGACGCTGCGCTCGCGCGGCGTCGATGCGCTGATCGCGATCGGCGGTGAGGACACGCTTGGCGTCGCGCTGCGCCTGCACGAGGCGGGGATCTCCGTCGTGGGGGTGCCCAAGACGATCGACAACGACCTCGATGGCACCGACGTCACCTTCGGCTTCCAGACCGCGGTGCAGATCGTCACCGAGGCGATCGACCGCCTGCACACCACCGCGGAGTCCCACAACCGCGTGATGGTCGTCGAGGTGATGGGCCGCCACGCCGGCTGGATCGCCACGCACGCGGGCATCGCCGGGGGGGCCGACGCGATCCTCGTGCCCGAGCGCCCGTTCGACATCGATGAGGTCTGCGCGCACCTGCGCCGCCGCCACGAGCGCGGATCGAGCTTCTCGATCGTCGTCGCCGCCGAGGGCGCCACCCCGCGCGCGGGGACGCTCGAGACGGTCGCCGATGCTCCCACCGACGCCTTCGGGCACCCGCGCCTGGGGGGGATCGGCGTGACGCTCGAGCGGGAGATCGAGGCGCGCACCGGCTTCGAGACGCGCGTCACGATCCTCGGCCACATCCAGCGCGGAGGCTCGCCTGTCGCCTTCGACCGTGTGCTCGCGACGCGCTTCGGCGTCGCCGCGATGGACGCCATCCTCGGCGAGCGCTTCGGCGCGATGGTCGCGCTGCGCGGCGCCGCCATCGTGGAGACCTCGCTGCGAGAGGCCCTGCGCGAGCCGAAGCTGCTCGACCCCGAGCTGTATGAGACCGCGGCGCTGTTCTTCGGCTGAGAACGAGCACCAGCGGCGCGGCCCTCCCTTCCTCCTCCCCTCCTCCAGCGCCTCCAACCGCACGAGCCGCCGGCCGCAGGACTCAACCCGGAAAACGCGAAGTCAAGGGAGTGGCTGAGGAGCAACCCCCTAACTCCGAGCCCCCCGAGGCGCGCGCGGCTCAGCACCGGAGCATCGCCGCGTGGTCGTTGATCCATGAACTGGCGGGCGTCAAGACGCCGTGGGAACTGCGCTTCGACGACCCCTCGCGGGAATGGCGGCGGCTGTTCTCCGAGTTCTTCGGAACCTTCCTGCTGGTGCTCGCGGGCGCCGGTGCGGGGGTCATCGACGCCGCCAGCCACGGTGCGATCGGGCGCGGCGCGGCCGTCAGTGCTCCCGGTCTCACCGTGATGGCGGTGATCCTCTTCATGGGCGCCGTCTCGGGGGCGCACCTCAACCCGGCCGTCAGCATCGCCTTCGCCGCGCGCGGGGACTTCCCCTGGACGCGCGTGCCCGGGTACGTCCTGATTCAGCTCGTGGGCGCCACCGCGGCGGTGCTCTTCCTCGACGCGATGTTCGGGCGCGTGGGGATGCTTGGCGCGACCGTGCCGGGGCCGGGCTTCGACGCCACGCAGGCCGCGCTGATGGAGGGGATCCTGACGATCGGTCTCGTGAGCACGATCCTGGGGACCGCATCGCGCGCGCAGAACGTCGGTCCGCTCTCGGCCGTCGCGGTGGCCGGCTACATCGTGCTCGCGGGTCTGTGGTCGAGTCCTGTATCGGGAGCCTCGATGAACCCCGCGCGCTCCTTCGGCCCCGATCTGGTGCTCGGGAACTTCAGCGACTACTGGGTCTACCTCGTGGGCCCGATCGTAGGTGGTCTGCTGGCGGTCGCCTTCGCCGCGATCCTGCGCGGACGCGGTGGCGATGCGCACGCGCTTGCCGCCGCGCAGGGAACGCTGAGCCCGCCCGAGCGCTGAGCCCCGGGCAGTCTTCCCGCGGGCCTCCCTCGATCAGTCTTCGCGCGGGGGCGGCTGGAAGACGATTCGCTTCAACTCCCCCACCGCCGCGCCGCTGAGGCGCAACGCGGTCTGAAAGCCCTCCTGCCCGAGCTCGCCCGCGTCGAGCGCGCGGCGCAGCTCATTGAGCGTGGCGCGCTCCTCCTCGGGGACCTGATGGCGCGCGGTCTCCAGCAGCACCACGTGGCGCGGGCGGCGCAGCGCGTGTGCCATGCGCACGTAGCGCTCACGCGCCTCCGCGGCGAGGCTCTCCATTGGGATCACCACCGTGTGGTTCGCGTTCAGGCGCTTCGCCACCGCCGCGTCGAGCAGCTCCGCGGCGCGGGCCTCCATCTCGTTCTCGGGGACGCGCCCAGCCAGCAGCGCCCGCACCTTCGCCAGCGACAGCACGGCGTTGTGCTCCTCCACCACCCGCGCCGCCATGCGCGCCGCCTCGGGCGGAGCCGCGCACACGATCAGCAGCAGGCTCCCCGGCGAGTAGCGCAGGCGATCGGCGGGCGCCAGCACGCGGCAGCGCACCGACACGTCCACCGGCCGCGGCTGCTCCCCCTCCTTGCGCGGGCGCTCCGAGGACCACCCGCCGCGCTCGTCCGCAGAGATCTTCACGCTGCGTGCTGAGGGCTGCTCGGCCATGCCCCCATCATCCACTACTGGCGCGGGGGATGCGACGCGCGGGCGCCGGCTTGCGTGAACAGCTCTCGTCAACTCGTGCGAGCGGCCATCGCACGCCGGTATCCGGCGAGGCTTGCCGCGCCGGTTCGCTCCCAGGTGAACTGCGCCGCACGCTCACGCCCGCGCACGGTGAGGCGCTCGGCCAGTGCCCTGTCCTCCAGCAGCTGCCGGATCGCCGCGGTGACCTCCTGCTGGTCTTCGGGATCGAACAGCAGCGCCGCGTCACCGGCGACCTCCGGCAGCGAGGAGGTGTTCGAGCAGGCCACGGGCACGCCGCGCAGCATCGCCTCGAGCACCGGCAGGCCGAAGCCCTCCACGAGCGAGGGCAGCACGAAGACGCTGCTCAGCGCGTAGAGCCCCTCGAGCTCCTCCTCGGAGAGCCAATCGGGAAAGCGCACCCTGTCAGCCACCTCCAGCTCCCCTGCGAGCGCCCGCAGCTCGCTCTCGTGCGGGGTCGCTGAGCCGGGCAGCACGAGCACGATGTCCCCATCCAGGTCGGGGAGAGCGCGCACCAGACGGTGCAGGTTCTTGTAGGGGTGTTTCTGGGCTATGCACAGCACGACCCGGGCGTGGCCGAGATCGAGCTTCTCGCGCACCATCGGCTCGCTCGCCGGCTCGGCGCTCGGCGCCGTCACTCCGAGGGCGGTCACATGGATGCGCTCGGGGGCGAGGCCGAGCAGGCGCGTCATCTCCCCGGCGGCGGCGTGTGAGATCGCGAACAGCCGGTCGACGTGGCGCGTGTCGTGCTCGACGATGCGTCGCAGCGAGCGCTGCCAGTGCGCGCTTCCTCCCCACTCGTGCGCAGCGCGCAGCCAGATGACATCCAGGAGCGAGACCACGCTGGCCACCCCAGGCGTGATCGCGGGTCCGAGGTTGGCCGGGCTGTGCAGCACGTCGAGGCGACGGGCAGCCGCAAGCAGGGGGAGCGCCGCGAACTGGAACACCAGGTGCGTGCGCTGATCGCGCAGACCGACGGGACAGCGCACCCAGCACACGTCCTGCGCCCACGGCTCCTGCCACAGGTCGGCGGGGGCGTCGCGCGAGACGAACACGTGCACCTCGGTGGCGGGATCGGCGGCCAGCAGCGCGCCCGGCAGGGCGCGGGCGTAGCGGCCCGCTCCACCGCCACGCTCGCCGAGGAAGATCAGGTTGAGCCCAACGCGCAATGGGCGTCCGGCGCGAGCCTGCGCGCGCTGCTCGGAGCTGCGGCTCATCGATCCGCGGCGCGCCGGGGATGCGGGATCAGCTCAGCCAGCTCGCGCGGCATCGCTCCGGTTGCCAGGATCAGCGCGCCGTAGACAGCCAGCACGAGGATCGCGGCCAGCGCCGAGGGCAGATCGGTGAGCAGCGCCAGGGCGACGGCCGGGATCGCCGACGCGAGGACCTTGACCAGCAGCGCCGCCTGGGGTCGCAGCTCCGGATGTGCGCGGGTGAGCACTATCAAATAGCCCACCGCGAGGGCGCTCTCGCCGCAGACGGTCGCGATCGCGGCCCCCTGCGCGCCGTCGGTCGCGGCGAGCGTGAGGGTGAGTCCGCAGCTCACCGCGAAGGCGATCGCATTGGCGATCAGCAGGCCGCGGTAGCGCTTCAGCGAGAGCAGCGCGTAGCTCCAGCCGGCGAGCAGGAACGAGGGCAGCAGCGCGAGCGCCTGGAGCTGCAGCACGGGCACCGAGCCGGAGTACCCCCTTCCGGCGATCACCCCGACGATGAAGTGCGCGCCGACCACGAACCCGAGTGCCGCCGCCACGCCCGCGATCAGCGTCACCTCGAATATCCGCTGCAGGGCGTACTGCAGGCGCGCGCGGTTGTCGCGCGCGGCACGAGAGAGCACCGGCAGGGTGACGCCGACCAGCATTCCCGCTACGCCCGCGGCCACGATGAAGACGCGGAAGGAGACGGCGAACAGGCCGCTCTGGTGGCGACTGGCGACCAGGCTGGTGAGGATCTGCGCGGTGTATACGTAGAGCGTGCCAACCGCGGTGGCCAGCGAGAAGGAGATCGTGGCTCCCAGCAGCGAGGCCCAACCGCGCAGGGCGATCGACGGGCGCGCTGAGATCTGGCCGCGCACCAGCGCCGCGGTCGGCGGTATCAGGAGCAGGTTGACCACGAGGACCACCGCCAGCAGTGGCAGCACGCCCGCCCCGGCGCTCACCAGCACGACGATCAGCGCGACCGACAGGATCTGGCGTGCGAGCTCCAGCGACGACATGACGCCCAGTCGCAGTGCCGTTGCAAGCGGGATCGAGAGCGTGTGCTGCCAGACGATCGCCACGGTTCCCAGGCCGGCCGCCACGGTTCCGGCCAGCAGCGCCGTGTCGTAGCCGGCGCCGACGGCGAAGGCGAGGGCCAGCAGGATTCCCACGAGGGTGAGCGCCACCCGCAGGCCGAGCAGGTTGCGCATGAGCTCATCGCGCTCGGCGCCCCGGCGCACGGCATACTCGTGGGCGCCGATGTTGGACATTCCGGCGTCAGTCACCGATGCCACGATCGTGACGAGCGAGATCACAGTGGTGTACTCGCCGAAGCCGACCACGCCCAGGTGGCGCGTGAGCAGCCCCGCCGAGAGCACCGACAGCCCGACGACGGCGATGTAGCTTCCGAACCTCAGCGCGCCGCCGCGGACGATCAGCCCGCCGGCCTCGGCGCTGTCCAGCACGTCGAAAGCCTCGCCGGATGCGACGATGGGAGGCTCCGTGTCTGCGCTCAGTCTCTCCACGCCCACAGCATCCCGTGCCCGTCGTCGCGATGCCACAGCGACTGCACGCACAGGCCCGCTGCCTCCAGGGCGGACTCAGCCGCGCCGCGCGCGTTGGGCCCGGGGCAGAGATGTGGGTGATACTCGAGCACCAGTGCGCGCGGCGGGGCCGCGCGAAAGCGCGGGTCGCCGAGGATCGCCCACTCACCGCCCTCGATGTCCATCTTGAGCAGGTCGGCGCCCGCCAACCGGGGCAGGACATCCTCGAGGGGCACCTCGATCGTCGGCTCGTCCTCCCCGACGTCCGGCAGATGCGAAAGGGCGATGCCACCGGCGACAAACGCGACCCGATCCTCGCGGGCGCCGGCTGCCGCCCGGATCAGCTTCCAGCGCTCCTCCAGCTCGTTCAGGGCGATCGTCCGCTCGTGGACGGCGGCGTTGGCCGGGTCGGGCTCGAACGCGAGTATCTCGGCTTCCGGCCAACGCGTGGCAGCGAATACGCCAAACAGGCCGACGTTGGCGCCCAGGTCGACGATGTTCTCCACCCGCGCGAGCGCATGTTCCACCTCGCGGATCGGCTGGTAGTAGTTCGTGTAGAAGACCTCGCCCAACGTCACGACGTCGCCGGTATTGTGCCGGATCGCCGCGCGCAGGCCGTTGTAGCGCACGCGATAGACGAAGAGTCCGCCGCGACCCATGCACTCGCGTGCGACGAAGGCGGCCGTTGGTCGCACCGTGCGCGCCCGTAGAACCGTCGCGGTGAAGGGGAGCAGCGCGGGACGCCCGAACAGCCAGCGCAGAGCGTTGACGGCGCTGGCCCGGAGGCGTGACATGGCCGCACAGCATAGGGAGACGCGCGGCAGCGACCGGCGGGCGAGACCCAGAGGCTCCTCAGCGCCGCTCGTGCCACGCCCGCGCGTAGCTCTCCAGCGTCCCTTCCGCCGTGGCCTGCCAGGTGAAGCCGGCCTCGCGCGCGCGGCCTAGCTCCCTCAGGCGCGCGGCCAGCGCGCGGTCGGAGAGCAGCTCGATCAGCGCGCCGGCGATGTCCGGGACCGAGCGGGGGTCGAAGTAGCGCGCGGCCTCGCCCGCCACCTCGGGCAGCGCCGAGACCTGCGAGCACGCCACCGGCACGCCGCGGCGCATCGCCTCCAGCAGGGGGATGCCGAAGCCCTCGTTGAGCGAGGCGAATACGAAGCACTCCGCGAGCGCGTACAGCCCCTCCAGGTCGGGGGCATCCACGAAGGCGGGGAAGGCGACGTTGGCGGCGAGCCCCAGGCGCTCGGCGAGCGCCCTCAGCACCTGCTCGTGCGCGGTTGGGTTGCCGGGCAGCACGAGCACCGCGTCGGGCCGGTGCGCGACCACTTCGGACATCGCTTCGATCACGCGCGCCAGGTTCTTGTGCGCCTTCTTCGCGGACACGCTGAGGATCACCGGACCGGCTCCGAGCCCGAGGCGGGCGCGCAGCTCCTCCGCCGGCGTGGGGGTGACCAGCTCGCTGGTGCCCGCCGCCAGGGGCACCACGTCGATGCGCTCGCGCGGCACCCGCAGGTACTCCACAACGTCCTCTGCCCCGGCCTGCGAGAGGGCGAGCAGGCGGTCGGCGCGGCACGCCACCGGAGGAATGACAGCTCGCCACAGGCGCATCGTGCCGGCCTGGTCGGTGTCGGGCGCGAGGATCCAGGTCACATCGGCAAGTGTGACGACGTTTACCGCGCGAGTGCGCAGGGGAGCCGTCATCGCGACGCTGTGCAGGAGCTCCACCCGTCGCCCGGCGATCGCCCCCAGGACGGTCAGCTCCCCGATTGCCTTCAATCCGCGCCGCCCCAGCAGCGGGTGGGTCACGAGCTCCACCTGCTCGCTCCAGCCCTCGCCCCGCAGGTGCTCCCGGCCGCCGGGGCTGCAGAACACGCTGAAGCGCACCTGCGGCGCGAGGCGCGCCAGCTCGGGCACCAGCGCGCGCACGTAGGTATCTAGGCCGCCCATGCGCGGCTCCAGGAACAGCGCGTTGATCCCAATGCGTGAGGGAAGCGGGGCGCTCACAGCGTGGGGGCTCGGAACCTGGTGCTCCCATCGAGTCGAGACGCAGCCGAAGTGGACCTCGTCAGTTCGCTGATCATGCGCGGCCAGCGCAGCATAGCTGTGGCCGCGGGGAGAACTGCAGAACGGCCGCCTTCGTGCATAACGGTAGTGTTCGGCCCTGCATTTTGGTATCCTAGAGCCCTGCGAAATGGTAGTCTTGGATGATTGAGCAGCCGTACAGGCAGCGCATCGTCGATGCTGAGCTGGACGAGCTGATGCTGTCGGCCTCGGCGCTGGCGATCGAGGGAGCGAAGGGCGTCGGCAAGACCGCGACGGCTATGCAACGGGCTGCACATGTGCGTGAACTCGACGATCCCGCGCAGCGTCGCATCGCACTCGCCGATCCAGCGCGTCTGCTCGAGGGTCCAGCACCGGTTCTGATCGATGAGTGGCAGTACGTGCCAGAGTCCTGGGACCTCGTCCGCCGGGCGGTGGACGCCGGCGCCGAGCCGGGCCGGTTTCTGCTCACGGGCTCCTCGCAGACGGCAGAGCGAGGTTCGCACTCCGGCGCGGCGCGGATCCTCAGCCTGCGAATGCGCCCGCTGGCGCTCTCCGAGCGCGGTTTGGAGCCTGCGACTGTCAGCGTGTCGGCGCTGCTGTCGGGGCGACGCCCGGCGGTGGGTGGCGCCTGTACAACGCGACTCGAGGATTACGTGCGCGAGATCGTGTCCTCCGGATTCCCTGGTCTGCGGTCGATGTCCGGGCGGGCGCTCCGCGCCTATCTGGACGGCTACCTCACGCGAATCGTAGACCGTGACTTTCCGGAGCTTGGTCACCGCGTTCGAGACCCCGCCGCGCTGCGCCGCTGGATGACTGCCTATGCGGCGGCCTCTTCGACCACGGCGTCGTTCGAGACGATTCGCGACGCGGCCACCGGCGGTCACGGTGAGAAGCCCTCGAAGACCACAACGCTCCCTTACCGTGACGTGCTCGAGCGGCTCTGGATCCTCGACCCGGTGCCGGCGTGGTTGCCGACACACAATCACCTCGCGCGCCTCTCCTCACCGCCCAAGCACCAGCTCGCCGACCCCGCGCTCGCCGCCCGTCTGCTCGGCGTCGACGTCGATGCACTGCTCGAGGGCCGCGCGCCCGGACCGCCGGCGCCGCGCGATAGCACCCTGCTCGGCGCCCTCTTCGAGTCGCTTGTGACGCTGTCGATCCGCACCTATGTCCAGGCGGCGGAGGCGACCGTCAGGCACCTGCGCACCGTTGCGGGCGCCCGTGAGGTCGATCTGATCCTCGAGCGTGCCGACGGGCGCGTCGTGGCGATCGAGGTGAAGCTCGCCCGCGACGTGAGCGACCGGGACACTATCCACCTCCGGTGGCTGGCAGACCGCATCGGCGACGAGCTCCTGGACGCCGTGATCCTCACCACCGGACCCGAGGCGTACCGGCGGGCCGACGGGATCGCCGTCGTCCCCGCCGCGCTGCTCGGCCCGTGAAGCTACGACGGCACCCTCAGCGCTCGCGAACCCCCACGATGTTCGAGGCGCCGGCCAGGTACGGGTAGTCGGCCTCCTGGTTGGAGATCGCTCGGAAGGAGTAGGACGCCGGGCCGGGGAAACGGAAGCGGTAGCCGGCGTGGAAGTTGCCGCGAGTGTCGCTGCGGATGACGTTGAATTCGATCCAGCGCCCGCCCGGGGAGCGGGCCTCGAGCACCAGCTGCTTGCCGCCGGGCGGGAGCGGTCCGCCGCGCAGGCGCCCGATGAAGCGGATCGTGTGCCCGACCGCGCTCACCGTGGGCGTTATGCGCAGGCGCAGGCCCGCGCGCACGCTCAGCGTCAGCGTGCGCGTTGCGACCGGGAGCGCGTCGCCGAGGTGGCTGCGGTAGCCCAGGCGCAGCGCGCCCCCGGGGACGGTGCGCGGCAGCGCGAGGGTGAAGCGCCCGTCGGGGCCCGTGCGCGCGGCGGGCAGCGCCAGCGGGCGCGCTCCGGCGGCGGCGGGCAGCAGGTTGACGTCGATCAGGGCGCCGGCGATCGGGCGGGAGCCCGTCGCGGTGAGGCGGCCCTGGACGACGTGGGCGGCGCCGAAGGCGCTCGTCACGTGGGTGCCCCGAGCGCCCTTCCAGGTCGCGGTGAGGATGGCCTGTTCGGAGGCTTCGCTGCCGTTGGCCGCCCCCCGCGAGGGGGGTGGGGAGGCGCTCCCTGCGCTCGTAGGGGGCGCGTGGCCGTTGGCGACCGTGATCTGCCTATCCACCACGGGCGTGGCGTTGCCCGCGGCGTCCGTCACGGACACGATCAGGTGGTGGGGGCCGTCGCTGAGCGAGGTGGTGTCGAGCGGCACGTCCATGCTTAGCGAGGGCCGGCACGGCTGGGTGTAGAGGAAGGCGGGCAGCCCGTCGGTTGTCTGGCCCATATCGTGGCAGCGCCCGCCGTTGGCGTCGAGCACCGTGGAGGACACTGTCGTGCCATCCACCTGGAAGACCGCCTGGTAGACCCCCGAGCCGGGGTCGGTGGCGGTGAAGGCGACGTCGGCGGTGCCGCTCACCGTGGGCGCTTCGGCGAGCGAACCGGCTACTTCCTGGACGGTGGGGGAGGATTCTTGGTCGAGGACGAGGTCGGCGGCGAAGAGCTCGACGATCGCCGCGTTGCCGTTTTCATCGCCTCCGCCGGGCGGGCATCCATATTCGAGGATGGGCGATCCACATGAGGCTGTCAAAGAGATGTTTGGAGTATGTAGTGCACTTTCTGGGACTTCGATCCTGTTTTTGGCTTCAAGCTGGTCAGTGAGACTGCCCTTGCTCTGACATCCAGCTAGGGCTGTGCACTTTTCAAAAGCCTGGGCGCCACTTTCTGTGCCGGGAGAACCTGACAACCAAAACAAATAGGACGCGTGTTCGTTCGATCCACCCAACGTATCTCCAGCACGCCACAAAGTCGCCGCTCCCAGAGTCTCGCCAGCTGGGGCGCTGAACGTCCAGGTGACCGAGTCCTTGTCGGCCGGGTGAGTGTGGCCTGTCTTCAGCGCGGCTACCAGTCCTCCGCCGGTGGCGCAGCTGTCAACGATTTCGTCGTTGGCCAGGGTGCTCGATTCACTCCACCCATCCACCGGCGCGACAAGCCCGTCGGGCATGCGGCACCCAAACACGTGGTAGGCCCCGGCCCACGCGATCGAGCAGGCGGTGGCCCCCAGCAGCGCGATCCACACAACCCCGGCCACCACTGCGGCTCGCATCGGTCCAAATGAAGTGCCCACGTCGGTCCTTTCGTGCTCGATCCAGACGACCAGGCGGCCGTCTCACCCTCATGTCGCTCCCGGGTGGACGCTGGCCCCCCTCCCAGTTTTCGACGGGGCCTCAGCCGGACCTTCAGCACGATTTGACTTCTTGCCGTATACCTGTTTATGCGGAAAAGCGCACGGGCAGCTCGGAGAGCCCGTAGATGCCTGTGATGCTCTCGTACACCGGCTCCCCGTCGAGCTCCAGGTCGGGCATGCGCGGCGCGAGGAAGGCGAGCGCCTCCTGGAGCTCCACGCGCGCGAGGTTGGCGCCCAGGCAGTAGTGGACGCCGGCGCCGAAGGTCAGCGCCCGCGCGCGGCCGCGGGGGGCGGCGATGTCGAAGTCCTCGCTCGCCGCCTGGTTGTCTTCCAGGTCGCGGTTGCCGGTGAAGGCGCAGACCATCACGATCGTGTCGGTGGGGAAGACGACGTCGCGGAAGACGAGCTCCTCGGTGACGATGCGGGCGGTGAAGGGCGTGATGGGCTCGACGCGCAGCACCTCCTCGACCGCCTGCGGGGCCAGCGCGGGGTCCTCGGCCAGCAGGCGCCACTGGTTGGGGTGTTCGGCGAACAGGCGGATCGCGTGGGCGAGCTGGCTCTGGGTGGTGTCGACGCCGCCGATGAGCACGTTGAGCACGAGGTTGATGCACTCGACGTCGGAGAGGCGCTCCAGCTGCTGGCCGCTCTCGTCCTCGGTGGCGGCGATCAGTTTGGAGATCAGATCGTCGCCCGGGGTGGAGCGGCGCGTGCGCACTAGCGCGCCGGCGTACTCGTAGAACTCCACCACGGCCTGCTCGATCAGCTCGCGCTCTTCCATCATCGAGGCGGCGTCGAACTGGCGCTGGATCCAGTTGGACCAGTGGTGCAGCCGCGGGGCGTCCGCCAGCGGGGCGCCCATCACGGCGGCGATCGTCTGCGAGGGGTAGGGCTTGGCGAAGGCCTCCACGAACTCGCAGCGGCCCGCGCCGCTGGATGTCTCCCACAGCTCCTCCAGCAGCCCCCGCGCGAGCGGGCGGTAGCGCTCCACTGCGCGGGGCGCTAGCGCGGGGTTGACGAGCGCGCGCAGGCGCGTGTGATGAGGGCCGTTGATGTGGAGGATGTTGCGGCGCATCTCCTCGTACAGCGGCCCGTCCTCGACGCCGAAGATCTCGGCGATCTTCATGCCGGGGAAGATCGCGGAGCGGGTGCGCAGGAACAGCTCGCAGGCCTCGCGGTCGAGCACGAGGTAGCCGAGGGGGGTGCTCGCGAGCCACCCCTGCGCGCGCAGGGCGCGCATCGAGGCGTGAAAGCGCGCACCCCGCATCTGCGGGTCTGTGTAGTCGAAGCTCGGAAGCTCCAGCTCGCTGACGAGCGTCATCTCGGGAACGACGCTATCAGCGTCGAGGGCGACGCCTCGGCGTCGCCCACCGGCTCCCCTGCGCGTCCCCGCCCGCGGCGTCTCTCACTACTTCCTGGCGCCTTTGACGTTTTGCCTGAGCGTCGCGCCGGCGCTGAACTTGGGGGCCTTCGAGGCCTTGATCTTGACCTTTTCGCCGGTGCGCGGGTTGACGCCGACGCGCGCTGAGCGCTTGATCACGGAGAACTTTCCAAAGCCGGTGAGGGCGACCTCGTCGCCCTTCTTGAGGGTCTTGTTGACGACCGCGACGAAGGATTCGATGGCGCTCGAGGCCTCCGCCCTGGAGAGGCCGCTGTCGGCTGCGACGGCGTCGATCAGCTCGCTCTTGTTCATGTGTGTTTCCTTTCGGTTGGATGGTGCGGCGAGCGGGCAGGGTAGCGCGAACGCCGCGGAGAGGGCCTGCTTGAGCGAGGTGGCCCTCGAAGGCGCTCTCAGATCGTGACGGCCTGCGCGGGGTCCACGCCGGAGAGGATCGCGCGCAGCTGGCTGCGCATCAGCCGTATGCCCGCGCGCGCGTCCACCGCGGAGTGGCCCACGACGAAGGCGGACTTCTCGTCGCTGAGCGCGGTGTTCGAGGGGGCCTTCAGGTGGGGGTCCTCGCCGCAGGCCTGCAGGAAGGCGGCCATCGAGCCGTTTCGCACGAGCGCGGGGTCGCAGTCGAAGGCGCGCGCGAGCAGGCGCAGGTGGTCGCGGCGGTGCAGCGCATCGGGGCCCGCGGTGTTGTAGACGCCCTCGCAGTCCTGCGCGATCAGCTCGCAGAGGCGCTGGGCGTAGTCCCAGGCGTAGGTGGGCGAGCGCCAGCCGTCGGCGGGGGCGGGAATCGAGTGGCCCTCGCGCAGGCGCTCCACGAGGCGCAGGGGCAGGCTCGAGTGCGCCCACACGTGCCGCGCGAGCTCGCCCGCGGCCCGCGGACGCGCGAGGTTCACCCCGTAGAGCTCCGCGGGGCGCGTTACGAGCCAGCTGCCGTTGTAGTTCGCGGTCGCGAGCTCGCACGCGTGGCGCGCGCGACCCCAGGCGTTGATCGGTTCGGGGGGGTCCTCCTCGGACCAGCGCATGTGCGGCGGGAGCAGGCCCGAGTAGACCCAATCGCAGGAGACGAGCACGTAGTGGGCGCGCACGTTGCGCGCCGCCGCGAGCGTGTGCACGGCGCCCACCTGGGCGAGTTGGGCGGCGTAGGGGTCGTGCTCCATCTCGCTGGCGTGGGTTCCCACGGCGGCGTGCACGAACACGTCGGGCTCGAAGGCGACGGCGGCTTCCACGCAGGCGTGGCGGTCGGCCATGTCGAGGCCGATCGTGCTCGCGCCCGTGATCTCCACGGGGTGCTCGCGCCAGGTGCCGAGCACCTCCCAGCTCTGCTGCACGGCGGCGGCAGCCAGATTCGACCCCACCAGCCCGCTGACGCCAGTGATGAGAAGTCGCATGTGAATCTAGCTGTCAAGTGTACCAGGGAGGGCGCATCCGTAAACACGGGAGTACCTAATTCGGTAGAAACCCGCTGGTGCCGTAGCGCGCGGGGGCGATCGGTCTCGCGATCAGTCCCGTGCGCACCATCCAGGCCGATAGTTCGGCGAGGCGCGCGGGCACGAGCCTCCCAAACGGCACCCGGCCCCCATCGGTGAACAGCGGCAGGTACGCGGCGAGCGAGGCGCTCGTGAACTTCCTGTCAAGCCCGGGGTTGGCCGCCTGCAGATCCCTCAGCGAGCGCGCGGGCGCGCGCAGCGTGTCCTCGTAGCCGCGCACGGTGGCGCTCACGAAGCCGCGCACGAGCGCCGGATCGGAGGCGAGCAGATGCTGCGTGGCGAAGGCGACGAGCCCGGGGTATCCCGGCCCGCCGTAGTCGTCGAGGCGAAACGGAACGATCGGGTGGCCCTCCACCTGCAGCTGCACGCCGTCGGCGGGCACGAAGCCGGTGAACGCGGCGAGGCGCCCGGCGAGCAGCGCGGCGGCGCCGTCGAAGCCCACGTTCACGACGTGCACGCGCGCGGGGTCGCCGCCCGCGTGGCGCACCACGGTGTCGAGCACGGCGCGATCGGAGGGGACGCCGGTGATCCCCACCGTGCGGCCCTGCAGCTGCGCGGGCGAGCTCAAGTGCGAGGAGGCGAGCGCGATCAGCCCCCCCAGCGGGCGCTGCGCGATCGCGAGCACCGCCTGCGCGCCGCCGCCGTGCGCGATCGCGGTGGCGAGGTCCGAGCCGTCGGAGAGCCCGAACTGCGCGCGCCCCGCTTCGACGAGCGCGAGCGGGTCCTGCGTGGCGCCGGGCGCAACCACGCGCAGATCGAGACCAGCCTGGCGGTAGTAGCCGGCGGCGAGCGCGCGATAGATGCCCGCGTGCACCGCGCCCGGCACGAAATCGAGCACCAGCGTGGCGGAGGCGAGCTTGGGAGGGGAGGAGGAGGGGGGGCCGGTTCGTGCGGAGCTGCCTCCGCACGCCGAAACCACGAGTGTGCAGAGGACGGCCGCGAGGGCCAGCAGGGAGCGAAGGGCGTGCGTCACGCCCGGTTGCTTATCAGCTGAGCGCGCGCGCTGCGTACGGCTCCGATGCCTGCGATGGATTGGAGACCCGCCCACCCCCGCCGAAGCGCAGCCGCAGCCAATCCCACGCGCGTTGGGACTCGCCCTCGTAGTGGCGCGCGCGCAGCACAGCCTCGGAGTCGGTGAGTGCGCGCGCGCGCGTGGAGTGCTCGGCCACGCGCGAGCGCTCCTCCAGGTAGTAGGCGCGCACGACCGCTTCGGGGAGGCTCGCGGCGGTGCAGGCGGCGCCGTTGGCGTGCAGCAGCAGGCAGTCGTAGGCGCCGAGGTCCCCCGCGGCCGCGCGGCCGGCCTCGATCGAGGCGACGAGCTGTGGCTCGTGGTGGAAGGTGACGACGCCGCTGAGCCCGCCCAGCCCATGCACGAGTGGTGGGACCTCGCCGCGGCTGGCCCACACCACCGCGGCGGGGGAGTGCGTGCGGCAGATCGCGCCCACGTCGTGGCAGGCGCTGTAGATCGCGGCGTGCAGCGGGGCCTCCAGCGGGCAGAGGGCCTTTTCGCCCCCCGTGACGCGCCCGGCGGCGTCGAGCTGGATGACGTCCTGCGCGCGGGCGTCCAGCAGCGGCGTGGCGGGGGTCAGCAGAAAGCCGCCCTCGGGGCGCCGGGCGGAGACGTGGCCGAAGGCCTCCACCAGTCCGGCGCGCGCCACCAGCCGCGCCGCGTAGGCAACCTGCTCGGCAAGCTCGCTCATGAATACCTCCAGTAGTCGCGAGACCCGTCCGTGGGTTGAGCGAAGTATACGCGCTTCTGCACGGAAGACAAGAGGCAGGCGGGGAGCGCCCGGGCCGTGCCCTGGAAGATGGCGAAGGCCGGCGAGTAGAATCCCCGTATGGCCGCCACGACCCCTCCGGCACAGGCTCTCACCGGCGCGCCCAGCGAGGAGCCCGGCGCGGAGGAGCGCGCCTTCCGCACGCTCTCGGGCGAGCCCGTGCGCGAGCTCTACACCCCCGCGGACCTCCCGCCG
The DNA here is from genome assembly GCA_044446265.1 of Solirubrobacterales bacterium. Lineage (GTDB taxonomy): Bacteria > Actinomycetota > Thermoleophilia > Solirubrobacterales > Solirubrobacteraceae > Palsa-744. Next base: position 29,156 of record JBIOES010000009.1, read on the forward strand.
GGCGTGGGCGGCCCGGAGGACCCGATTGGGCGCCCGGGCGAGTACCCCTTCACGCGCGGGGTGTACCCCTCGATGTATCGCGGACGGCTGTGGACGATGCGCCAGTTCGCGGGCTTCGGCACGAGCGAGGAGACCAACGAGCGCTTCCGCTACCTGCTCGAGCACGGCCAGACGGGGCTCTCGACCGCGTTCGATATGCCCTCGCTGATGGGCCACGACTCCGACCACACCCGCTCGCTCGGGGAGGTGGGCCGCGAGGGCGTGGCGGTGGACACGATGGAGGACATGCGCACGCTGTTCGGCGGCATCGACCTGGGGGAGGTGTCGGTGTCGATGACGATCAACGCCCCCGCGGCGATCATGCTCGCCTTCTACGTCGCCGCGGCAGAATCGAGAGGCGTTGCATCCGAGAACCTCGCGGGGACGATCCAGGCGGACATCCTCAAGGAGTACATCGCGCAGAAGGAGTGGTGCTTCCCGATCGACCCGGCGATGCGGCTGTGCGGGGACATGATCGAGTGGTGCACGAAGCGGATGCCGCGCTGGCACCCGATCTCGATCTCGGGCTACCACATCCGCGAGGCGGGGGCGACGGCGCAGCAGGAGCTCGCGTTCACGCTCGCGGACGGCCTCACCTACGTGCGTCAGGCGGTGGGGCGGGGCCTCGACGTGGACGAGTTCGCGCCGCGGCTGTCATTCTTCTTCAACGCGCAGATCGACCTGTTCGAGGAGGTCGCGAAGTACCGCGCGGCGCGGCGGATCTGGGCGAAGGAGATGCGGGAGACGTTCGGCGCGAAGAATCCGCGCTCGTGGCTGATGCGCTTCCACGCGCAGACTGCGGGGGTGAGCCTGACGGCGCAGCAGCCGCTGAACAACATCGTGCGCACCACGGTGGAGGCGCTGGCGGGGGTGCTGGGGGGCGCGCAGTCGCTGCACACCAACAGCTACGACGAGGCGCTGGCGCTGCCGACGGAGGAGGCGGTGCGGATCGCGCTGCGCACCCAGCAGATGATCGCGCACGAGACGGGCGTGGCGAGCACGGCGGACCCGCTGGGGGGGAGCTACTTCGTGGAGGCGATGACCGACCGGATGGAGGAGCGCTGCTACGAGTACTTCGCGAAGATCGAGCAGCTGGGGGGGATGGTGGAGGCGGTCAAGCGCAACTACCCGCAGCGCGAGATCGCCGACGCGGCGTTCGAGCTGCAGCAGCAGATCGACGCGGGGGAGCGGATCGTGGTGGGGGTCAACAGCCACGTCCTGGAGGACGAGCAGCCGATCCCGATCCTGCGCGTGGACCCGGCGCTGGAAGGCAAGCAGCTCGGCCGCCTGCAGGCCGCCCGCGCGCGGCGCGACGGCGCGCAGGTCGAGCGCACCCTCGCCGCGCTGCGCGCGGCGGCGGCGCAGCCCGAGCACAACCTGATGGAGCCGCTGCTCGAATGTGCCCGCGCCTGCGCCTCCGAGGGCGAGATCGTCGAGTCCCTGCAGCAGGTCTTCGGGGACTACACCGAGACGCCGGTGTTCTGAACGCGGTGGGCTCCCGAACCGGGAACCGATTCGCGCGGGCGTGAGCGCGCACGCTCAGGCACGCAGGGCCAGCGCGGGCGGCGACCCCAACACGCTCTTAACGCGACCTTTGCCCGCGCATAGGGTGCGCTGGCGTACCTTGCGGGCTGTATGAGTGAGCGGCAGATCGACAGGCGGACGTTCCTGAAGGG
>JBIOES010000010.1:0-29198 GCA_044446265.1 Solirubrobacterales bacterium
CGTTCGCTCAGGACGGCGGCTCCTCGCCTCCCTGGTCGGGCTTCGAGCCCGCTTCGCTGGTGGTGCCCGAGGTGGCGCTGGCCCGTGACGAGCACATGGGGGAACGTCGTGTGCGCCTGACCCTCTCCGCGCTAGCGGCGCCCGACGACACGCCCGAGGATCTGCTGGCCGGCCTGCAGCGGCGCTTGGGGGAGCTGCGCTCGCGCCCGCTTGCCCTGCTCGATCCCGCTCCCGCCGGGCGCTGCAGGGTCGTGAGCGCGATGCCTCCCGAGCACTACGAAGCGGCGGTGGGGCGCGCCGTCGAGCTGATCCGGCGCAGCGAGCTGGAGAAGATCGTGCTCGCGCGCGAGGTGCAGGTGCACGCCCCCGCGGCGTACGATCCGGCCGCTGTCTTCGGGGTGCTGCGCGCGGAGTTCCCCTCCTGCTTCGTCTTCTGCGTGGGACGCGGGGAGAGCGCGCTGATCGCCGCGAGCCCAGAGCTCCTGGTGCGCCGCGAGGGCCACCGTGTCAGCACGCTCGCGCTCGCGGGCTCGACCCGGCGCAGCGCCGATCCGGCCGTCGACGACCACCTCGGCGAGCAACTGCTGCGCTCCGAGAAGGACCGCGAAGAGCAGGCGATCGTGATCCGCCGCATCGAGCGCACGCTGAGTCGCCACGCCCTGTGGGTCACCGCCACGCCCGAGCCGGTGCTCGTGCGGGTGGCCAACATCCAGCACCTGGGCACGCCGATCCGCGCCCAGCTCGCCCGCCCGCTGGATGCGATCGAGCTGCTGGAGCTGATGCATCCAACGCCCGCCGTGGGCGGCGAGCCGCTTGAGCGCGCGCGTCCGCTGATCCCGGCGCTGGAGGGCATCGACCGCGGCTGGTACGCCGGTCCCGTCGGTTGGACCGACGCCACCGGCGACGGCGAGTTCTGCGTCGCGCTGCGCTGTGCGCTGCTGCACGGCGACGTGGCCCGCTGCTACGCCGGGGTGGGCGTGGTGCGCGACTCCGACCCCGCGGCAGAGCTGGCGGAGACCGAGATGAAGCTGGCGGCGCTCCTGCCCCTGCTGTCCAACTGAACGTCGCCCTACGCCCCGATCGCGCCCGCGACGGCCCCCCACAGGCGACTGTGCAGCTCGACGTTGCCGGCGCGCTCGGGGCGCACCTCGACGATGCTCGCCCGCCGGCTCGGACCGTCGGCGAGCGCGCGCTCGAGCGCGGCGCGGAAGGCGAACATGTCGCTGACACGCTCGTGCGCCAAGCCGTACAGCGCGGCGGCCTGGCCGAAATCGAGGCCGGTAGGGGTCGCGATGTGCTCGGTGTAGACGTCCCGTGCGGCCTGCGAGCGGCCCACCGGCAGGAAGTCGAAGATGCCCCCGCCCCGGTTGTCGAGCAGCACGATCGTCAGCTCCAGATTCAGACGCCGGTGGGCCAAGAGGCCGCCGATGTCGTGCGCCAGCGCCACGTCGCCGATCAGCAGCACCACCGGTCCCTGCCCCGCGGCGGCCGCGCCGAAGGCGCTGGAGACGGTCCCGTCGATGCCATTCGCCCCGCGGTTGCACAGCACGCGCGGCGGATCCGGACGGACCGGCCAGAAGCTCTCGACGTCGCGCACGGGCATCGAGGAGGCGACGAACAGGGTCGCCTCGGCCGGCAGCAGCACCCCCAGCTCGGCAGCCACGGCCGGCTCGCTGAGCTCGCCCGCGAGCACCCCGAGGATTGCCCCGGCGGCGAGCTCGTCGGCGTTGCGCCATGCCTCGAGCCAGCCGGCGGGCCTGGTCGGCGAGGAGTCGAGCAGCCGCCACAGCGCCGCTGCGGGCTCGAGCGCCAGCGAGCGCCACAGCGTCGCATCGGGGTCCTGCCAGATGCCCTCGGGGTCTAGCACCACCTGATGGGCATCCTCCTGCGCGGCCAGCCATGCGCACAGCGGCTTCGATGTGGGCAGGTCGCCAACGCGAACCACCATGTCCGGCCCCGAGCTCGCCGCGAAGGACCGATCGCGCAGCAGCGCGTCGTAGTGGGCCACCGCCGCCGCGCCGCGCCGCGCTCCCGACAGCGGATCGGCCAGCAGCGGCCAGCCGGCTGCTTCGCAGAAGGCGGCCGCGGCCTGCCCCAGCGGGGTGTCGCGCTCGTGGCGCCCGGCCACCACGACCCCGCGCGGATGGACCTCCACGAGCCGGGCGAGCTCGGCCATGTCCTCGGGCGCCGAGCGCCGGGCCGGCTGAATGCTCACGTAGGGCAGATCTCCGGGACGCGCGCTGTCATCGGCGGGCAGCGGCTCCTCGCTCACCAGCGGCTCGCGCAGCGGGAAGTTCAGGTGGACCACGCCGGGACTTCCATCGAGCGTGCGCCAGTAGGCGCGGCAGGCGAGCGTGCGCATCCAGCGCAGCCGCTCCGCGCTGGCCGTGTGGTTGCCGACCTCGAAGAACCACTTCGCGGCACCCCCAAACAGCTTCACCTGATCGATCGTCTGCCCTGCGCCGGTCTCGCGCAGCTCCGGCGGGCGGTCCGCGGTGAGGACCAGCAGCGGCACCCGCGCTTCGTGCGCCTCGATCACGGCCGGCAGGAGCTCCGCGGTGGCGGTCCCCGAGGTGCACGTCACCACCACCGGGAGCCCGGTGGCCTTGGCCAATCCCAACGCGAAGAAGCCGCTACAGCGCTCGTCGATGTGCGAGTAGCAGCGCAGGCGTGGCTCGTGCGCGAGCGCCAGCACGAGCGGGGTGCAGCGCGAGCCGGGGGAGGTGCACGCCGCGCGCAGCCCACAGCGAGCCAGCTCGTCCACGAAGGCGCGCAGCAGCAGGTGGGTGTCGGTAGTCGATGTCACTCGCCCGTGAAGGATCAGCGCACTCGCCATGCCGTATCGTGCGCCCACACGGCGGTAACGCCTGAGATCAGCGCGAGGGCCCGATCAGATGCTCGGGTGTGCCGATCCGGCGTAGGAACCGGGCCTCGGTGGCATCGCGTGGCTTGTCACGTCGGATCGGTCCAAGGCGCGCGAGGATCTGCGCGCTCTGCGCGCGTCGTTTGGGCGCTTCGCGACGCCACTGCTCGAAAGAGATCGTCTGCGTCTTCATGGCTTCTCTGGAGAGTACTCGGCTTTGAGTGCTGTACGGGCGATGTCGTGTAGCTCGTAGCTTTCCGGCGGCGCGCGGCCTGCCGCGAGGTCGGCGGCGAGGTTGCGCATCGCCTTGAGAATCGTTTCCACTCGATGGCCTGAGGCCCGGACATCGAGGTCCCTGGCCTCATCGTCGGATAGGCCGGATAGAAGCATGAGGGTCTGCTGTCCGACGATCTGGTGGCCTGTTGCTTGAAACTCAGCGAGGCGGTCGATGAGCACATCGACACGCGAAAGGATCTTCGCTGTCCGGCCCGATGGCAGCTTTACTTCGGTCACCACTGCGCCTGAATCGAGATTCGCACCCGGCGCCTCGAGGAAGACCTCGGTGCCCGGGAGTTCCCAATGCCTGCCATTCGGCATACGCACGAACCCGAGCTCGGCCAGCTTCGCGGCGAGCTCAGCGGGTACTTCCATCACGACATCGATGTCGTACGTCAAGAATGCCTCGCTCTCGACCCAGAAATAGACGGCCATGCCTCCGACCACGACCGGATGGATGCCCAGCGGTGCCGCAACGATCTCGATCACGGCGATGACCTCCAGCGTGCGTTCAACCACGTCAGTGGTCTGCGCTACGCGGGCAAGGTCAGCGCGCAGGTCGGAGGCTCCCGATGCGTCGCTGTCGTTCATATGGTCAAGCTACCTTTGGCTCCTGCGGCTCGGATTAGCCTCTTTTCGATCACCCACAGGAGCCCTCCAGCTCCCGACACCAACGAAATGATATGGATGCCTGCCGTGTCAGAGAACCTGGTCTTGCTGCATGGCTTCGCCGGCACCCGGCGCACGTGGGATCGCGTCGTCGAGCGGCTTGATCCTGAACGCTACACGCCGCTGGCGTTTGACCTTCCTGGCCACGGCTCCGCAGCGGACGCCCCGACGCCGGTCACCTTCGCCGGCTGCGTCGAGCACGTGCTCACGCACGGCCCTCCCCGCTTCGCACTCTGCGGCTACTCGCTGGGCGGGCGCGTGGGCCTGAATGTCGCGCTGGCCGCGCCCGAGCGGGTGTCGCGGCTGGTGCTGGTGTCAAGCACGGCCGGTATCGCGGATGAGACTGAGCGCGCCGCGCGGCGGGCGGACGACGACGCTCTCGCCTACGCCCTGGAAACGCGCACCTTCGCGGAGTTCATGGACCGCTGGGAAGCCCAGCCGGTGTTCGCCGAAGACCCGCCGGAGGTGCACGCCGCGATGCGCGCCGAACAGCAGCGCAACGACCCGCGTGCGCTGGCCGCTGTGTTGCGCGGCATGGGCACCGGCGCGATGCGGCCGCTGTGGGATCGCCTGGCGGAGCTTGAGATGCCCGTCACCGTGCTCGTGGGTGAGCGCGACACGAAATTCCACGCGCCCGGGCGACGCCTGGCCGAGCTGCTGCCCGACTGCGAACTGCAGATCGTGCCCGGTGGCCATCGCCTGCCGGTGGAGGCTCCACAGGCGCTCGCCGGCGCATTGGAAGGACTTGGCTAGCCGGCGGACACGCCCAACCCCGCGCCGCTGGGCACGGCGATCCGCCCCTCGCGCACCGGCAGCTCCTCCTCCATGTCCTCGAACAGGCTGAGCGTCGCCAGCCCGCAGGGCGCTACCGGTCCGCGCGAGGCCAGCGCCGCCGCGGCGTGCACGGCAGCGGCCACCCCGAGCGGCCCATCGAGCGTGGAGGCGAGGTAGACCTCCGCGCCGGAGGTGCGCACCAGCGTGGCGGCCGCCAGCAGCCCCGCGATGCCGCCGCAGCGGGAGATCTTCAGGCACACCGCGTCTGCCACCCCCGCGCCCAGCGCGCCAGGCTCGCTCGCCGTCTCGTCGATCGCCACGCGCGCTGCCACCTGCTCGCGCACCGCACGCACGCCTTCGAGCCCGTGGGTGGGCTCCTCGACTAGCTCCAAGCCCACGGGCGCGAGCGCGTCGATCGCGCGCACCGCCTCGCCCACGCTCCACGCCCCGTTTGCGTCCACGCGCAGGGCCGCCTCGGGTCCTGCCGCGGCGCGCACGGCGGCGAGGCGGCCCGCGTCGTCCCCCACGCCCACCTTGACCTTCAGGCACGCAAAGCCGCGCTGCACGGCTTCCGCCGCCTCCTCGGCAGCCCGCGTGCGGTCCGTCGAGGCGAGCGTCGCGTTGCACTGCACCGACGCTGCCGGGTCATCGGTGAGCAGCGCCGCCACCGGGCGCCCCGCGCGCTTGCCGGCGCGATCCCACAGCGCCAGGTCGATCGCCGCGAGCGCGGCGGGGAGGTCTTCGATGCGCCGGCACGCTTCGATCAGCTGCACCCCGTTCAGCACGCCCGCATCGGCGAGCACGGGCCTGTAGGACTGCAGCGCGCGCCACACGCGCTCGGTGCTCACCCCGTCGTATGCCTCCAGTGGCGCGGCCTCGCCGTGGCCGCTGACACCGTCCTCATCCGTCAGCGCTACCGTCAGCAGCTCACGCTCGCGCACGCTGCCATAGGAGGTCCGCAGGGGCTTCTTCAGGTGCAGCGTGCGGCGCGTGAGGCTCAGCTTCACCCGCCACCCCGCTCGCTCGCGAGCATCTTCACGGGCGGCCCCCTTCGCCGGCTGCGAGCGTCACGAGCCGATCCCTCCGCTTGCCAGGATCCCGGCTGAGAGCAGCAGGCAGAACGTGAGCTGCAGCGCGCCGGTCTTCGCCAGCGCTCCGTTCAGCGACGGTCCGTCCACGCGCGTTCGCACGACCTTCGCCACCGATACCGCCAGCGGGGCCGCCCCCCAGCAGAGCAACAGCCACGCGCTCATCGAGCCCAGCGCCCACGGCAGCGGCCCGCATAGGAACGCCACCGCGAGCATCGCCACATACAGGTTGCGCGTGCGCTCGCGCCCCAGGCGCACCGCGAGCGTGCGCTTGCCCGCGCGCCGGTCGGTATCGAGGTCGCGCACGTTGTTGACGACCAGGATCGCGCTCGCCAGGAGGCCGACGGGCACGGCGCAGACGAACGGCTCCCACGGTAGCGCCTGCACCTGTACGTAGTAGGACCCCACGACCGCCACCACGCCGAAGAACAGGAACACGAACACCTCGCCCAGCCCTTCGTACCCGTAGGGTCGTGGGCCTCCGGTGTAGAGCACGCCGGCCAGGATCGAGGCGGCCCCCACGGCGATCAGACCCCAGCCGGCGACGCTCACCAGGTAGGCCCCGCAAAGCACCGCCAAGCCGAAGGTCACGTAGGTGGCGAGCAGCACCTGACGCGGCGGCACGAGCCCCCCCGCGGTCACCCGCACCGGCCCGAGGCGATCCTCGGTGTCGGCGCCCCGCCGTGCGTCGGAGTAGTCGTTGGACAAGTTCGTGCCCACCTGGATGAACACCGCTCCGAGCAGCGCCGCCACGAACACCAGCGCGCTGAAGTGTCCGGCTCCCAGCGCCAGCGAGGTGCCCACCAGCACCGGGGCCACCGCCGCCGGCAGCGTGCGCACGCGCGCCGCCATGACCCAGATGCGCACCGCGCTCGGCAGCGCGCCGGGCACGCCCTCGCCGCGCCGCGAAGCTCGCGCGGGCTCCCGCGGGGGCGTTGTGGGCGCCGGGGGCAGGGAGGCGGTCATCGTGGCTCAGGCGCGTCTCGGAAAGCGAGAGAAGTCGGGTGTGCGCTTCTGCTTGTAGGCATCGCGGCCCTCCTGGGCCTCCTCGCTCATGTAGAACAGCAGGTTGGCGTCGTGCGCCAGCTGCTGCACGCCGGAGAGTCCGTCTTCGGCGGCGTTGAAGCTCGCCTTCAGCAGGCGCAGCGAGAAGGGGGAGAGGGCGAGCATCTCGTTGCACCATCGCACCGTCTCCTCCTCCAGGCGCTCCAGCGGCACGACGGTGTTGACAAGTCCCATCTCGAGCGCCTCCGCGGCGGAGTACTGGCGGCACAGGAACCAGATCTCCTTGGCCTTCTTGGGCCCCACCTGGTTGGCGAGCAGCCCCGCGCCGAACCCCCCATCGAAGGAGCCAACCTTCGGCCCCGTCTGTCCGAAGCGCGCGTTGTCCGCGGCGATCGTCAAATCGCACACCAGATGCAGCACGTGCCCACCACCGATCGCGTAGCCCGCGACCATCGCCACCACCGGCTTGGGCAGTCGGCGGATCTGGATGTGCAGGTCGGTCACGTGAAAGCGCCCAACCCTGCTCTTGCCCGCGGCGTCCTCGGCCTCCCCGGCGAGGGGCTCCGACATATAGCCCGAGTCGCCGCGCACGCGCTGGTCCCCGCCCGAGCAGAACGCCAGCGGGCCCTCGCCCGTCAAGACGATGACGCCCACCTCGGTGTCCTCGCGCGCGTCCTCCAGCGCCCGTCCGATCTCGACGATCGTCAGCGGGCGAAACGCGTTGCGCACCTCGGGGCGGTCGATCGTGATCTTCGCGATCCCGCCAGACTTCTCATAGCGGATGTCGGTGTATTGGCCTGCGGAAACCCAGGTGGTGGACAAAGCTCTCTGCTTCCTTTCCGATGAGGGTCGTGCGAAGGCTAGCTAGAGGGTGACGCAGGCGGCCGGAGGCCCGGCTGGCCGAAACGGGGATGCGCGCCGCAGGCGCGTGTCTCCCGGTTTCGGCGGGCCCCTCTTTTTCCTGTCAGCCTGTCAGCCATGGTGGTCGAGGGATGGCTGGAACGCGCCGCCGCCGCGGCACCGGAGCTCCTCGCCGTGGAGACTCCGGAGGGCAGCCTCTCCTATGCCCAGCTGCTCGCGCGCGCTCGCGCCGGCGCCGGCGAGCTCGCCCAGTGCGGCGTTGGCCCCGGCGCGCGCGTGGCGATCGCGCTGCCCCCCGGACTCGCCTTCGCGCAGTCCTTGCACGCCTGCCTGCTGGCGGGCGCGGTCGCGGTTCCCGTGGATCTGCGCCTCAGCGCGGCCGAACGGGAGCACGTGGCTGCCGGTGCCGCGCTCGTGATCGAGGAGCCGCTCGGCGAGGGCTCCGCGGTGGACGGCTCGCCTGCAAGCGCTCACGACCTCACGCGCGTCGCCGTCGTGATCCACACCTCCGGCACCACCGCGGCGCCCCGTCCAGTGGAGCTCACCTACGGGAACTTCCTGTGGAGCGCGCTGGGCTCGGCCGTCGCGCTGGGACTGGACCCGCGCGAGCGCTGGCTGTGCGCGCTGCCGCTCTCACATGTGGGGGGCCTATCGATCCTGGTGCGCAGCGCCATCTACGCCACCACGGCGGTGATCCACGAGCGCTTTGAGACCGAGCGCGTCCTCGCTGCGCTGCGCGAGCAGGGCATCACGCTCGTGAGCCTCGTGGCGACCACGCTGGCGCGTCTGCTCGACGCGGGCTTAGAGGGTGGCGCAGGCGGCCGGAGGCCGGCTGGCCGAAACGGGGACTCGCGCCGGAGGCGCGTGTCTCCCGGCTTCGGTCGGGCCCCTCGTAATTCCCAGTCAAGACGTCCAACGGCCTTGCGCTGTGCGCTGACGGGAGGCGGTCCCGTGCCCCCTGCGCTGCTCGCACGCGCCGCCGCCGCGGGCGTCCCGGTGAGTCAGACCTACGGTCTCACCGAGAGCTGCTCGCAGGTCACCACCACGCCGCTCGCTGCGATTGGCGATGCGCAGACCGGCTGGGCGGGCACGCCATTATTTTGCACTCGCCTGTCTGTCGGTGCAGACGCTGAGATCATGGTTGCCGGGCCCACCGTTGCGCCCGGGAGTCTCGATGAGGACGGTTGGCTGCACACCGGAGACCTCGGTCGCCTCGATGAGAACGGGCGCCTGCGCGTCACCGGACGCGCGTCGGACACGATCGTCAGCGGTGGAGAGAATATCGCGCCCACCGAGGTCGAGGCTGTGCTCGAGGCGCACCCCGACGTGCTGGAGGCGGCGGTAGTCAGCCGTCTCGATCCCCAGTGGGGAGAGGCCGTCACCGCCATCGTCGTGGGAAGGGAGGGCGTCGAGCTTGCAGAGGAGACGCTGCGTGCGCACTGCGCCGCGAGCCTGGCCCCCTACAAGGTCCCCAAGCAGATCGTGCTGGCCATCGAGCCGCTGCCGCGCACGCGTTCGGGCAAGCTGCTGCGACGGGAGCTTGTGTGAGCGCCGAGCACTGGGAGGAGGCAGCGCCCGGCTGGGTGCGTCGTCAGGAGCAGATCCGTGCATTTGGCGCGCCGGTGGCGCACTGGATGGTGCAGGCGATCGAGCCCCAGCCCGGGCAGCGGGTGCTGGAGCTGGCGGCCGGTCTGGGGGAGCCAGGGATGCTCGCCGCCGAGCTGGTGGCGCCGGTGGGGGGCGTCGTCATCTCAGACCAGGCCGAGGGGATGCTCGAGGGCGCCCGTGCGCGCGCCGCCGAGCTGGGTCTGACGAACATCGAGTTCCAGGTGCTCGGCGCCGAATGGATCGACCTGCCGGTGGCGAGCGTCGACGCGGTGCTCTGCCGCTGGGGTTACATGCTGATGAACGATCCGCTCGCCGCGCTGCTGGAGACACGCCGCGTACTGCGCCCCGGCGGGCGTGCGGCGCTGGCGGTATGGGACACGCTCGCGAACAATCCATGGGCGCAGCTGCCGGCGCAAGAGCTCGGCGAGCGCGGCCTCGCACAGCCTCCCGCGGAGGGCGCCCCGGGACCCTTCACGCTTGGCGATATGGAGCGCGTGCACGCGCTGCTGGAGGAAGCCGGGTTCACCGAGATCGTGCTCGACGCCATCGCCGTCGAGCGTCGCTCGCAGACCTTCGAGGACTTCTGGGAGGAGACGCTTGACATCTCGCGCAACTTCCACGACACGGTGCTTGGCTGCCCTGAGGGGGAGATCGCCGAAATCCGCGCTGGGCTCGCCCGGCGCCTGGAGAGATACATGGGCGAGGACGGCTCGCTGACGATCCCTGGCTGCTCGCTGGTTGCTGCGGCCAGCGCATGACGGCACCGCAGGGCGGGCGGTGGTACCGCGGGGCGGGCGGTCATGGGTCCGCCCGCGCGCGAGGCGCCCCAACCCGGCGCCGCAGGGTGGGCGGACGTAGGCCGCCCGCGCGCGAGGCGCCCCAACCGATACCCTGCGCACTCCAATGATCTACGACGACGACGCAGACCTCCACCTCCTCGATGGCAAGACCATCGCAATCATCGGCTATGGCTCACAGGGCCACGCCCACGCGCTGAACCTGAAGGACTCCGGCGTCAGCGTCGTGGTCGGCCTGCGCGAGGACTCCTCCTCGGTGGCCAAGGCGCGCGAGCAGGGTCTGGAGGTGCTGCCGATCGTCGAGGCCGCCAGCCGCGGCGACCTCGTGATGATCCTCGCGCCCGACGAGCTGCACCGCGAAGTGTGGGAGAACGACGTGCGCGATGGGATCGCCGAGGGCAACATGCTGCTGTTCGGCCACGGCTTCTCCGTGCACTACAAGGAGGTGGAGCCGCCCGGCGGCGTGGACGTAGCGCTCGTCGCCCCCAAGGGCCCCGGCCACCTCGTGCGCCGCCAGTTCACCGAGGGCTCCGGCGTCCCCGGGCTGATCGCCGTCGAGCAGGACGCCACCGGCAACGCGCGCGCGCTGGCGCTGGCCTACGCGAAGGGCATCGGCTGCACGCGCGGCGGGGTGATCGAGACCACCTTCAAGGACGAGACCGAGACCGATCTGTTCGGCGAGCAGGCGGTCCTCTGCGGCGGCGCCTCCGAGCTCGTGCAGGCCGGCTTCCAGACGCTCGTGGAGGCGGGGTACGACCCCGAGATGGCCTATTTCGAGTGTTTGCACGAGCTCAAGCTGATTGCCGACCTGATGTACGAGAAGGGTCTCGCGGGGATGCGCTACTCGATCTCCAACACCGCCGAGTACGGCGACTACACGCGGGGCAAGCGCGTCGTCACCGAGGAGACCCGCGCCGCCATGCGCCAGATCCTCGAGGAGATCCAGTCGGGCGACTTCGCGCGCGAGTGGATCGCCGAGAACCGCGCCGGCCAGGAGAACTTCAAGCGGATGCGCGCCGAGCAGGCCGCCAGCCAGGTCGAGGACGTCGGCCGCGAGCTGCGCTCGCACATGGACTGGATCAAGCCCTCCTTCTAGGGTCCAGCAGGCATTGCTCGCGTATCTTCTCTGGCATAGCCCCGCGGACGGCGTCGAGCGGGACGTCTACGAGCGCGCGAGCGAGGGCTTTCATCGTTCGCTGCACCACGCTCCGCCGGCTGGTTTCCGCGGATCCGCGGTCTATCGGGTGGCGGAGCTGCCCTGGCTCGGGGAGGGCGTCGCCTACGAGGATTGGTACCTGCTCGAGGACTTCGCCGCGCTCGGTGTGCTCAACGAGGCCGCTGTGGCGCACCGCCACCGCACGGCACACGACGAGGTTGCGCGCCGCTTCGGCGGGGGCGCCGGCGGGCTCTACGGCCTGCTGGAGGGACGGCCCGATCTTGCCTCGACGCCGCTTGGGATATGGGTCTCCCGCCCACCCGGAGCCGCCAGGCGGGCGCTCGGCGAGTTGCTCGGCGACGGCATCGACCCCGAGCACGCAAGCCTCTGGCGGCGCTCGCTCGTGCTGGGCCCCGCACCCGAGTACTGTCTGCTCGCTCGCGAGCCTTCGCCCGGCATAGCTCCGAGCCGTCTGCCGGAGGGCTGGCGTGCAACGATCACCACGAGAGAAGAGATCTGGAATGGCTGACCCAACTGAGACGACACCACTCATCATCCCATCGGAGCTGATTCCCGCCGACGGACGCTTCGGCTGCGGTCCCTCCAAGGTGCGCCCCGAGGCGCTCGCGCGCCTCGCGCGCGAAGGCGGCGCGCTGCTCGGCACCTCCCACCGCCAAGCGCCCGTGAAAGGGCTCGTGGGGGAGATCCGCAGCGGGCTTGGCGAGCTCTTCAGCGTGCCCGAGGGGTATGAGGTAGCGCTCGGCAACGGCGGCGCTACGGCCTTCTGGGACGCTGCGGCGTTCGGGCTCGTCGAGCGCCGCGCGCTGCACCTGACCTACGGCGAGTTCTCCGCGAAGTTCGCCCAGGTCACCGGCGAGGCGCCGTTCCTGGACGACTCGGTGCGGATCGCGGCCAATCCAGGTGAGGCGCCCGACCCCGTGATGGCCGGCGCCGTCGCAAGCCAGGCCGAGGTGGACACGCTTGCGTGGGCGCACAACGAGACCTCCACCGGGGTGATGGTCCCAGTGCGGCGCCCTGCGGAGGTGCCCGATGCGCTGGTGCTGATCGATGCTACCTCCGGCGCGGGTGGGCTGCCGGTGGAGATCGCACAGGCCGACGCCTACTACTTCGCGCCACAGAAGAACTTCGCGGCCGACGGCGGGCTGTGGGTCGCGCTGCTGAGCCCCGCCGCGCAGGAGCGGATCGAGCGGATCGCCGCCTCCGAGCGTTGGATCCCGGCGTTCCTGTCGCTGGGCACGGCGCTCGATAACTCCCTCGAGAACCAGACCTACAACACGCCCGCGGTGGCGACGCTGTTCCTGCTCGCCGACCAGATCCGCTGGATGCTCGGCCACGGGGGGCTGGAGTGGTGCGTATCGCGCACCACCGCCTCCTCCGCTCACCTGTATGAGTGGGCCGAGCGCACCCCCTACACGACCCCCTTCGTGAGCGACCCCGCGAAGCGTTCGCTGGTGGTTGGCACGATCGACTTCGCCGACGAGGTGGACGCGGCGGCGGTCGCCAAGACGCTGCGCGCGAACGGGATCCTCGACACCGAGCCCTACCGCAAGCTGGGGCGCAACCAGCTGCGCATCGGCATGTTCCCGGCGGTCGATCCCGCGGACGTGCAGGCGCTCACGGCATGTATCGAGTGGGTGGTCGAAAGACTCGCGACATGAGCGCCGTGCAGAGCACCGCGACCGCCGTGCCACCCACAGCGGAGGGCGAACGGCTGAAGGTGCTCGTCAAGGAGAAGATCGGCGACTCCGGCGTGGAGCTCCTGCGCGAGCACTTCGAGGTGGATCTCGGCGTGGACTGGAGCGATGAGGAGCTTGCTGAGAAGATCGGCGCCTACCACGGCATCCTGATCCGCTCGGCCACGAAGCTCACCGCCGAGCTGATCGAGCGGGCCACCAATCTGCGCGCGATCGGGCGCGCGGGGGTGGGCGTGGACAACGTCGACGTGCCGGCCGCCACCAAGCGCGGGATCATCGTCGCCAACGCGCCGCAGTCCAACGTGGTGACCGCCGCCGAGCACACGATGGCGCTGCTTCTGGCGCTCGCGCGCAACATCCCCCAGGCGTACGCCTCGCTGACGAGCGGCAAGTGGGAGCGCTCGAAGTTCTCCGGCGTGGAGCTGTACGGGAAGACGCTCGGGATCCTCGGCTTCGGGCGCATCGGTCAGCTGGTGGCCGCGCGCGCGCGCGGCTTCGAGATGCGGGTGGTGGCCTTCGACCCGTTCGTCAGCGCCGAGCGCTACCGCGAGCTTGGTGTGGAGAAGGCTGAGAACAGCGAGGAGGTCTACGCGCAGGCGGACTTCATCACGATTCACCTCCCCAAGACGCCGGAGACGCAGAACTGGCTGAACGCGAAGGCGTTCGCCGCGATGCGCCCGGGCGTGCGCATCCTCAACGTCGCCCGCGGCGGGCTGATCGACGAAGAGGCGCTCAAGGACGCGCTCGACAGCGGCCACGTGGGCGGCGCCGCGCTCGATGTGTTCCCCTCCGAGCCGATCACCGAGCATCCGCTGTTTGGCTACGCGAATGTGATCGTCACCCCGCACCTGGGTGCGTCCACAGCCGAGGCCACCGACCGCGCCGGCTACCAGAGCGCCGAGCAGGTCGTGGCGGCGCTCGCCGGCGGGGTCGTCTCCACCGCGGTCAACATCCCCGCGATCGGCGCGGAGGACATGGAGGTCCTGGGACCCTTCCTGCCGCTCGCCACGCAGCTCGGGCGCCTGGCGATGGAGCTCGCCGAGGGCAGCTCGGTGGAGCGCATCGAGGCGGCCTTCATGGGGCGCATCGCCGAGTTCGACACGCGCCTGTTGACGCTCGCGGTGATCGTGGGCGCGTTGCAGGGCCGCACCGAGCAGCAGGTCAACCTCGTCAACGCGCCGAGCATGGCCGAGGAGCGCGGGGTCGTGGTCGAGGAGAAGACCGTCTCCGAGGCGCAGGACTTCAACGAGCTGATCCGCGTCACCGTCGTCGCCGGCGACGAGCGGGTCGCGGTGGCGGGCACCGGCATCGGCCCCAACCGCGTGCCCCACCTCGTGGAGGTGCAGGGACGGCGCCTGACGATCGAGCTGGCGCCGTTCGTGACGGTCTTCCGCTACGCCGACCTGCCGGGCATGATCGGCCGCGTGGGCACGATCTTCGGCAGCCACGGGATCAACATCTCCTCGGCTGCGGTCGGCCACACCCCCGATGGGGATAAGGTGCCCGCCCACCCCGAGGAGCAGCGGCTGGCCGCGATGGTCGTCACCACCGACGCCCCCGTCGCCGCGGAGGTCGTCGATGAGATCGTCGCCTCGGAGGGGTTCGTCAACGGCTGGGCGGTGGTGCTGCAATGAGGCCCAGGCGCCAGAGCGACGTCGAGCGACGCCGCGATCTGACCGCGGCTGTCTGCCGCATCGTCCCTTTGCGCTGAGGCCGATCGGCCCGTTTGGCCACGTGGCCAGTGAATCGGGTAGGGTACCGCCGATGCGCGTGGTCGTCATCACCAAGCACGGCGGACCGGACGTCCTGAAGGTCGAGGAACGCGCCGACCCGAGCCTCGGCCCGGGGGAGGTCCGCATCGATGTGGCCGCCTGCGGGATCAACTTCGCCGACGTGATGGCGCGCATCGGGATCTACCCCGACGCGCCCAAGCCGCCGTGTGTGATCGGCTACGAGGTCGCGGGCACGATCCTCGAGCTGGGGGAGGGGGTCGAGGGTCTGAGCCACGGACAGCGCGTGCTCGCGGGCACCAAGTTCGGCGGCTACGCCTCGCAGGTGGTGGTCCCGGCGAGCGATGTCGTGCCGCTGCCCGATGAGCTCAGTTTCGAGCAGGGTGCGGCGATCCCCGTCAACTACGCCACGGCGTGGGCGGGGCTGATCGGCTACGGCAACCTGCAGCCCGGCGAGCGCGTGCTGATAAACGCCGCAGCGGGGGGTGTGGGAATCGCCGCGACGCAGATCGCCAAGCGCCACGGCGCCGAGGTGTACGGAGCGGCCTCGCCCTCCAAGCACGCGCGCATCAAGGAGGAGGGTGTGGACCACGCGCTCGACTACACCCACGACGGATGGGACACGGGGCTGCCCCCGTTTGACGTCATCATGGATGCCATCGGCGGCAAGAGCTTCCGCCGCTCCTACGGTCAGCTGCGCGCGGGCGGTCGGATGGTGGCGTTCGGCGCCTCCGCGGCCGTCTCCGGAGAGAAGCGCAGCATCGTCGCCGGGTTGGGCACGCTGGCGCGGATGCCGCGCTTCAACATGGTCAAGCAGATGTCCGAATCGAAGGCCGTGATCGGGCTGAACATGCTCTCGCTGTGGAAGGATCGCGGCACGCTCGAGCCGTGGATCGATCCGCTGCGCGAGCTGATGGCGGATGGCACCGTCAAGCCCGTCGTCGCCGGGGACTTCAGCTTCGAGCGCGCCGGCGAGGGACACAACATGCTCACCGAGCGGCGCAACGTGGGCAAGGTCGTGCTCACTCCCTGACGCAATTTGGTGTCTCACGGCGCCGGTGCTACCCTGCACCAAGCATGTCGTATCAGTCTCTTGCACTCCTTCTCCTCCTCCCCCCTCGGGGGGAATAGCGCGTGGCGGCCGCGTAGCCGCATACCCAGCAGCTGGAGGAAGTGCAGTCGAGACAAGAGGGTGGCGCAGGCGGCCGAAGGCCGGCTGGTCGAAACGGGGATTCGCGCCGAAGGCGCGTGTCTACCGGCTTCGGTCGAGCCCCTCTATATTCCAGTCCAAGGAGCACGACATGAGTTCTGAGCAGACATCCCCGCGCGCGGAGGAGCAGCGCGTACGAGTTTTCGACACGACCCTGCGCGACGGTGAGCAGTCGCCGGGCATCTCGCTGAACAAGCAGGAGAAGCTGGAGATCGCCCACCAGCTGGCGCGCCTGGGCGTGGACATCATCGAGGCGGGCTTCCCGATCACCTCGCCGGGCGACTTCGAGTCGGTGCAGGCGATCGCCCGCGAGGTCCACGGTCCCGTCATCTGCGGCCTGGCGCGGACCTCCAAGCAGGACATCGACGCGGCGTGGGAGGCGGTTAGGGACTCCGAGCGACCGCGCATCCACACGTTCATCTCCACATCGGACATTCATATCGTCCACCAGCTGCAGACCACGCGCGAGGACGTCAAGGGCCAGGCGCGCGCGGCGGTGGTGCACGCCAGGGAATACCTGGACGACGTGGAGTTCTCGCCGATGGACGCCACCCGCGCCGACGTGGAGTTCACCGCCGAGGTGGTGCAGATCGCGATCGAGGAGGGCGCCACCACGATCAACATCCCCGACACCGTCGGGTACGTGATGCCGCATGAGTTCCAGGAGTACCTGGCGCGGTTGTACGAGCTGGTGCCCCGCCTGCACGATGTGGTCCTGTCTGTGCACTGCCACGACGACCTGGGGCTGGCGGTCGCCAACTCCTTCGCGGGTGTGCTGGCGGGGGCCCGGCAGGTGGAGTGCGCGATCAATGGCATCGGCGAGCGCGCCGGCAACGCCTCGCTGGAGGAGATCGTGATGCTGCTGCGCACGCGGCGCGCGGATGTGGAAGGGCTGGACACGCGCGTGAACACGCGCGAGCTGGCGCGCGCGAGCCGTCTGGTATCGCGCCTGACGGGCTATCCGGTGCAGCCCAACAAGGCGATCGTAGGCCGCAACGCGTTCGCCCACGAGTCGGGCATCCACCAGGATGGCGTGCTGAAGGAGCGCACCACCTACGAGATCATGGACGCCACCACCGTGGGCCTGGAGAGCAACGCGATCGTGCTGGGCAAGCACTCCGGCCGCCACGCCCTGCACGAGGCGCTGCAGGAGATGGGCTTCCGGATCGACGGCGCCGCGCTGAACGCCGCGTTCAAGCGCTTCAAGGAGCTGGCCGATCGCAAGAAGCAGATCACCGCGATGGACCTGGAGGCGCTGGTCACCGACGAGCTGCGCGAGGAGATCCCCGGGTACACGCTGGAGTGGTTCGACGTCGAGGCATCATCCAGGCGCCCGCCGCACGCGAAGGTCGGCGTCAGCCCGCCCGAGGGCCCCACCAAAGAAGGCTCCTTCACCGGGGACGGCCCGATTGACGCGGTGTTCCACGCGATCGACGCCGCCACCGGCGTGGAGACCAAGTTGCGCGATTTCCAGATCGGGGCGGTCACCGAGGGCCAGGACGCCCTGGGGGAGGTCTCAGTCGTGGTCGAGGCCCACGGCCAGTCGGGCTCCGGCCAGGCGATCTCCACCGACATCATCGAGGCCGCCGCGCGCGCGTACGTACGCGCGCTGTCGGTCGCCGTCGCGCGTTCGCAGAGCGCCGACGGGGTGGTGGGGCTGCCGGTCACGGCTTCATAGGCGGCCTCGTCGCTTCCGGCGCGGGTTCTTCTTTTGAGTAGGCCCCCACAGGGGGGGCCGGGGATGGGCCGCGTGGTGCGGGGTAGAGGCTGCTGCCGCTCGCCGAAACGACAGCGTGAAGGATCGCAGCACCAATCGAGCGTCTGTGATAACGTACGCTCGTATGATGGCTGTCAAGGAGCGGGTCACACTGAATGGGGCGTCGACCCCGGATCCTCTGGACCCGATTGTTCTGGGCGCTCGGGTCAAGGCGCTGCGCGAGGCGTCCTCGCTGTCCCTGCGCGATCTGGCCGCGCGCAGCGGTGTTAGCGCGCCGATGCTCTCCCAGGTCGAGCGAGGGGATACGAGCCCGACGCTGACCGTCGCCGCGCGCATTGCGGCGGGGCTGGAGCTGCGGCTTTCACAGCTCTTGCGCCTGGATGAGGACGGCGCAGTGACAATCGTTCACGCCAACCAGCGCCAGCGCGGAGGCAACGCGCGGCGGGGGCACCGTTTCGAGGTGCTCACCTCCGGGCAGCCCGGTCAGCGGGCGGACTTCTCGCGACACACGTTGGCTCCGGGAGGCGCGACGGGCGCGCCCGACGACCCGCCGATGCACGAGCCGGGCAGCCGCGAGACGGCGCTTGTCGAGCAGGGCGGCGTCGTGCTCGTGTGTGACGGACAGCGCTACGAGCTGCACACAGGTGACTGTGTCACTTTCGACGCGGACCTGCCCCACCATTTCGAGAACCCCAGCGCCGAGGAAGCGAGTTTACTCGCCGTCGTCTCCGCCGGGCTGAGACGGAGTTGATGTGAGAGGCGAAAGGTCACAAACCGGCCCCAAGGAGGACCATTGATTAAGGCCCACCCACCCGTCCTCATCAATGAAAACAAGAAGGAATAACGATGCCTAAGACCCTGTTCGAGAAGATCTGGGAGTCCCACGAGGTCGCCTCCGGACTGCTCTATGTCGATCTGCACCTGGTGCACGAGGTGACCTCGCCGCAGGCCTTCGATGGGCTGCGCCTCGCTGGGCGCAAGGTGCGCCGGCCCGACCGCACGCTGGCCACCGCCGACCACAACACGCCGACCGACGGCACGCCCGTGGCCGCGCGCATCAAGGACGAGCTCTCGCGGGTGCAGGTACAGACCCTGGAGCGCAACTGCGCGGAGTTCGGGGTGCCCATCTACTCCCTGGGCTCCAACAGGCAGGGGATCGTGCACGTGATCGGCCCCGAGCTGGGGGTCACCCAGCCGGGCATGACGATCGTGTGCGGAGATTCGCACACCGCCACGCACGGGGCGTTCGGCGCGCTCGCGTTCGGCATCGGCACGTCTGTGGTCGAGCACGTGCTGGCGACTCAGTGCATGGTCCAGAATCGTCCGCGCTCGATGCGAATCCGCTACGAGGGCGCGCTCGGATTCGGCGTCACCGCCAAGGATCTGATCCTCGGCACGATCGGGCAGATCGGCGTCGGCGGCGCCACCGGCCACGTCGTGGAGTTCGCCGGCCCCGCGATCGCCGCGCTCTCGATGGAGGGGCGCATGACCGTCTGCAACATGACCATCGAGGCGGGCGGGCGCGCGGGGATGATCGCGCCCGACGACACCACCTTCGCGTGGTTCCAGGAACGCGAGCGCCCCGGCTTCCCGCGCGGGGCTGCTCTCGACACCGCGATCGAGCGCTGGCGCACGCTGCCCTCCGAGGAGGGCGCCGCCTACGACAAGGAGGTCGTCGTCGACGCCTCCGCGCTGACCCCACAGGTGACGTGGGGCACGACGCCCGACATGGTCCTGTCCGTCACCGACCGCGTCCCCGCGCCCACGGACTTCGACTCTCCCGCCGAGCGCGAGGCCGCCGAGCGCGCCCTTGCGTACATGGCGCTGGAGCCCGGCACTCCCATCTCCGAGATCGCCGTGGATCGCGTGTTCATCGGCTCCTGCACCAACTCGCGCATCGGCGACCTGCGTGCTGCCGCCGAGGTCGTCGCTGGGCGCCGAGTCGCCGCGAGCGTCAACGCGATGGTCGTGCCCGGCTCCCAGCAGGTCAAGGCGCAGGCCGAGGCTGAGGGCCTGGACCGCGTCTTTCGCGACGCCGGCTTCGATTGGCGCGTGGCCGGCTGCTCGATGTGTCTCGGCATGAACCCCGACATCCTCGCCCCCGGCGAGCGTTGCGCATCGACCTCCAACCGAAACTTCGAGGGCCGCCAGGGGCGCGGCGGGCGCACGCACCTCGTCTCTCCCCAGATGGCCGCCGCCGCGGCGATCGAGGGGCATTTCACCGACATCAGGGATTGGAGCTGAAACCATGGAGGCCATTCACACAATCGCCGGCGCGGTCTCGCACCTGGACCGCTCCAACGTCGACACCGACCAGATCATGCCCAAGCAGTTTCTGAAGAGAGTGGAGCGCACGGGCTTCGGCGAGTTCCTGTTCTACGACTGGGCCAAGGAGCCCGGGTGGGATCTGCCCGCCAACCCGATCCTGCTCGCCGGCGAGAACTTCGGCTGCGGCTCCTCGCGCGAGCACGCCCCGTGGGGCCTTCAGGACTACGGCTTCCGCGCAATCATTGCGCCCTCGTTCGCCGACATCTTCTACTCCAACTGCACCAAGATCGGCCTGCTGCCCGTTGTGCTCAGCGACGAGGACTGCCACGCCCTCGCCCGCGCCGGCAAGGGCGAAATCGACCTCGACGCCCAGGAGGTTCGCTTCGCCGGGCGCGAGGTCGCCTTCGAGATCGACCACGAGATCCGCCGCCGCCTGCTCGCTGGCCTCGACGACATCGGCGTCACCCTCGGCGACGAGTCCGCGATCGTCGCCTACGAGCGCGACCGCGAGCGCGACGGTCCGGTGACGACGGCGTTGTAGAGACACGATGCCCGCGGGCCGATGACGATGATAGTCTGCGGTGCGTGCTGAAGGTTAGACTTTTATCAGCGGCCGTACTCGCGTCGGCGGTGCTGCTGGTGTGCACGGGCAGCGTCTTGGCGGCACCGGAAGGGACTATCACCGAGTTCCCCGTGTCAACCGCTGCAAGCGAACTCGGTGGCATCGCGCCGGGGCCCGATGGCAACCTGTGGTTCACCGAGGTCGGGGGCAACAAGATCGGGCGCATCACACCTGGCGGTGTAATTGCCGAATTCCCGATTCCGACTCCCAACAGCCGTCCGGAATGGATTGCTCCCGGTCCTGACGGCAACCTGTGGTTCACCGAGTACAAGGCCGATAAGATCGGACAGATCACACCAAGCGGCGCTGTCGCCGAGTTTCCCGTGCCGACGCCGGAAAGCGGGCCGAAAGAGATCGCGCTGGGTCCTGACGGCAATCTGTGGTTCACCGAGATCAAGGGCAACAAGATCGGGCGGATCACCCCAAATGGCGCGATCACGGAGTTCCCAATTCCGACCCCGGAAAGCGAACCTTGGGGAATCGCCTCGTATCCTGAAGGCAATCTGTGGTTCACCGAGTACAAGGGCAACAAGATTGGGGTGATCACGCCTGGCGGCGCGATCACCGAGTTCCCGTTGCCAGCCCTAAACAACAGCGGGCCTCCGGGTATAGCAACGGGTCCCGACGGCGACGTGTGGTTCACCGAGTTTCTGAGCGACAAGATCGGGCGGATGGCGCCGAGCGGCGGCGTCGCCGAGTTTTTCCTGTACCCACGACCTTGGAGCTTTCCGGGTGCCATTGCGGCCGGTCCGGATGGCGACTTGTGGTTCTCCGAGGGTGGTGGCGACAAGATCGGGCGGATCACCCCGGGCGGCGCGATCACCGAATTTCCCGTGCCGACCATGGAAAGCAAGCCCGAAGACATTGCACCCGGTCCCGACGGCAATCTCTGGTTCACCGAGAGCAAGGGCAACAAGATCGCGCGAATCGGGACCGGCGCCCCGGAAGCGCTGGCCTCCGCGCCCACAGTGACGGGTGGCGAGGAAGCGGGCAAGACGGAGATCTGCAACGCCGCTTGGTCCACCTGGGACTCGTTCCAGCCCTCGCCGAGCCTCTTTGGCTTCGACGGCTACAGCTGGCAGCTGGGTGGCGCGAGGATCGCCACGGGCCAGTCCTACACCCCCACGGTCGCCAACATCGGCCGGCAGCTTACGTGCATCGAGACCGTCACCTATCGGCTGCTCGATGTCACCGCCTCGGCGTCGAGCGCGCCCTTTACCGTGAAGGCGCCGCCGCCACCACCGACGATTTCCGCGCTGCGCCAGTCTGCCTCCAGATGGCGCGCGGGCCGCGCGTTCGCGCAGATCAGTCGGCGCAGAAGGAAGCGCCAGCCGCCGCTTGGGACCACGTTCTCGTTCGCGCTCAGCGAGCCATCCTCGGTCAGCTTCAGCTTCACCGAGCACCTGACCGGCCGCAGGGTTGGCCACGTGTGCGTAGCTCAGAGCCGTAAAGACGTCAAGCACAAGCGCTGTGAACGCGCCGTGGCGGCCGGAGCGCTCTCCCTCAGCGGCGCCGGTGGCGCGAACAAGGTTGCCTTTCAGGGGCGGCTCACACCCTCCACGAAGCTGCCGGCGGGGAGCTACACGCTCACCATCATCGCCACCAACTTCGCCGGTGGCCGTTCCGCGCCGCGCTCGCTGCACTTCACGATCGTCAAATAGCCGCCGCGAGAGAATGCCGCAGCCTGAGGAGAGGTTCGCGGCGCTGTGAGCAACCTCACGGCCTCGTCCGCGAACCGTTAGCCTGCGCAGCCGCATGGCACACCGCATAGTCACTCTCCCCGGCGACGGGATCGGCCCGGAGATCATGGCTCCCGCGCTGGAGGTGCTGCGCGCGGTGGGCGAGTTCGAGTTCGAGGAGCGCCTCTTCGGGGGAGCCGCGATCGACGCGCACGGCACCGCGCTCACCGACGGGACACTCGCGGCCTGCCGTGGCGCCGACGCCGTGCTGCTGGGCGCGGTGGGGGGGCCGAAGTGGGACACCACCGATCCGCACGCCCCGCGCCCCGAGCAGGGCCTGCTCGGGCTGCGCAAGGGGCTCGGGCTGTACGCCAACCTGCGGCCGGTCAAGCCGCTGCCCGCGCTGTACGAAGCCTCGCCTCTGCGTCGCGAGCGCATCGAGGGGACCGATCTTTTGGTCGTGCGCGAGCTGACCGGCGGGATCTACTTCGGCGAGAAGATGCGCACCGAGACGATGGCCAGCGACCTCTGCATCTACACGGTCGCGGAGATTGAGCGCATCGCGCGCACCGCCTTCGGCGCCGCGCGGGCGAAGGTGTCGAGCGTGGACAAGGCCAACGTGCTTGAGACCTCGCGGCTGTGGCGCCAGGTCGTGATCGACGTGCACTCGCGCGAGTTCCCGCACATCCAGCTCGAGCACGTGCTCGTCGACAACGCCGCCATGCAGCTCGTGGCGGCGCCGCGCCACTTCGACACGATCCTGACCGAGAACATGTTCGGAGACATCCTCTCGGACGAGGCCGCGATGATCACCGGCTCGATCGGGATGCTTCCCTCCGCCTCGCTGGGCGATAGGGATCAGGACCCACCCACCCCGGGCCTGTTCGAGCCCGTGCACGGCTCCGCGCCGGACATCGCCGGACGGGGCATCGCCAACCCGCTGGCGATGTTCCTATCCGCGGCTCTGATGCTGCGCCATGGATTGGGCTTGGCAAGCGAGGCCGCGGCGGTAGAATCCGCCGTGGAGCGTGCGCTCGAGGAGGGCCTGCGCACCCCCGACCTGGGGGGCGCTGCGGGTACCGCGCAGGCCACGCGCGCAGTGCTAGACCACCTCTGACTAGGAGCCGCCGACCATGGACCCCACCGACCTCATCTGGATGAACGGAGATTTCGTCGCCTGGGAGGACGCCAAGGTTCACGTCTTGACGCACGGCCTGCACTACGGCACGGGCGTGTTCGACTCGATGCGCTGCTACGACACCGAGCTCGGTCCGGCGGTCTTCCGCAATATCGATCACCTGGAGCGCCTGGAGCGCTCGGCGCAGCTCTACTACATGCCTGTGCCCTACTCGGTGCAGGAGCTGCGCGCCGCGACGCTGGAGCTGGTCGCCCGCAACGGTCTGCGCTCCTGCTACATCCGCCCGATCGTCAACCGTGGCTACGGGCAGATGGGGCTCAACCCACTGGAGGCGCCCGTCGACGTGACGATCGCCTGCTGGGAGTGGGGCGCCTACCTCGGCGAGGAGGGTCTGCGCAACGGCGTGCGCGCCAAGGTCTCCTCCTGGCGACGCATCTCGCCCGACTCGCTCATACCTCATGCCAAGGCCTCGGGTCAGTACCTCAACAGCGTGCTCGCCAAGGTCGAGTCGGTCAAGGCCGGCTACGAGGAGGCGATCCTGCTCGACGACCACGGCCACGTGTGCGAGGGCACCGGCGAGAACATCTACGTGGTGCGCGACGGCGAGATCGCCACGCCCGGCCAGCACAGCTCGATCCTCGATGGCATTACGCGCCGCTCGGTCATCCAGATCGCCTCCGACCTCGGCTACTCGGTGGTCGAGCGCAACGTCGCGCGCGCCGAGATGTATCTAGCGGATGAGGTCTTCATGTCCGGCACCGCCGCCGAGCTGGTGCCCGTGCGGGAGATCGACGACCACACGATCGGTACGGGCGAGCCCGGGGAGGTTACGCGCGTGCTGCAGGCCGCCTTCGACGACGCCGTTCATGGGCGCTCCGAGCGCTACCGCGAGTGGCTGGACGTGGTGCGCGCTCCGGCGCTCGATACCCCCACGGGCGAGTCGCCCTCGGGCGCTCAGGGCCCCGCTACTGCCCCGGTCTCGCCGCCCGGAGCACCCACTCCGGCGGGCTGATGACCGCCGTGGAGCTCTACGACGCGACCCTGCGCGACGGCATGGGCGGCGGCGGCATGACGCTCACCGCGGAGGAGAAGCTGCGCGTAGTGCACGCGCTGGACGCGCTCGGCATCAACATGATCGAGGCCGGCTTTCCCTCTTCGAACCCCAAGGAGCGCCGGCTGTTCGAGCTGCTCGCCGACGAGCGCCTGGACACGGCCGAGATCGTCGCCTTCGGCATGACCCGCCGGCGCGAAGGCACGGCCGAGCACGACGAGGGGCTACGTGTGCTCGCCGACTGCTTCGCACCCGTGTGCACGCTGGTGGGCAAGTCCTCGCTGCTGCACGTCGAGAAGGTCGTGCGCGTCTCGCCGGATGAGAACCTTGCGATGATCGGCGACTCCGTGGCGTTCCTCACGGCGCGGAGCAAGCGTGTGCTGTTCGACGCCGAGCACTTCTTCGACGGCTTCGAGCTCGACCGCGCCTATGCGCTGGAGACGGTGCGCGCCGCCGCCGCGGCGGGCGCAGAGCGGGTGGTGCTGTGCGACACCAACGGCGGCTCCCTGCCGACGCGTCTGCGCGAGGTGGTGGCCGACGTTCGCGCCACCCTCCCCGAAGTGCCGCTCGGCATCCACGTGCACGACGACTCCGGCTGCGCGGTGGCCAACACGCTGGTGGCCGTCGAGGCCGGCGCCACGCAGGTGCAGGGGACAGTGAACGGCATCGGCGAGCGCACCGGCAACGCCAACCTGATCACGATCATCGCCGACCTGCAGCTGAAGATGGGCATCGAGGTGCTCCCCGCCGAGGGGCTCACGCGCCTCACCGAGACCGCGCACTTCGTGGATGAGCTGCTCAACCGCGCTCCCGATCCGGCGCAGCCCTACGTGGGCAAGCACGCCTTCGCGCACAAGGCCGGGATGCACGCCGCGGGCGTGCAGGCCGACCCCGATGCCTTCGAGCACGCCGACCCCGAGCTGGTCGGCAACCAACGGGACATCCTCATCTCCGAGCTTGCGGGCCGGGCAACGGTGCTGGAGAAGGCCCGCGAGGCCGGCATCGAGCTGGACGACGCCGCCGCGCAGCGCACGGTGGAGCGCGTCAAGGAGCTCGAGCACCAGGGCTTTCAGTTCGAGGCGGCGGACGGCTCCTTCGAGCTGTTGATGCTCAGGGAGTCCGGCGACTACGAGCCGCTGTTTCGCCTGGAGTCCTGGCGTGTGCTGGTGGAGAAGCGTGCCGACGGGCAGGTCGAGACCGAGGCCACGATCAAGATCTGGCTCCCCAGCGGGGAGGCTGGGGCGGAGGAGGAGCAGTACATCCGCACCGCTATGGGCAACGGTCCCGTCAACGCGCTCGACAGGGCTCTGCGCGAGGCGATCGGGGAGATCCACCCGCATCTGCGCGACATCGACCTCGTCAACTTCAAGGTGCGCATCCTCGATGAGACGAAGGGCACCGGCGCCGTTACCCGGGTGCTGATCGACGCCTCCGACGGCCAGCGCGTGTGGGGCACGATCGGCGTATCCGAGAACGTGATCGCGGCATCCTGGGACGCACTGGTGGACTCGCTGGCGTACGGCATGCAGGTCGCCGCCGGCGCCGCCGGAGCGGCCGAAGCGCGGCGGGCGTGAGCGTAACCTCGGCGCGAACGCGAGTCGCCGGTGCCCGCGAGTGGCGTTTGCTACTCCCGCGTCGGGCCGCCGGGGCGCCCGCGTGAGCCAGGCGCCCGTGCAGGCAACGGTGATTCCGCTCGCGCGTCCCGTCCTGGGGGAGGCCGAGGAGCGGGCGGTGCTCGAGGTGCTGCGCTCCGGACACCTCTCGCTCGGGCCGCGCCTGGGCGAGTTCGAGCGCGCGTTCGCCGCGCGCGTGGGAGCGCCGCTGGCCAGTGCGGTGTCCAGTGGAACTGCGGGGCTGCACCTGGCGCTGCGCGCGGTTGGAGTGCGGCGCGGCGATGAGGTCGTCACGAGCCCCTTCTCGTTCGTGGCCTCGGCCAACGTGGCGCTGTACGAGGGCGCGCGGCCCATGTTCGCCGACATCGACCCGCTCACGCTCAACCTCGATCCGGAGGCAGCCGCCGCCGCGGTCACCGAGCGCACGCGCGCACTGCTGCCGGTGCACATCTTCGGCTACCCCGCCGCTATGCCCGCCTTCGAGGCGCTTGCGGAGCGGCACGGGCTGGCGCTGGTCGAGGACGCCTGCGAGGCTCTGGGTGCTCAGCACGCCGACGGCACGCCCGTCGGGGGCCGCGGGCACCCCGCGGTGTTCGGGTTCTACGCCAACAAGCAACTCACCACCGGCGAGGGCGGGATGGTGACGCTTGCCGACCCCGCGCTGAAGGAGCGGATCGACTCCGAGCGCAACCAGGGCCGCGCGCCGGACATGGGCTGGCTCGATCACGACCGGCTGGGTTTCAACTACCGGCTCTCGGATCTGGCGTGCGCGCTCGGACTCGCGCAACTCGAACATCTGGGGGAGATGCTCGCGGCACGGGCGCTCGTGGCCCGGCGCTACCGCGAAGCGCTGACGGACGTCGAGGGGTTGGAGCTGCCCTGCCCCGACAGCGACGGGAACGTGCGCGGGTGGTTCGTGTTCGTCGTACAGCTACCCCGCGGGGTCGATCGCGATGGGGTCGTGCGCGGGCTGGCCGAACTGGGGATCCAGAGCAAGCCCTACCTGCCGGCGATTCACCTGATGAGCTTCTACCGCGAGCGCTTCGGTCACCGCGTGGGGGAGTTCCCTGTCTGCGAGGACGTCGCCGCCCGCTCACTGGCGCTGCCCTTCTTCCCCGGGATGTCCGAGGGCCAGGTGGCGCGCGTCGCACACGCGCTCGGGGGGATACTGGAGGCGTAGAGCCCCGGCACGTGCCTGCGTGCGAACGAGGTCCGGGGCTTCGGCGAACCAGGCCCGGGCTTCACCTGCACGCGCCGGCGGAGGCCGGCCGACACTCAGCTGTGCACCGGCGTGGCCGCCACCCGCGCCGCCTCCTGCGCGCCGACGAACGGCGCCAGCGCGATGTACGTCGCGTCGGGCGCCAGCTCGGGCAGCTCGGCGAGGCGCCCGAGCGCAGCGTAGTGGAGGAATATCTCCTGCAGCCCGCCCGCGATCGCGTCGATTGTGATGGCGGGAGGCCGCTTGCTCTTGGGCACTTCCTCCAGGCCAGGGGCCAGCAGCTGTGCGTAGGCGTTCAGCCCCCTATCCGAGAGCTTGATCGCGCGTGGCGTGGCGATCGAGGTGCCCATCAGGGCCAGCCGCGCGAACGAGGGCTCGGAGGCCAGGTACTCCGTCAGGTTGTGGAGGCCATCGCGCACGCCGCTGCGCCAGTCGGGCGCTCCGGCGAAGGCTCTTTCGACGATGTCGAGCCCCTTGGCGTGACCCAGCTCGTAGGCCACCAGGAAGGCGTCCTCCTTGCTCTCGAAGTGCTCGTAGAACGCCTGCAGTGAGATGGCCGCCTCGCTGGCGATATCTTCGACCGTCAGCCCCCCGTATCCGTTGGCGGCCGTGAGGTTGGTGACGGCGTCGAGGATCCGCTCGCGCTGGTTGTGCACGACGAAGCTGCGCGAGCCGTGGACCGAGCGCCTGCGGTCTCCGGGCACGCGGGGGGAGAGCGTCCCCGGGGCACGGCCTCCCAGCGGCCGGCCTCTCGGCGGCGACTGCACGTGGGCGCGCTTGGGGCGACGCCTGGCGATGCTCGCCTGCAGCGACTTGGGCACCGGGTGGTAGACGGCCGCCCAGCGCGCCAGGTCGGGGACCAGGTCGAGCGGCCTCGTGCCGCGGCCACCGTTCAGGCAGGCGACCAGCACCCGGTTGAGCCCTCCGACGACAGCCCTGAGCGTCGTGTCCGGCAGGGTTCCCGAGGGAGGGCGCCCAGCTGCTCCGGTCTCCGGCTGCAGACCCTCGTTGATGAGCGTCCCGTATCCAGCGATCGCGCGCTCGCGGCGCTCGACGCCCGCCGGCCCCACGGCTGTGATCTCGGTGACCGCCAGGCGCAGGGCGTCGGGGTTTTCCATCGCCGTCAAGAACAGCGCGCGGATCGCGATCTCGATGCGATCACCCCCTCCGCGGGCTTCCGTGAAAGTGTGCATAACGCGGCGCCTGCCCTCCTCGACGATCGAGTCGTAGGTGGCCAGGAAGCACTCTTCCTTGTTGGCGAAGTGCTGATAGAAGGCCTTGCGGGAAACCCCGGCCCGCGCCACGACATCCGAGACGGTGCTCGCCACGTAGCCCAGTTCGCCGATCGACTCCAGCATCGCTATTCCGATGCGCATACGCTGATTGGCGGCCACCTGCTCGCGCGAGAGCGAGTGCGGTCCGCGCGGCAATCTGGATGTCATGAATGGAAATGGTTTGGGGCTCTCCAGATGGCGCCAGGCCTTCTGCGGAGGGCGCCGAGCGGTCTGCGACATCTCGTATCTCCTAAACTGAGTCAAATCAATGGAAAATGGAATCGCAGCGTATCAGCGGAAACACTGCTGTACCAGGGAGTGCGCTACTGCCGCTGCACGCGGTCCCTCTCCCCGCGCCTGAGGCCCGCGCCGGCGCGCGGCGCCCAACTGAGAGGTAGGGGTCCGGCTCCCAAGCCCTAGACTCACGCCGGCGTGTCCCGCTTCCACGAGCCCCAGCACCCCGACTTCCAACGCCTGAACGCCTCGATCGGCTTCGACAGGCGTCTGTGGCCGCAGGATCTCGCCGGCTCGCGCGCGCACGCCAGGATGCTCGCCGAGCGCGGGTTCATCACAGCCGAGGACCGCGACGCCCTGCTCGCTGGCCTCGCGCAGGTGGAGCGGGAGCTGAGCGAGGAGTGTTTCCGACTGCTGGAAAATGATGAGGATATTCACATGGCGATCGAGCGGCGCCTGATCGAGATCGTCGGGCCGGTGGGCGGCAGGCTGCACACGGCGCGCTCGCGCAACGACCAGGTGGTGACCGACATGGCGATGTACACGCGCGAGCGCGCGGCGGGCGCGCAGAGCGCGATCGCGGGCCTGATGGGCGCGCTGCTCGCACGTGCCGAGGAGCACGCCGACTGGC
>JBIOES010000011.1:0-28686 GCA_044446265.1 Solirubrobacterales bacterium
CCCCCCCCCCCCCCCCCCCCCCCCCCCCCCCCCGGCACCGGTGGCGGGATGAGCCAGGAGCTGATCGCCGAGCTGATCGCCCCCCGCCTGGGCAGCGTGCACCACGGACGCATGGAGGACAGCGCGGTGCTCGGCATCGACAGCTCGCGGATCGCCGTTACGACCGACTCGTTCGTGATCGATCCGATCTTCTTCGGCAACGGCGACATCGGCAAGCTGGCGGTCTGCGGGACGGTCAACGACCTCGCGGTGAGCGGCGCGGTGCCGCGCTTCCTCACGCTCGCGCTGGTGCTCGAGGAGGGCTTTCCGATCGCCGATCTGGAGCGCGTGCTGGATTCGGTCAGAGACGCCGCGAGCGCCGCGGGCGTGGCGATCGTGGCCGGCGACACCAAGGTCGTGCGGGGCGGAGAGATCGACAAGCTCTTCATCAACACCGCCGGCATCGGCGAAGTGCACAGCGGCATCGAACTCGGCATGGAACGGGTCGCGCCGGGCGACGCCGTGATCGTTACGAGCTGGCTGGGCAACCACAGCATCCACATCCTCTCGCTGCGCGAGGGATTGGGCTTCGAGCAGCGCATCCCCAGCGACTGCGCGCCGCTGAACGGGCTCGTGTGGAACGTGCTGGAGGAGCACTCCGAGCACGTGCACTGCATGCGCGACGTCACCCGGGGCGGGCTGGGCACGGTCCTCAACGAGGTCGCCGACGGCGCGGGCGTGTCGGTGGCGATCGAGCAGGCGCGCCTGCCGATCCAGGCCGAGACGGCGATGGCGGCCGACATGCTGGGGGTCGACCCCCTGTATCTGGCCAACGAGGGGTGTCTGTGCCTGTTCGTGGAGGGCGAGCTCGCGGAGGAGGTCCTGGAGACGGTGAGATTGCAGCCGCACGGCAATGCCGCGGCGATCGTGGGGGGTGTGCGCGCGCGGGGGGAGAGCGCGGTGAGCATGCTGGGAGAGGACGAAACGGAGTCGATCGTCGAGATCCTCTACGGAGCTGAGCTGCCCAGGCTCTGCTAGCGAGCTTGGGTCTCCGCCCGATGTCCGAGACACGCCGCTACGAGATCCGCGGGATCGTCCAGGGGGTGGGGTTCCGGCCGTTCGTGTTTCGCACTGCCGTGCGCCACGCGCTGAGGGGCTGGATCCGCAACGACTCCGACGGCGTCGTGCTCGAGGTCCAGGGCGCCGCGGAAGTGCTGGAAGAGTTCATCATGGAAGTGCGCACCCGCTCCCCCGCGCTGGCGCGGATCGACTCGGTGGCGCTGGTGGAGCAGCGCTATGACGATGCGCCCCTGGAGGGCTTCCAGATCCACCTCTCCGATCGCGGCGAGCGGGCGCAGACGCTCATCTCGCCCGATACGTGCGTATGCGAGGAGTGCGTGGGAGAGATGCTCGATCCCGCCGATCGGCGCCACCGCTACCCGTTCATCAACTGCACCAACTGCGGGCCGCGGTACTCGATCGTGCGCGGGGTTCCCTATGACCGCGCGATGACCACCATGTCGGTGTTTCCGATGTGCGCCGCCTGCGCGGCGGAGTACCACGACGTCGCCGATCGGCGCTTCCACGCCCAGCCGATCGCCTGCTGGGACTGCGGGCCGCACGTGGAGCTGTGGGATGCGCGCCGGGGCCGGCTGGACTCGCCGGAACCCGTGCGGGACGCCGTTGCGCTGCTGGCGCGGGGCGCGATCCTCGCGGTGAAGGGCATCGGCGGGTACCACCTGATGTGCAACGCCCGCGATGAGCGCGCCGTGGCGGAGCTGCGCCGGCGCAAGCGACGCGAGGAGAAGCCGTTCGCGGTGATGTCTCCCACTCTGCGGGCGCTCGGCGCCTACGCGGTGGTGGGAGAGCGCGAGGCCGAGCTCCTGATGGCTCCCGCGCGCCCGATCGTGCTGGTGAAGAAGCGCAGCGGCACGGCGGAGCTGGCGCCGGGCATCGCGCCGGGAAACCGCCGCTACGGGGCGATGCTGGCCTATGCGCCGCTGCACGTCCTCCTGTTCGGGGAGGGGCTCGATGCGCTCGTGGCAACCAGCGGCAACGTCTCCGACGAGCCGATCGCGTTCACCAACGAGGACGCCTTGAAACGGCTGGCGGAGATCGCGGATGCGTTCCTGATCAACAACCGCGACATCCACACGCGCGTGGACGACTCGATCGTACGCGCGGTGTCGTTCGCGGGGGTCACCGAGATGGCCCCGCTGCGCCGCGCGCGCGGGTACACGCCGATCCCGGTGCGCGCGCCCTTCCAGATGCCCCCGCTGCTCGCGGTGGGGCCCGAGCTGAAGAGCACCATCTGCCTCTCGCGGGGCAACGAGCTGTTCCTGAGCCACCACATCGGGGACCTCAAGAACGACGCCACCCAGCGTTCCTTCGAGCACGCGATCGCCCACCTCGCGGAGCTGCTCGAGGTGACGCCGGAGGTGGTGGCGCACGACATGCACCCCGGCTACATGAGCACCCGCTACGCGCGCGCGCTGGGGCGCGAGCTGCCCACGGTGGAGGTGCAGCACCACCACGCGCACATGGCGGCGTGCATGTGCGAGCACGGGCTCAGCGAGCCTGTGGTGGGGGTGATCTTCGATGGGACCGGCTACGGGATCGATGGGCACATCTGGGGCGGCGAGTTCCTGCTCGGCGACTACGGCGGCTTCGAGCGCGCAGGGCACCTCGAATACTTCCGCCTCCCGGGTGGCGATCGAGCGGTGGAAGAGCCGTTCCGCACAGCCCTCTCGCTGCTCCTGCAGGCGCACGGCGAGCTGGGGCAGCTCGAGGCGCTGCCGGTGGTGGCGCGGCGCGGCGAGCAGGAGCGCCACGTGCTCGCGCGCATGGTGCAGGCGGGCGTGAGCTCGCCCCTCACGTCGAGCATGGGGAGGCTGTTCGACGGGGTCGCGGCCCTGCTGGGCGTGCGTGAGCGCTGCCGCTACGAAGCGCAGGCGGCGATCGAGCTCGAACAGCTGATCGAGCCCGGCACGCGCGCGGCTCCGCTTCAGTGGGAGCTGCACACCGCCGAGCGGCCGCTGCGCGTGGATGTGCGCCCGATGGTTGCCGAGCTCGCCCGGCTCGTGGCGCGGGGAGGGAGCAAAGCGGCGGAGCTGAGCCTGCGCTTCCACTGCACCGTGGTGGATGTCGTGCGCAGCACGTGCATGGAGATCGCTCGCCGCACGGGCGTGCGCAAGGTGGTGCTGAGCGGCGGTGTATGGCAGAACGAGTGGCTGCTGCGCGGCGCGTGCGAGACGCTCGTGCAGGCGGGCTTCGAAGTGCACGTGCACCGCGTCGTGCCGGCCAACGACGGCGGCGTCGCGCTGGGACAGGCGGCGATCGCGGGGTGGCGCGCGCGATGAATATGGACCCGCCCACCCGGGAGCGCTTCGAAGAGCTGCACTTCGCGCCCGCTCCCCGGGTGAACGGCCGCGTGCCGGGGCCGAACTCGCAGCGGATGCTCGCCGAACAGGCCGCCGTGGAGAGCCGCGCGCGCAGCTACCCGCGCGCGGTCCCAATCGCGCTGGCGGAGGGACGCGGAGCGACCGTGAAGGACGCCGACGGCAACACGTACCTGGACTTCTTCGGGGGCGCGGGGACGCTCAACGTGGGGCACTCCAACCCAGCGGTCGCGCGCGCGGCGAGCGAGCAGCAGGAGAAGCTGGTGCACGCGCTGGACTTCCCCACGCGCGCGCGCCTCGCGCTGATGCACAGGCTCAAGGAGCTGCTGCCCGGCGCACTGAAGCGCACCGCGCGGATCCACTTCGGCGGCCCAACCGGCAGCGACGCGGTGGAGGCGGCGCTGAAGCTCGTGCGCGCGCACACCGGCCGCCGGTCGGTGGTGGCGTTCCAGGGCTCCTACCACGGCATGACCGAGGGGGCGCTGAGCGTAACGAGCGATACGACGTGCGGCGGACCGACCGATACGCCGGTGCACTTCACGCCCTACCCCTACTGCTACCGCTGTCCGTTGGGGCTTCGCCCGGCGACCTGCCAGCTGGCGTGCGCGAAGCTCCTGGAGAGCACGCTCGAGGACCCCCACAGCGGCGTGCCCCACCCGGCGGCGGTGATCGTCGAGGCGATTCAGGGCGAGGGCGGCACGGTCGTCCCACCGGCGGGGTGGCTGCGCGAGGTGAGGCGCATCACGCGCGCCCGCGGGGTTCCGATGATCGTGGATGAGATCCAGACGGGCTTCGCGCGCACGGGGGCGATGTTCGCGTGCGACCACGAGCAGGTCACCCCCGATGTGATCGTGCTCTCGAAGGCGCTGGGCGGGATCGGCTATCCGCTCTCGGCGATCGCCTACGACGCGACGCTCGATACATGGGAGCCGGGGGCGCACATCGGCACCTTCCGCGGCCACCAGGTCGCAATGGCGGCAGGCGCGGCGGCGCTCGAGTTCATGGCGCAGACCGGCCTGGTGGAGCACGCGGCGCAGCTCGGCGAGCTGGCGCTCCAGACCCTGCGCGAGGCCACCGCGGAGCTGGACGCGGTCGGCGAGGTGCGCGGCCGGGGCCTGATGATCGGGATCGAGCTGGTGCGCGACCGCCACACGCGCGAGCCCTGGCCCGAGCTGGCCGAGGAAGTGCGCGGGGTGTGCTGCCAGAAGGGGCTCATCATCGAGAAGGGCGGCCACTTCGGCAACGTCGCCCGCTTCCTGCCGCCGCTCACGATCACCCGCGAGCTGCTCCTGCGCGGCCTGGAGATCTTCGTCGAGGCCCTGCACGAGACCGAACAGACCCTCGCGCGGCGGGGGGCGCTGGTCGCGGGGTAGGAAGGGAAGGTCGACGTGATCATCGAGCGACCCTCGGGCGAGATCGTCGCGGTCGAGGTGAAGGCGAGCGCAACCGTCCGCGCCGAGGATCTCCGCGGCCTCACACGCCTGCGCGAGCGCATCGGGACGCGGCTGCCGGCCGGCGCGATCCTCTACGCAGGCGAGCGTACCCTCCCCCTCGGCGAGCGCCTCTGGGCGCTGCCGCTGCAGGCGCTGTGGCGAGATGGCAGGAGTGGTTTTTCCGAGTTGTGATAGTTGCAATATAATGCTGCTTAGATACTTGAATAAGCAGTCTAGTGCTATGTTTGTCGTGTGAAGCTCACGCGCGCGTATTCTCCCTATGCGATCGAGGCGGCCCGGCTCCTCGGCGCTCGCATCAGCCAGGCCCGCCGCGAACGGCGCTGGTCGATGCGGGAGCTAGCCGATCGAGCGGGCATCACCCCATTCACGTTGCGCAAGGTCGAGCGCGGCGATCTGACGGTCGGCCTCGGCGTGGCATTCGAGGTGGCGGCCCTTACGGGCGTGCCGCTCTTCCACGAAGATCGCTCCCGGCTGACGATCGACATGGACCGCGCTCGCGATCGCCTGGCCCTGCTGCCCGAGCGGGTGCGTACCCGCGGCGAGGACGTCAAGGATGACTTCTGAGCAGCCGCGCGAGGCTTACGTGTGGATCTGGCTGCCCGGTGCGACCGAGCCTGTCGTGGCCGGGCGACTGGAGACCACCGCGGACATCGTGAGCTTCAACTATGGCCGCAGCTATCTCGACCGTGAGAATGCGATCGCGCTGTATGAGCCCGAGTTGCCGCTGCGCCTCGGCCATATCGCCCCCCTCCCCGGTCTGAGCATCGCGGGCGCCGTCGCCGACGGCGCACCCGACGCGTGGGGACAGCGGGTGATCCTGCGCAGGGTGCTCAGCGGCGACGCCGAGGACTCAGCCGATCTCGGCCGGCTGGCCTATCTGCTCTTGTCCGGTTCGGATCGAATCGGAGCGCTCGATTTCCAAGGCTCGCCCGAGGAGTATGTGAATCGTGGGGGAGACGGCGCTCCGCTGGAGGATCTGCTGCTCGCGGCCGAGCGAGTCGAGGCGGGGCTCCCGTTCTCGCCGGACCTCGATCAGGCGCTGCTGCACGGCAGCTCCATCGGGGGGGCGCGGCCGAAGGCGATGTTGCGCGACGGCGACCAACGGCTGATCGCGAAGTTCTCCTCGACCAGCGACCGCTATGCGGTCGTAAAGGGCGAGTACGCGGCGATGGATCTCGCGCGCCGCGCCGGCCTCGACGCCGCTCCGGTGAGAATCAAGGAGGTGCTGGGCAAAGACGTCCTGCTGGTCGAGCGCTTCGACCGCCCCCGGGGAACGGATCGACGGCGCGCGCTCTTGTCGGCCCTGACGATCCTCGAGCTCGATGAGATGTCAGCGCGATACGCGAGCTATGCGGCGCTTGCCCAGAAGGTGCGCGAACGCTTCACCCGCGCTCGCGCCACGCTCCACGAGCTGTTCGCGCGCCTCACCTTCAACATCCTCGTGGGCAACAGCGACGACCACGCCCGCAACCACGCGGCATTCTGGGACGGCCGGACGCTGACGCTGACGCCGGCTTACGACATCTGTCCGCAACCCCGAGTCGGCGGCGAGACCACGCAGGCGATGGCGATCACCGCTGAGGGCCTACGGCTCAGCCGGCTCGCCGTGTGCGTCGCGCAGGCATCCACCTACCTGCTCTCAGAGCCCGAAGCCAGGGAAATCGTCGACCACCAGATCGACACGATCGAGTCGCAATGGCAGGAGGTGTCCGACGCCGCAGGGATGACCGCGCTCGAGCGCACATATTTCTGGCATCGCCAGTTCCTCAACCCCTACGCCCTGCAGGGATATCGGTAGTCGCGCGAGGACTACGGCCAGTCGGTGCGCGCGGCGAGATCTGCCGGACTGAGGTCGATCAGGTACTGCGCCCCGCCGTGACCTGCGGTCGCTCGCGCTCGGCGCTCCCAATACGACATCCGCCGAGAATGCGTGCTCAACCGCGCATATGAGCGTCGCGCGGCCGAGACGCTCGCATGGTCCGCACGCGCCAGGCTCGTTCACGCCCCAAGGGCAAGAGTCACAAGCCGCCCAAGCACCACAAGCACAAGGCCAAGCACCACAAGCGCAAGCACCACAAGCGCCACAAGCACCGCAAGGTGGTGCACCACCCCTCCGGGCTCCCCGGCGCGCCGCTGCCCAGCGCTCCCGCCTCCCCGCCCTCCGGCGCGCCCGCGCCTCCCGTGCTGCTCAACCCCGCGCAGGCGCAGCGGCTGCTGTGGCGCGCCGGCTTCGGGCCCGCTCCCGGGGAGATCCAGGGGCTCGTCGGGCAGCCCCTCCAACAGGCCATCTACTGGCTCACGCGGCCCTCCGGCGCCGCGGTGCTGAGCGGGCCCGCGCCCACCGACGAAGAAGGCAACCCGCTCGCGCCCGCCGACGCCTGGGGGCACGACCACTGCTGGTGGCTCGATCGCATGATCCGCTCCAACCAGCCGCTCGTCGAGAAGATGACCTTCGTCTGGCACGACTGGTTCGCGAACTCCAACGAGAAGGTCAACTCGCAGCAGATGATGCTGGATCAGAACGAACTGTTTCGCTCGATGGCGCTCGGCAGCTTTCGCGACCTGTTCATGGCGATCACCGTCAACCCCGCGATGCTCGTGTTCCTCGACGGCATCTACAACGAAGCGGAAAACCCCAACGAGAACTACGCGCGCGAGATGATGGAGCTGTTCTCGCTCGGCGCCGACCGCGGCGCCTACACCGAGGACGACGTGCGCGAAATGGCCCGCGCGCTCACCGGATGGACGGCAGAATGGTCAAACGAAGAAGGGCTCCACGACTTCCGCTTCGACCCCTCGCGCCACGACGAAGGGCAGAAGACCGTCTTCGGGCAGACCGGCAACTGGAACTGGGAAGACGCCGTGCGCCTGTGCGTCACGCACCCCATGCACCCCGCCTTCTTCGTCAACAAGCTGTGGGGCTACTTCATCGCCGAACCCCCCGACCCCGCCACCGACGCCTCGCTGCAGGGGCTCTACGTCAGCAGCGGCTACAGCATCCAGGCCGTCGTGGAGGCGATCCTCCAGCACCCCCTCTTCTATGGAGGCCCTGAGCTCGTCACCCCGCCCGTTATCTACAACGCCGGGCTGCTGCGCGCGGCGGGGCGCTATATCGACACGACCGACTGGGCCTGGCTCTGCTCGGGTGCCGGGCAGCAGCTGTTCTACCCCCCCAACGTCTCCGGCTGGGACTTCACCCGCTGGCTCGACACCTCCACCGCCAAGGCGCGCTGGGAACTCGCCAACTACGTGCTCGCCAAGAACTACCCCGACCCCTGGGCCGAAGGCGGCTCGAAGTACGACCCCTCAGAGGAACCCTCGAGCGCGATGGCCAGCGCGCTGGGCTACTGGGCCAATCCGCTGCTCAGCCCCGAAACGGTGAACACCATCGGCACCTTTGCGCAGGACTGCCTCACCCCCTACACGGCGAAGTGGGAACAGAGCTCGAATCGCGCGATGCGCCAGAACGCTTTGCGCATCCTGATCGCGACCTCTCCCGACATGCAGGTGAGCTGACATGACCACCACGCGCACTTCTCCCACAACGCGGCCCTCGCGGACCCCCTCGGGGGGTCCTTCTAAAAATCGTTTCCCGGAGGTCTCGCGATGAGCCGTGCCTGCTCGTGCAACGACTTCAATCGCGCCCAGCTGCTGCGCCGCGGCGCCGCCGTCGCGGGTCGCGGGCTGCCCTCGATCGAGCCCGGCATGCCGCTGCCCGCGGGGACGGGGCTGGACCGGCGCGCGTTCCTCCTGCGCTCCGCCGGCGCGCTGCTCTCGGTGTACGGCGCCTCGATGCTGAGCCCGCGGCACTTCGAAGAGGGCATCGCGCAGGCCGCCGCCGCCGCGCCCAACCAGCCCGTGCTCGTCTCGATCTTCATGGAAGGCGGCTGGGACTCGCTCTCGGTGCTCGCCCCCGTCAAGGAAGCCGCCTACAACGAACTGCGCCCCACGCTGCGCCTCAGCGAAGGGGCCGGGCAGGTCTTCAGCGAGGACCCCTCTCTGATGTGGCACCCCTCCGCGGGGGGCCTCGCCACGCTGCACGGCGAGGGCAAGGTCAGTGTGTTCCCCGCCGTCGGCTACGACCCACCCGACGAGAGCCACTTCACCAGCCGCCACTACTGGGAGGTCGGCGAGCTCAACACGCAAACGCGCTCCGGCTGGATGGGGCGCCTGCTCGACGTCATCGGCGAACCCGGCAACCCGCTGCAGGGGCTCTCGCTCGACTACTCCCTCGCGCCCGCCCTCGCCACCGCCCGCGTTCCCGTCGCGGCAGTGTCCTCGCCCGCCCACTACAACATGTGGGCCTACGGCCTCGGCGAACCGCTGATGGCGCCCGCGCTTGAAACCTACGGGCAGTTGGGCTCCCTGCCGGCTCCCTCGCCCGCCTACGCGCAGGCGCGCGAGGCCTCGCTCGACACCAGCCTGATCCTCAACACGATGGCTCCCTTCGGCGAAAAGGAAGGCAAGCCGGGGTACACCTCGCCCGTGCCCTACCCCAAGGAAGGCGGCGAATTCCCCGAACGCCTCGCCGCGCTCGCCGCGATGCTCGCCGCGGGCCTCCCCATCAAGTGCGCCTCGCTCTCCGCGGTGGGCGGCTACGACACGCACTCCGACGAGGCCGCCAC
Source organism: Solirubrobacterales bacterium (assembly GCA_044446265.1). Classification (GTDB taxonomy): domain Bacteria; phylum Actinomycetota; class Thermoleophilia; order Solirubrobacterales; family Solirubrobacteraceae; genus Palsa-744. The sequence continues at coordinate 9,457 of JBIOES010000011.1, forward strand.
GCTCACCACCAACCTCGGCCAAACGATCGAATCGGTGCTCGCCTTCCAGCGCGACCTCGAAGCGCGCGGGCTCGCCGACCGCGTGCTCATCCAGCTGTGGTCGGAGTTCGGGCGCCGCCCGCAGGAAAACGGCTCGGGCACCGACCATGGCGCGGCCGGCGCCGCGTTCCTGATCGGCACGCGCGCCGCCGGCAAGATGATCGGCGGGTTCCCCGGGCTCACCACGCTCGACGAAAACGAAAACCTGCGCAACACCTCGGACTTCCGCGGAATGTACTGCTCGCTCTTGGAACAGTGGTTCGGAGCAGACCCCGTGGGGATCATCCCGGGGGCCTCCGGGTTCGAACGGCCGGTGCTCATCAAGTGATGCGCGCGCGCTGGGCGGCCGCCGTGCTTGCCATCTGCGCCCTCTGCCTGGGGGGCGCCGCGGCGACGGGGGCAACCGCGCACCGAGCGAGCCAGCGCGCGTGCCGTGCGGGGCGAGCTGGGCGCCACTACCACTGCTCAGCGCGGGGCGCCGCGCGGCGCCACCGCCACAAGCACGGGAACCATCACTCGCGCAGGCGAGGAGCCTCGGCTCCGCCCGCCGCGAGCAGGGTCAGTCCTCCGAGCGCCGGGAGCACCCAGGCCGCCGGGGGCACGCCGGCGACTGCCTCGAGCGGCGCCTCGGGAGCGGCCCCCGGGTCGCCCACCACCGGAGGCGGACTCGCACCGGGGCCCGAAGGCCCACCCGCTCCCGCGTCGCCCGCCCGCGCGCAGGTCACTGCCAGGGAGTTCTCCCTCACCCTCTCGCGCCCCGAAGTCGCCGCGGGCCGCGTCACGATCGAGTTCGTCGACGGCGGCCAGGACGAACACAACCTGCACATCCGCCCCTCCGCCGGGGGCGCCGACGTCGGTGCCTTTCCCAACGCCCAGCCCAACCAGCACCTGGACGTCACGTTCAACCTCGCGCCCGGCACCTACACGCTGTACTGCTCGATCCCCGCCCACGAAGCGCTGGGGATGAAGGCTTCCTTCACGGTGCGCTGAGGCCGGCCGATCGCGGGGGCCACCCGTCGGATCGCGGAAGTAAACGGCCTCCAATTGCGGAAGAAAACTCTGGCGGATTGCGGAAGAAAAGATAGTCGGATTGCGGAAAACAGCCCCGATCGCCGAGTCTGCACGGTCTAGACTTCTCCCCATGTTCCCTCCGAGCCTTGTGCCCCTCAGCGTCGGTGACGCGCCATCCGCCGGGCCGGGCAAGCAGCCCGCAGGCGCGATCGGCGCGCGCGCCGTGGGAGCGACAGCGCTCGGTGCGCTGGCCATCGGCGCGTGCGCGATCGGCGCCCTCGCGATCGGCCGGATGGCGATCGGCCGCCTGACGATCAAGCGCGGGGCGATCCGCTCGCTGGAGGTGAGCGAGCTGCGGGTCGGCAAATTGCACGTGGACGAGCTCACGGTGGCGCGCAGGACGCCGGAGTAGGCTCGGCTCGATGGCGCTTCCGCCCGGTCCCCGCGGCCCCGCCCTGCTCACCACGGTGCGGTTCGCGCGCAGGCCGATGGAGATGCTGCGTGCCTGGCACGCGCGCTACGGGGACCTGTTCACGGTGCGGCTGACGGGCTTCGGGACGGGCGTGTACGTGGTCGATCCGGAGGCGATCAGGGAGCTGTTCACGGGCGACCAGTCCGACCTGCGGGCGGGCGAGGCGAACTCGTTCATGGAACCGGTGTTGGGGCCGCATTCGGTGCTGGTGCTCGACGGCCCCGAGCACCTGCGCCAGCGCAAGCTGCTGCTGCCGCCGTTCCAGGGTTCGCGGGTGGGCGCGTTCCGCGATGTGATCCGAGAGGTGGCGCAGCGCGAGGTCGCGAGCTGGCGGATGGGTACGGAGCTCGTGCTGCGGGAGCGGATGCGGGCGCTCACCTTCGAGGTGATCTGCCGCGCGGTGTTCGGGGTGACGCGGCCCGAGCGGGTGGAGCGCCTGCGGGTGACGCTCGGCGCCGTGATCGACAGCAGCCCGATCTTCGTGATCGCCCCGGTGGCGCGCGCGGACCTGGGTCCGTTGAGCCCCGGCCGCCGGTTCGCGCGGCGCCTGCGTGCCGCGGATGCGCTGCTCTACGAGGAGATCGAGGAGCGCCGGCGCGAGACGGACCTCGAGGAGCGCTCGGACGTGCTCTCGCTGCTGCTGCGCGCCCGCGACGAGGAGGGGCGGGCGATGAGCAACGGGGAGCTGCGCGACGAGCTCTTCACGATGCTCGGCGCGGGGCACGAGACGACCGCGACCGGGCTCGCCTTCGCCTTCGACCTGCTGCTGCGCAACCCGCGGGCACTTGCGCGCCTGCGCGAGGAGATCGCAGGCGGGGAGGACGACACCTACCTCGATGCCGTCGTCAAGGAGACGCTGCGCCTGCGCCCCGTCATCGACGCGGCGGAGCGGACGCTCACGGTGCCGCGCACGGTCGCGGGTTGGAAGCTGCCCGCCGGGATGAAGGTGTATCCCGGGATCGCGCTCGTGCACCTGCGCGAGGATCTGTACCCCAACGCGCACCGGTTCCGACCCGAGCGCTTCGTCGACGAGGGCGCCGAGTCCTACTCGTGGCTGCCCTTCGGTGGCGGCATCCGCCGCTGCATCGGCGCCGCGCTGGCACAGGCCGAGATGGCCGAGGTACTGCGCATCGCAGTGCCGGCGGTCGAACTGAGACCGTTGCACGAGCGACCCGACCCGGTCGTGCTGCGCGGGATCACGCTGGCTCCGAAGCATGGGGTGCGGGTCGCGGTGGAGCGAGTCACGACCCCCATCCGCAGCGCCGTATCGGCGGCGGCTCGAGTCGGTCCCAGCCACGCATCGCGCGACTTCAATTCAAGGACTCGGCTGTTTCGCCGAGCACCTAGCGCCGTAGCTCGAGCACGCGCGCGCTCGATGTCCCAGCTCGGCTTTCGAGCACGGTGAGGAACGCTGCTGTCGGCGAGAGCGCGGTGGTCCAGTAGGTGAGCACGCGACCGCCGGGGCGGAGACTGGGGCCGATGCAGTGGTTCGGGGTGCGGCCCTCCCTGATCGCGCCCGGTTCGTAGCCGCCACTCCGCGGCACGTCCGTGGGGCGGGAGGCGATCGTGCGATCACGACGGCCCGAGCGCGCGAACGCCGGTCCGAGCATGAGCTGCTGACGGCATTCGCCGACGCGCACATACAGCAGGCGCCCACCCTGCAGCGAGGGGTTGAGCAGCTGCGTGAAGCGCGCGCCCCGCAGAACCGTGCGGTGGCGGTTGGCGAGATTGACCGCGAGGATCTGGCTGTAGCCGGGGGTGGCGAGGTGGAAGACGACCGTGTCGCCCTCCAGCGCCGGGCGGCCGATCTGAGCGGGAGCGCCCACTGCGGCGACCTCGATCGCCGGCTCCACCGGCGAGGAGAGACGCACGGCGAACAGTGCGTACACCCCGCTCTGCGCCCCGGGCGCCGGCGGCATGCGGTAGATGAGCCACTGGTTGGAGACCGCCAGCAGATCCGCGCCGGGGGCGGGGATCGACAGCCGCGGGGCGAGCGTGAGCCGATCGGCGATCGTTATCGACTCTGCGGAGCGCCACGCGATCAGCCCACCGCCCAGCGCCGGGTTCTCTCCAGGCACCTGCCGGATATTGCCGGCCACGCTGAGGAAGCCGCCCACGCCCGGCTCCTGCCACGCGAGCTCTTCCGCGGCGACGCTCGGATCGACCCGGCCCGCATAGTCCGCCGCGCCCGCGGGGGGAGCGAGCAGTGAGGCACAGAGGGCGAGCGCGAGCGCATCGGCGACGCGCAGGCCGCGCAGCAGCGAGGCGCGCTGTGTCATCGAGGCCAATATCCGCTGGCCGAGCTCGAGGTCGGCGATCGGCGCGAGCGCCACCACCGGAAGCGCGCGGCCCAGCCCGAACCCGAGTCCGATCAGCAGGCCCACACGCACCGAGCCCAGAGCAACGCTCATGCCCGCGAGCGCCCACACCGCGAAGCTCATCACGAAGGTGGTGAAGCCGAGGCCCAGCAGCGCTCCGTAGAGCGCCGCGGCAACGCCCACGGGCAGGCGCCTGCGCCAGGGCTCGGGTACCTGGCGGCGCACCTGGGGGAAGACGCGCCTGCCGCTTGCCTCCAGGACGGCCGCAACCACTGCGATGACCAGCGCAAGGACGGGGCCGAGGCCACCCGCGCCGGTGTGCGCCGCGCTGGTGTGCGCCGCGGCGCCGAGCAGCCCCAGCAGACCGAAGGTCGTGAGGGCGCCCGCGAGGGCACCCAGCGCGAAGGCCAGCGTGGTCGCCAGCGCCATGACTCGCCCGCCGCGGTGAACGCCGCCGGCGCGCAGCGTCTCGATCGTGGAGAGCCCGCACGGCGACCACGTGCCTGTGACCCCCGCCAACACCGCGAGGAGAACGAGCGCCGAGTCGAGTGAGCTCAACACGGCACGTGGGTGTCGAAGTAGTAGACGCAAAACACCCTGCGCCCGTCGTAGCAGTACCCCGTGAGCGCTTCGTCGCCATTGATTCGCTTGCGTGAGTAGGCGCAGCAATCCATCAGCTTGCGCACCTGCCCGCCGCAGCAGCGATACCAGGAGCCATCGCGGTGCGTGTGCAGGCCAAAGCGCTTGGGCACCACATCCAGGCACGTCCGCGAGCGGGGCGCGGGCGGGAGCGGCTGGCCTTCGGGCCCCACCAGCGGCCGGCCCTGCTCGTCGATCGGGCTTCCCTGCCCATCGATCAGACGCCCGAGATCGTCGATCGGGCGGCCATCGCTGGGGCGCAGCGGAAAGCCCTTCGCGTCTACCCGCGGGAGCCCGAGCGGATGGGGGCAGGAGGCGGTGGTGTACGTGTGTCCGCAGAAGGTGTAGTACCGCTGCGCGCGAGCCTCATCGCTCAGGGCCTCCACCGCGACGTTCGCGCCGGCGAGCGCCACCAGCCCCTCCGCCGCCCTGCGCAGGAAGCGACGGCGGGACTCCACCCGATCAAACACGCGCGAGCCCCTCCTCGCGGCGCATCCGCGCGGTCGCGGGGATGCTCGCGAGCTGCTCGAGCGTGTTGAAGGTGCCCTTCGCGAGCACCACGCCCCCGCGATCGAGGGCCACCGCGTAGGGGCTGCCGGGTATCGCCGCGGAGTGCCACGCGAGCTGCTCGCGCACCTCATCGAAGACCACCAGCGCCGTCGCCGTGCGTACCGCGAAGACCGCGAGCGAGGGCTCGAGCTCGCGGCACACAGCGCACCCCGGCGAGAGAAACACCGCGAGCGCGAGCTCCTCCTCCTCGCCAAGCACGAAGCGCTCGATCAGCGGGCTCTCGCCTCCCAGGGGCGGGCCCTCCTCGAGGATCTCGAGCGCCCCGCGCGGCACTCCCGGCGCCCCCGGCGCGTGCGCACCGCGCAGGTCGGCCACCTCGCGCGCACGCATCAACGCGATCCAACCGAGGGCGAGAACCCCGCAGGCAAGCAGCACGCATGCGATCGCCAGCCAGTTCAGCGCCGATAGCGAGGAGAACCCGCTCGCCCCGGCATCCGCGCCCGCCACGAGCAGTCCCGTGGCGAGCAGCGCGAGCACGAGCGTGCGGCCGGCGGAGCGCACCCCGATCGCCGAGCGCGCGCCGAAGCAGTGGCACGGCTCCCCCCCGCGCCCTCGCGCGAGCGCGAGCCACAACCAGGCCGCGAACCCCCACAGCAGGATCGCCGCGAGGATCAGCGGCGCGCGCCCGAGCGCGAGCACTCCGAGCCCGATGCAGAGCTCGAGCGCCCCGAGCGAGCGTAATACCGCAGGGCGGCGTGAGAGCGCGGGCCACCCCGAGCGCCCCATCCAGCCATCCTGAGTAGGTGCGCGCGCCGGCAGAGGACGTACGAGCTTCATCAACCCGGCGCCGGCGAGCACGCCGCCGACGATGAGCGTCCCGAGCATCGCCACAACGCTCATGCTCAGATACCCAGCGGGCAGTGAACCAGCACGCGATTCATTGTGCAGGGCCCTCCCGACGGACTCGCTGTCGATCTAAGGCGCTTGCGTGGCGTCCAGCTGCGCGCGGATCGCAAGGTGCAGGCGCTGAGCCTCGGCGCCCGCCGCGTCGGCGAAGTCCGCGCCGTCGCTCGCGAATAGGATCGAGCGTGATGCGTTGAGGAGAAACGCCGAGCTTCCCACGCGCGTGTGGGCCTCGACGACGGCTGCCAGATCGCCGCCCTGCGCTCCGATGCCGGGCACGAGGATCGGCACGCTCACCGGGATCTCGGCCCGCACCGCGGCCAGCTCATCGGCATAGGTGGCCCCGACCACCAGCCCGCAGTTGCCGGCACGGTTCCAATCCAGCGCCACCGAACGCGCTACGCGCCGGTAGAGCGGCAGCCCATCCACGAGGAGATCCTGGAACTCGCCGGCTCCGGGGTTGGAGGTGCGCGCGAGCACGAACAGCAGCTTCTCGGCGCGCTCCAGAAACGGGCTCAATGCCTCGCCCCCCAGGTAGGGATGCACGGTCAATGCGTCGGCCCCGAGCCGATCGAAGGCCGCTGCGGCGTAGCCCCGGTTCGTGGAGCCGATGTCGGCGCGCTTGGCGTCCAGGATCACCGGAACATCCGGCGCGCGCTCCTTGATCGCCGCGATCGTGCCCGCCAGCGCACGGAAGCCGCACTCGCCGAGAGCCTCGTAGAACGCGGCATTGGGCTTGAACGCACATGCGATCTCGGCCGTCCGATCGACGATCTCGCGGTTGAACGCGACCACGCGCTCATCGACGGATCCGAACGGCAAAACGGATGCGGGCAAGTGCTCGAAGTCCGTATCGAGGCCCACGCACAGGTGCCGTCCCGCCCGCTGGTGCGCCGCGAGGATCTCAGCGCACGAGTCGAGGCGGCCCATCGCCGCATCGTACGGCTAAGAGGCTCCGCTCCGCTCCGCCATGTGGGCCGCGTTGCGCGCATCCTCGCGGCTGCCGAAAACGAGCATCCGGGGCTGTGGACGCGTCCGAACCGACGTGCAGGCTTCGCCGATGCCCTCCCAGGCCCTCGCGCTGGCGCTCGCCGCCTCGATCTACCCGCCCGCGGTCGCGGCGGTGATCGCGCTGGGCCGCGGAGCGGAGGTTCGCTCGCGCGTCTTCGCGTTCGTGCTCGCCGCGGCGCTCACCACCTACGCGGTGGGCGTCGTGATCCTGCTCGTCCTCATCGACCTCGGGGTGAGCGGCTCGACGAAGTGGACGCCCAGCGCCACGGTTGAACTCGCGCTCGGCGTGGCGCTGCTGCTGCTCGCGCTGCGCCTGCACCGCAAGGGACGCGGCGCGGCGGCGGAGACCCCAAACGGCGCGGCGGCGGAGACGGCGAGCGCCGCGGCGGCGGACGCCTCCGGCGAGAAGGGGCCCTCGAAGATCGAGCGCTACCTGGAGAGTCGCAAGCTGGCGTTCGTGTTGGGCGTGACCCTCTACGTGCTCCCCTCGCCGATCTACATCGGCGCCGTCAAGGCGATCGCCGACGCGAACCTCTCGACCGCGGACGAGCTGCTCGACCTGCTCGCGGTGGTCGCGGTGATGCTCTGGATGATCGAGCTGCCGATGGCGATGCTGCTGGCGTTCCCCGCGCGTGCGGCGAGCGCGCTGGAAGCCGCCAACCTGTGGTTCGCGCGCAACGGCCGCCTGCTCGCCGTGCTCGCCGCGGTCGGCGCCGGCGCCTACCTCGCGATCAGGGGCCTCATTGGCCTGCTCAGCTGAGCCGTCCCCGCGCGGCGCGACCCTTCGGCGGAGCCTGATCAAGGCCCACCCCACCCGGAGCCCTTCAAGAAAACGATCTCGGGTCGAGCGCGGCCGTTGGGGTTGAGCGCGGCCGGCGCTACTTCGAGGAGACGCGCAGCAGCACCGTCGAGTAGCCCTGCACGTTCGCCGCGATCGTGCCCGAGGAACCGGTCGTGGTGAGCGTGCCCGTCCAGGCGTTGCGCAGCGCATAGCCGCTCGCCCGCGGCATGCCCACCGCGCTGGGCGTCGTCGCGATTCGCAGCGTGCCCGCGCCGCGGTTGAGCAGCGCCACCGCGCGTGAGCCATCGCTGAGCGGCTTCACCCACACCTGCGCTTCGCCGCTGCTCGCCAGCAGGCGCGCCTGCTGCCCGGCGGGGTCCTGATCGATCGCGATCACCCCGCGGTTGGAGATGCTCGCCGCGCTCGTGTGCGTGAGCGAGATCAGGTTCGCGCTCACCATCAGCGGCGCCGCGAGCATCGCCCACATGCTCATCTGCGTGCGGAACTGCGCCGCGCTCATGCCCTGATCGGGACCCAGGTAATCGGGGTCGTTCCAGTGTCCCGGCCCCGCCGCCTGCGGCTGCGCGGCGTCCGCGTCGAGGTTGCGCAGCACGCTGGTGTAGGGCACATTTCCCGGTGTTCCCACATCGGTGTCGGTGCGCCAGCTGTTGCCGCTGCTCGGCCCGAACGTGTAGGAGGCGAACGCCGAGTTCTCGATCGCGGGGTCTTCCGGGGCGAACTGCCCCGGCTGCAGGAAGTCGCAGATCGACAGCAGCATCGGACGGCGGCTCGAGTTGTGCACGATCGCCTCGTGGAAGCTCGCGTACGCCGCCGCCGGCTGCAGGCCCAGGCGCACGCCGCCGCAGAAGTCCACCTTCACCGCGTCGATGCCCCAGGCGGCGAATGTGTTCACGTCCTGCTGGTAGTGCCCATAGGAGCCCTCGTTCGCTCCCCCGCAGCCCACGCTGCCCGCATCGGTGTAGAGGCCCAATCGCAGCCCCGCCGCGTGCAGCGTGCGCGCCAGCCAAGCGATCCCGTGCGGCCACTGCGCCGGGTTGGTCGTTGGGTTGCCCGCTGCGTCGCGCGTCCCCTGCCACCAGCCCACATCGAGCCACACGTAGCGGTACCCAAGGCCCGCCAGCCCGCGCGTGAGGAGCTGGCTGGCCTGCGCGAGCACAGATCCCTCATCGAAGTACCCGCCGAAGGTGAAGTACGAGTCCCAGCCCATGTATGGCGTGGGCGATAGCACCGCGGCCGTCGTCGCTCTGGCGCCGGCGCTCGCCCGCCGCGCGGATGGCGGCCGGAACGATCGCCTGGGGAGCGCCGTATGCGAGGACTTCCTTGCGGGGGACCCAAATATGACCGTGGCGCTCTTCAGCGAAGCGCTCAGCACGCCCACGACCGTGCCGCTCACGGTCAACCTCACCGCCAGTCGCCGCGCGGCGGCGAGCAGACGCCTGCCGGTGGCGTTCAGCGCGACGATCGCCGTGTAGCGCTGAGCGGGCCTCAGCCGCACCGTGCGCGCGCCCACCGTCACGCTCACCCGCCGCGTTCCCTGCGCCGCCGCGAGCGCCACGATGCGGTTGCCGCGCAGCGTCTCCTGCACGGTGAGGCGCAGCTTCAGCGTGCAGCTTCCCGCGGCCTGCGGGGAGCAGCTCAGCGGCACGCTCACCGCGAAGCGGCCCGCGCGCGGCGCGCCAACCGTGGTCTCTGAGATGGTTCCGAGCCCGCCCGCGGGCACCGTCACGAACGCGCTGTTGGCGCTCACGCTGCCCGCTGCCGTAGTGGCCGTCACGCGACACTGCAGGTGGTGGGAGACGTCTTCGCCGCCCACACTGTAGGTCGAGCCGGAAGCGCCGGCGATCGCGCGGGTGTCGCGCAGCCACGCGTACGCGAGCGCCACGTCACTTGCGCTTACCCCCGCGCTCACCCCCGATCTGCAAGTCAGCCGCTGGCCGGGCGCCGGTGCGCCCGCGATCGAGGGATGCGGCGTCACCAGCTGCGCTTCGCTCGGTGGGGGGCTCGGCGGAGCCGGCGCGGGAAACGCCGCTGTGAAGACCCGTCCGCCCGCATCCACCGCGGCGCAGAGCCCTTCTGCGATGCAGGAGACGCTCCTCAGCGCCTGCGGGGGCTGGATGTCGAGGCCCGTCGCGCTCCATAACGGCGGCGCCGCCGTGGGGTTCTGGCTCGTGAACGCGTACCCTCCCCCATCGACCGCCACGCACACCGCCGTGCTCATGCACGAGAGAGCCGCCGGGGCGCCGAACACATCGACCCCCGTCGCGCTCCACGTCGCGCCCGAGCCGGGAGCGGCGCCCGGGGCGATCGCCGCCGCGACGTTGGAGCTCGCCAGCGCGTTGCCAGCGCTATCCACCGCCACGCACGAGCCCGCGGAGAAACACGAGACCGCCACCAGGCCAAGGCTCGGGTCGATCAGGCGCGTGTGCCACGTGCCCGCTCCACCCGCTGGATCGGTGCTTACGCTCACATGCCCTTCGCCATCGACCGCCGCGCAGAGCGTCATCGAGGCGCACGACACCGAAGCAAGCGCTCCCGCCCCGGCAATCGCTCGCGCTTCAGACCACGCGCCCGCGGTGGCGCTCGCGGCCGGATCGGTGCTGATGCTCACATGGCCCTTGCCATCCACGGCGACGCACTCCGCGGTGGAAGGGCACGAGACCGAGGTGAGCCCTTCCGCGCCCCCAATCGCCCGCGCTTCGGACCACGCCCCCGAGCCGGCGGTGCTCGGGTGGGTGCTCACGGCCACGCGCCCCGCGGCGTCCACCGCGACGCACTCGCTCGCCGCCGCGCACGAGATCGAGGTGAGCGCGCCCGCGCCCCTTATCGCAAACGGTTCAGACCACGCCCCGGCGCCGCCGGCGGGAGGCGGAGCGGCTGGGTTGGTCCCCACGAGCGCGCGCCCCGCGCCATCGACCGCCACGCACAGGCCGATCGAGGGGCAGGAGACCCCGCTCAGCGCCTGGCCCCGATCGATTTCCAGCGCGCTGGACCAGCTCAGGGGCGCGGCGGCCGCGGCCGAAGCCGCAAGCGCACAGGACCCCAGGCAGGCAACCACGCAAGCCGCGCAAAGCGCGAGGACGTTCGCGGGCACGGCGAACTGACGGTGACGGCGCACTCCATACTGCAACACGAGCCCCGAGCCACGGTTGCGCAGGAGCCGAGCAGGTGGGCTCACCAGCGGCGCGGCGTCAGGCCTTCCACTTGATCGAGCAGCCAACCGGTGGCGTTTGGAGCGGATCGGGGTCTCGAGCCTCGAGCACCGCGTCGAGCGCGCCGCGCAGGAAGGCGGCGTTCTGCGCCGGATCATCGTAGTCGCCGTCCGGGGCGCCGCGGTAGCGAAGCGCACCGCCGGCATCGAGCACGAACACATCCGGCGTCGTCTTCGCGCCGTAGGCCCGAGCAACGTCCTGTGACTCATCGCGCAGGTACGGCACGCCGTCGAACTCCCCGCGCTCCACGCGAGCGCGCATCTGGAGCGGCGAGTCGCCCGGGTAGCGCTCGGCGTCGTTGGGGTTCACCGCCAGCACCCGCACGCCGCGGCCGGCGTAGTCCCGCGCAACATCAACGATCCGCTCGTGCCACGCCAGCGCGTAGGGGCAGTGGTTGCAGGTGAACACCACCACCGTCGCGGGGGCGCCGCCCGGCGCGTGCGTGCTCCCCTCGGTGTCCGGCAGTGCGAACGTCGGGGCTAGATCGCCGATCGCTGTCATCTCGAGCTCCTCTCGGTGGTGGCGGTTCGGGCGGCGCGAAGCGCCTCACGCACGTCCGCTGGGTCCGGTGTCGGGGAGATCCTCCCATCGCGACGATGGTAGACGCGGCACGTCAGCCCGAACGGCTCCCCGCCGGGTGGCTGGACGTCCACGCCGTCGATGCGGATCGTCGGCGACCCCACGAAACGCTCCCGAGCCGCATCGGGCTCCGTCCGAACCTCGCGGAGGATGACCGTGCTGGGGTCAAGCGCCGCGTCAGCCATCGCCGCGCGCAACTCGGCAAGCGCCTTGGGGTGCGAGGGACAGCCCTCCCAGAACAGGAGCTCCACGCGCATTGCCTCAGGTTAGAGGTGCTCGAGCACCCGATACCATTCGCGGCCGCGGCGAGATAGCTCAGTTGGTAGAGCACGCGACTGAAAAATCTGTTGCGTGAAATCTGACGGGGCTGAGGGGCGTGGTTTTGCCTGTAGGAGAGCCGTTTTAGGGGGGTTTCTTGTGTGTGGCGGGGGGTCGCTTGATGTGCCGTCCGAAACTTCGTCCAAAACGGCTGCTGGGTTTGTTTTCTCGGACGGGTTGGCGTCGTTGTCGTCGCGGTACAGGTGCGTGCGGGCTTCTTGCATCAGCCGGTCGATCTCGGCGCCGTGCGTGCGGTTGACGCGCTGTTGCAGCTGGGCGTAGATATTGAGGGTCATGGTGGAGTCGGCGTGGCCAACTTGGCTCATGACCCACTTGATGTCGAAGTTGTTCGCGAGTAGGGCGATCGATATGTAGGTGCGGCGCAGTGTGTGCGGGGTCACGGTCGGAAGGGGCGGTAGCCCGCGGGAGCGCATGCGCTCGTCGGCCAGCTCTTTCGCCGCGACGAGGAGTTCCCACACGCGCTGGCGGGACATCTTCCGGCCGCGACGGTTGGGAAACAGCGGCGCCTGGGGGACGGTATCGAAGCCGGCTCGCCGCAGCCGGTCGATGTGCTCGGTGATGACCTCTACGTGCTGGTCGGTCATCTCGACTGCTCTGATCCCGGCGTCGGTTTTAGCGTCGGGGATCTCGAACCGGGAGCCTTCCACTCCGTTCAGGGTGAGCTGGCCGATCTCGAGGTCGCACAGCTCGCTGACCCGTATCCCTGCTCGCCCGAGCGTGTGGACGATCGCCTTGCGGCCGACGTAGCTGCCTGCCAGATGGTCGATCTTGGCGCAGTGATACCCGACTGTCGCCTTCGGGAGCCCGAGCGCCTGCACGATCTGGGTGGGGCGCATGCCGTGGGAGAGTGCGCGGGCAACGGCCGCCTGGGTGGAATCTGCGGGGGCGTTGCGGTACGCCTCGGCATAGGTGGCCAGAGAGGGGTCCTGGTCGCTGGCGGCATCTTCCAGGGCGATCAGCTCGTCGCGCTCCAAGAAGCTCCGGCGTGGTTTGGGGAGGTCGATCTTCATCCGCCGGCCGCGCGCGGGATTGACGGTGATGTAGCCGTCTTCGAGGGCGTCCTGCATGATCGCCGCGAGCATGCCGAGGAGCTTCTTGAGCGAGGACGCACCGACTGGCCTGATCCGGCGCCCGCGCTCGTCGCGGAGATCGGCGCCAGCTGCGATGGCTTGGGCGAGCTCGCGTGACTCTCTGAGCTTGTGCGCTTTGAAGGCAAGGCACAGTTCGCTGCTGATCTGATCGAGCCGGTAGTGCCCGAAGACCGCCAGCAGATGGCCGAGCCTCCAGCGGTAGTCCTTGCAGGAGCTGGGGCTCAAGGGCCTGCCGCCAAGGACGCCTTCCATCCTGGCTTGCAGCCAGTAGGAGGCGTACTTATGGAAGGTCGGCATTCGCTGCTTGCCGATGCGAGCGGCCCTGGCAGGATGATCCCAGACCCCGGCGGTGACTGCCGTGATGATGCTTCGCAGCTCGGCTCGGGCGGTGCGTTCGGTCCACCCTCCGCCGCATCCGCACTCGCATGCGCGGCGTTCGTGCAGCACGAGTGTCTGGCGGGACCCGTGGGCTGTAAATCGCAGCCGGAAAGCCAAGGTTCCGTCTGCCTGGGTTTCGTCGGTGATGCCGCCTGTCAAGGGCCTGGCCATCACGCACCGGTCACAACTCGAATTGCTCGGCTTCGGGTACCGGCTGAGGCCGCGCTCGGGCTACTGCTCTCCATGCCCTCTCGTCGGGCACACTGCTGACTTGCCCCCCGACGGATATCGTGGCGCTACCAGGCGAGAACTTGAGCGCCAACGGGCGCACTGAGAAGCAGCCGCGGTCGCTGCTGGCCACCGATGGGATGGCGAGAGGCGGACTTGAACCGCCGACACCGGCATTTTCAGTGCCGTGCTCTACCAGCTGAGCTATCTCGCCGCAGCCCCAAATAGTATCGGGCCGCACTCGCAGCCGCTGAGCACGCGACGCTCCGGCGTGCCTCGTCAATCCGCCAAACCGAACCCCCCGTCTCGCCGTTGACGAAGGCGACAGGCCCCAGGTGGCCGCTCGTGGGACCGCGGATGCTGGAACGAAGCGCAGGAAAGACCATGTAAACAGATATTGTACATTACTATCAAGCCAACGGGGAGGTGTGGTGGCTGAGGGGGCCTCGCGACCCTCACGCTCGGGTGCCCGCCGTTCAGCCGGCATACTGTGGAGCGCCTCAGCGTGTCCTAGCCTGAAGGAGTGCGCGTCGAGCTTCTGTTCTGGGAGGGCTGTCCCTCGCATCCCAAGGCGCTGCCGAGCTGCGCACGGCGATGGCGGACGCGGGGCTGGATCCGGACTCTGTCATCCTCCGTGAGGTCTCCACGGAGGCCGAGGCGGCCCGAGAGCGCTTTGTGGGGTCACCGACGATCCGCATCGATGGCGTGGACATCCAGCCGGCTGGCGAGGAGTCGTTCGGGCTGACGTGTCGCGTCTACCATCGGCGCGACGGACGGATCTCCCCACGCCGGACCCGGTCGATGTTGGCGACGCGCTGTGTGCCGCCCAGACCGCGACTGCCACCGAGAGGAGCTTTGGGTGACAGTGATCGGCGATCGTGCCCCGATGTTCGCGTTGCCGGACACCGAAGGGGCCACACATGAGCCGGACGGCGCCCTCGCGACGGTCGTGGTGTTCACCTGCAACCACTGCCCCTACGCGCTGGCGTGGCACGAGCGGATCGTCGCAGTCGCGCGGGACTACGCCGGCCGCGCAGTGCGGATGCTGGCGGTGAACCCCAACGACGCCGAGCGTTATCCGGGCGACTCGCCGCAGGCGATGCGCGCCCGTGTCGAGCGCGGGGAGTTCGACGGCGTCCCCTCGACGCGGTGCTCGACGGCCGCGACCCCGACCAGCCCGAGACCACACCGGTCGGCTGCTCGATCAAGTGGAAGGCCTGACGCCCGCCCCCCGAAGCAAAGGGAAGTACACGCCACCCGAGCTCGACGCGCCCACCGTGTGAGCGAAACCTCAGGCGCGCTGACCGAGGACGGGCATACGCCTGCTTGAGCGGATCAAAGCGGAAGCGCGCGCCTCTCTGCGCTCCAGACCTGGGTTTCGTCCTTTGCGAGCGTAAGCCGAAAAAAGCTGATCTGACCCGACTTTCTTGGAGTCGGTGGTCTGGAATCAGGCGGCGATCTGTTGTTGTTGGTGTTGGTTCTCGTATTCGCTGGGTGTGAGCATGTTCAGGGCGCTGTGGCGCCTTCTGGTGTTGTGCCAGATCTCGATGTAGTCGTGGATCGCAGTGGCAAGTTCGACGCGTGTCTTCCACCTTCGCCGGTTGAGCGGCTCGACCTGCATGCGGGCCCAGAACGCCTCGACCATGGCATTGTCGAATGGGGCTCCGACGGCACCGACGGATGGTGCGAGGCCGGCTTGTGTGACCTTCTGGCTGAAGACCCAGGATCCGAACTGCACCCCCTGATCGGAATGAATGATTCCGCCCTCCCGCGGCGCCCTGCGGCTCAGGGCCATACCGAGAGCGTTCGTGACCAAGAGCCCGGTTTGGCGGCTATCGATCGACCAGCCGACGACCTTGCGCGAGAACGCGTCGATCACCGCGCAGCAGTAGAGCTTGCCCTCACGTGTCGGGTGCTCGGTGATGTCAGTCATCCACAGCCGGTCGGGCCCATCGGCTCTGAAACGGCGGCGCACCAAGTCCAGCGCAGTGGGCTTGCCGACTCTCGCGCCTCTCGGCAGGCGGCGTTTCGGTAGCCCGTAGATCCCCAGACGCCTCATCAGCAGGTGAACTTGGCCCTTGCCGACGTGGATGCCGCGACCGTAGCGGAGCTCCGCGGTGACGCGCAGCGTGCCGTAAGTGCCGCCCGAATCTTTGTGCACCTGTGCGATCTCGCCGGCAAGCCAGGCGTGCCTGAGCGTCCTCACCGACGGCGGGCGCACCTTCCAGTCGTAGTAGCCCGACGGAGCGACACCCAGCATCAAGCAGGCTGTCTGAACGTCGAATCCCTGCCCGGTCAGGGAAGCAATCACCGGGTAGAGGCTTTTGGGGGCAGGTTCTGCTCGAGGAACACCTCGTTGACCTTCCTGGAGACCGCCAGTTCGGTCTCCAGCTGACGGATCCGTCTCTTCGCAGTCGCGAGCTCCATCTGCCCCTCGGTGCTCAGCCCCGGCGCCTCGCCACGGTCGATGCGGTCCTGCTTCAGCCAGCTGTAGATGCTCGCCTGCGTCATCCCGAACGTCTCAGCAAGCTGAGCGACCCTCGTGCCAGAGCGTGCCAGCTCCACAACCTGCCTGCGGACCTCTACTGGATACCTACTGGGCATTGCTTCCTCCTCGCCGAACACCGGAGGATTCCAGAAACGCATCTCCACTAAACCGAGGTCAGATCACCGCCCCTCCGCCAAACCCGGATGGCTCAACCTGGCTCATTTTGTGATCAGCTTCTACGAAGCCGCCCCACGTACATGTCGACGGCTCAGCCGCCGGAAAACAGCAGCCAGCTCACCGCCCAGCCGTATGGTGCGCTTACCTATTCGGTTTGCTTGCCGAATGGCCCAACTGTGCGTGTCCCGGCTCGGCTGACAGCGGCAAAAAGGAACTCGTCCTTCGCCCTGTCAAACGTCGACCAGGTGTCCTCGATCCCGTTCTTGCTGAACTGCCACCTTACCGTGGCCAGGTATGCCTCGCGAAAGTGAACGACTATCGGATCGTACCGACCGAGACGCACATGTAGACGCATAAGCGGCGCAACGAGCATCTGCTCGCATTTGGCCACCCTATCCCTCACGTCTTGGCCTACCGCGCCGTGCTCGGCGTTTGCCTCTAGCATCATCTCTATCGCGTCTCCGGCGTCGTTGAGGGCAAGTGCCGCCTGGTCGAGTAGCATCCGCAGGTCGCCGATATCGTGGATTTCGCGTTGGTGTGACAGGGCTTCGGATTGTCGTTCTGCCTCGGCCATGAGGTCACGCTTCTGACGCTCGTTGGTCGTCCACGCAGTGATGCACGCCAGGATCACCGCAGCGGCGAGCGTCGCCCCGGCGGTGATACCCGCAACAGCGTCGGCGCTGGCGAGAACTAGCACGACCGACGACGTTAGGTCATGCCTCGGACGCATCCTCACAAGTCCTACGTAGCTCCTCCGTGGGTCCGAACACCGGCCCGCGTTAGATTGAGTGACCGCAAGCCCTTAGCGGTGTCGCGTGCAGGCAGGTTGGTCGCTCTCGCTCTCGGACGGATCCACCCCCAAGGCATCTGTAGCAGCGAAGTCATCGGTGAGCCAGGCCGATTCCAACGGAGACTCAGTTCATGTGCACTCTCACGGTCGGCTGGCAGCAGCGACTCTCACACTTTCCAAATGGGCACTTCATCGGGCATCGCCTACACTCCTGCTTTGACGACACCGCCTCTCGGCTTGCTACTGCCCTTGGGCGAGAGCAGGCACGTGGGGGCATCCAACGACACTGCCCCTTCAGACGAGTTGCGGTCACGCCGTCGGCAAAGACGCAGACGCCTGCGTTCTTCAGGAGCGGGGCCGTGCGATCCGTCGGCCGTCACGGTCCGATGACCTGGAGGTCCCCTGCGAGTTGTCCTTCTGGCAGGTGAGTGCGGTTGGCGCTGCAGATCGCGGTTTGCGCTCCGCGATCCGGCCGTGGTAGACGGGACTTCCCGGCACAGCGCGTCAGCTATGCCGCCGGCGATTTAGCGAGATCCACGCGAGCGCGGCCGTGTCTGTCACGGTTCCGCGTAGCCTTCGCAGAACTGCGCCGCTTCCGTCGCCTTTGCCTGCAGGCTTTCGGTGTAGACGGTCGAGCCGTTCGTCCCGAGTACCGTCAGTTCAGAGGGCAGCGCGCTGAACACGCCGTAGACGAGCGGCCCCTTTGCGTGCATGCGCGGTTCGACCGGGACCACGTTCAGCGCGACGGCGCCTTGGGGGGTTCGCGCCACCACTGACTTTCCTGGCGGTCCGAGGATTCCGTAGAGGATCGCGTAGGGGTGCGGGGTGCAGCCGATCGACAGCGACCAGGGGAACGCTTTGCTCGCGCCGGGTCCGATCGTTATTTCATTGAGCTCCGGGTCGACACCGGTGTCTACGCTGAGGAAAGGCTCACCGTTGAAACTGCCGAAAGCGCTGATCGTGAATGTTTCCCCTTCGGGGGTGCGCCCGCTGGCGAGCTCCGCGCCCGTCGGGAATTCTTCCGGTTCCTTGCGTGGTTTGACACAGCGGTATCGCGGTAGTTTCACGGTGAGCACGACGCCCCCGCCGGCATTCAGCTCGACGAGGGACACGGCGTGGCTCGTGCTGCCACGGATCTCCTGGGCGTAGACGCCCGCAGGACCACCATCTCGTCGCGGCACGCGGACCACGCGCGATTGGATCGTCCGTCCGTCGGCGAGCACCAGCCTGACCGAGCGCACCGAGGCCGGCACCGCGGTCTGGATCGTCTCGATGCCCACTTCGCAGAACAGCGCGGGGTGCCGGTACCGGGGCGAGGAGAGGCAGATGGGATTGTTGGGGCCGCCCAAGATCAGCACCTCGGGAACGCCCGGCCGGGTGTATGCCACCGTCGCCGACCGATGACAAGAGCCCATGCCGCCAAGCAGACCGCCGCCGGTACTCACTTCGAAGCGAGTACCGGCGGCGGTGAGCCCGTGGCCCAGAGCGATCGGCTTGGGTTCTCCGGCCCCGGCTTTCCGGAACCCGACGATTCGATCCAAGCTGAAAACCGTCCCCACGGAGGCAATCACGCTGGCAAAGAGTTTGTCTTCGACCGCGTTGGTCTTGCGGATCAGCGCTCGATCCGATGCGTTCTCGTAAGGCTTCAGCAGCGCGCCCAGGGAACGTTCCTCCCCCTGATCGGAGCGCCTGCGCGCTGCTCGCGAAGCCTCGAATGCCCGACTGGCCGCCGACAGGACGCGATAGCCGCTCTGAGCCCACGCCCTCGCGTCGGCGCAGAATGGCGGAGCGGGGGCGGAGACGGCTTCGAGCCTGGCCGTGGTCGCTGCCTGGAGCGCCGAGGCGATCGCCGGGTTGCTCCACGACAGCTGGCGTACTTCGACGGCGTACGCTTCCTCGGCCGGGCGATACGAGCTGTCGCCGGGCCGGCCGACCGCCGCACCGAGCTCCTCCTCGATCGTTTGCTTCTGCAGAGACAGGCGGGCGTTTTCGCCCCTGACACGGGGTGAAGGCGCCGGAAACCGCTTCAGGGACGGTTCCTGCGGCATCCCCGACACCACCCCTGGGCATCCTCGCGCGATCTGCGCCGCCGCGGCGCTTTCCGCGCCGCGTGCCGCGGCGGCCTCGTGCAACAGCGCCGTGACGAGCCTGTACTGGGCGACCAGGTAGGCGTGCGTAGCCTGCGCGTCAGAGCTCGACGCGGCGGCGACCGGCGCACTGCCGCACAACGCCGCGGAGGCGAGGAC
>JBIOES010000012.1:0-27665 GCA_044446265.1 Solirubrobacterales bacterium
CTCTCCACCAGCCGCTCCACCGGTCCCCCGCGCCGCCTCCAGGCGCTCCGACCACTGCGCCACGGCCTCCGCAGCCCGCTCAGGCGGCACGAGATCGGCCTTGGAGAGCGCCAGCACGCGTGGCAGGCTCGCGAGCCGCGGGTCGTGCGCGGCCAGCTCGCGCTCGATCGTCTCGTAGTTCGCGAGCGGGTCGGCGCTCTCCTCACCTGAGATCTCGGGTGCCAGATCGAGCACGTGCACGAGCAGGCGCGTGCGCTCGATGTGCGCAAGGAACTCATGACCCAGGCCCGCGCCCTCGCTGGCGCCTTCGATCAGGCCGGGGATATCGGCGAGCACGAGCTGGCGCTCATCGTTATCGAGCACCCCGAGATTGGGCTCGAGCGTCGTGAAGGGGTATGAGGCGACCTTTGGCGCGGCGCGCGTGAGGCGCGCCAGCAGCGAGGACTTGCCGGCGTTGGGCAGCCCCACGAGGCCCACGTCCGCGAGCAGCTTCAGGCGCAGCTCCAGCCAGCCCTCCTCCCCCGGCAGCCCCCGCTCGGCGAAGCGCGGGGCCTGGCGCGTGGGGGTGGCAAAACGCTTGTTGCCTCGCCCGCCCGAGCCGCCGCCGGCGATGACGATGCGCTGGCCGTCGCGCAGGAGCTCCCAGCGGCGCCCCTCTAGATCCTCCTCCTCGCCGGAGGCCTGGGTGCCCGGGGGCACCCTGATCGTGAGCGCCTCCCCGTCGGCGCCGTGGCGCAGCGCCCCTTCGCCGTTGCCCCCACGCGCGGCGCGATGGTGGGGCTTGCGCCGGAAGCCCTGGAGATCGCGCAGCGAGTCGGTGCAAACCAGCACCACGTCGCCCCCACGACCTCCATCGCCCCCGTCGGGCCCCCCGCGCGGCACGTGCGCCTCGCGGCGAAAGCTCGCGCTGCCGTTGCCCCCGGCTCCAGCCTGGATGTGGATGCGCGCGCGGTCGTGCAACATAGGGGGCCATCGTGACACCAAAGGAGCCCACTGGACATGACCGTTGAGACCCCCTCCCCCGCCGATCGCGTCTTCCTGATCACCGGCGCCTCCTCCGGGATCGGCGCGGAGACCGCCCGCCTGGCCGCCGCGGAGGGCTATCGCCTGGTGCTGGCGGCGCGCTCGCGCGAGCGCCTGGACGCGCTCGCGGGGGAGCTCGGAGGCCCCGAGCGCGCGCTGAGCGTCGTGTGCGACGTAACCGAGTGGGAGCAGCAGCAGCGCATGGTGCGGGAGGCCCTCGACGCCTTCGGCCGCATCGATGTGGCGTTCGCCAACGCGGGCTTCGGGGGAGCGCGCGGGTTCCTCGAGGAGACACCCGAGCACTGGCGCGAGATGGTGCTCACGAACGTCTACGGTCCCGCGCTGACGCTGCGCGCCACGATCCCCGCGCTCACCGAGACGCGGGGCCACGTGCTGCTCACCTCTTCCGTCGCGGGGCGGCGCGTGATCCCGGGCTCGCTGTACGCGTGCACCAAGCACGCCGTCACCGCAATGGGTGAGGCCGCGCGTCAGGACCTGCACGGAACGGGCATCCGCGTGACCGTGATCGAGCCCGGCGTGACCGATACCCCCTTCTTCGACAATCGCCCCACCCACCATCTGGAGGCGCGGGACGTCGCGCGCGCAGTGATCTACGCCGTCGCGCAGCCCCCGCACGTGAACGTCAACGAGATCATGGTGCGTCCGACGGCTCAGCAGCCGTGACGCTCACAACGCGCCCCCGACGGCCGGTGGCGAACACCACGGTGCCGGCGGCGCGCGCGTAGAGGGTGTCGTCTTTGCCGATGCCCACCCCGGGGCCCGGCTTGAAGCGGGTGCCGCGCTGGCGCACGATGATCTCCCCGCCGGTGACGGCCTGCCCGGCGAACGTCTTCACACCCAGGCGCTGGGCGTTGGAGTCGCGGCCGTTGCGGCTCGAGCCGAGGCCCTTCTTATGAGCCATCCTCCGCCTCCTCCTTCTTGGCTGCTGGTGCTCGCGCGGCGGCGGGCTTGGCGGGTGCCTTCGCGGCGGCGGGCTTAGCGGCGACCCGCTTCGCCGCCGGCTCGGCCTTGGGCGCAGGCGCGACCGCCGCGGCGGGCTTCACCGCGGCCTTCGCGCCGCCGAGGGAGATGTCGGTTACCTCGATGCGCGTGAGCTCCTGGCGGTGGCCGGTGCGCCGGCGGTAGCCGCGCTTGGGCTTGAACTTGAAGACACGCAGCTTCTCGCCGCGCTCGTGAGCGACGATCTTGGCGGTCACCTTGACCTTCTCCAGGCCGGCCTTGTCGAACACGGCGTCCTCGGAGCGGTAGAGGATCGGCTGCAGCGCCACGTCTGCCCCCTCGGCCTCGGGGAGGCGCTCGACGAGCAGGCGCTGGCCGCGCTCGACGCGGTACTGCTTGCCGCCTGTCTTCACGATCGCGTACATCGCTCTTCCTCCTCCGGGGTTGACTGCGTCTTGGCAGCGGAACGGCGCCGACCGCCTCTGCGGCCACGGCGCCGAGGCTTGGATGATAGGCCATCCTCGGCCTCCTCGGGCGCGTCGCCGTTGGAAGACACCGCGACCGGTTCGGGCTCGGGCTCGGGCGCGACCGGCTTCGGCTTGGCTCGGGGCGCGCGCCTGCGCTTGGGCGGGACGGACGGCGCGCGGGGCGCGGGGCGCACCACCTCGCCGGCCTCGTCCAGGAGCAGCGCTGTGGCCGCGGTGCGCCCGACCTGCTCGATGCGCACCATCCGCTTCTCGCCCACGTGGGGGGCGGCGCCGGAGATCGAGATGATGTAGCCGTCGATCTTCGCGACGGCGTCGTCCACGTCGTACATGTGCGGCTCGACGATGTGCACGAGCACCTCATCGCCCTCGTGGAAGGGCAGCGCGCGCTCCTCGACCTCCTCGCGGGTGCCCTGGAAGGTGATCGCGAAGTGATCAAGCGCGAGCCCTTCGGAGCCCTCGAAGTGGAAGAAGCGGCCCGTGTGCGCCTCCAGCGCGTGCAGCGCGCGGGAGGACTGCCCGGTGAACTGGGCGGTGACGCGGGGGTTGATTTGCACGAGGAACGCCTCCGCGTCGGGGTGTTCCACCGCGATGTCGCGCAGGCGGCGCTCGAACTCGATCGCGATCGTCTCCTCCGAGCGGATCACGCCCTCGCCCTCGCAGGTGGGACAGGGGCGGCTCATGATCTCGCGCACCCCCTCGGTGACGTTCTGGCGCGTCATCTCCACCAGGCCGAGCTTCGATATCTCGGCGGTGAACGTCTTCGTGCGATCTTCGTCGAGGGACTTGCGCAGCGTTTTCATGACCGCGTCGCGGTTGCGTGCGCGCGCCATGTCGATGAAGTCGATCACGATGATCCCGCCGATGTCGCGCAGGCGCAGCTGGTTGACGACCTCCTCGGCGGCCTCGAGGTTGGTCTTCGTGATCGTCTCCTCCAGCCCCGCGCTCTTGCCGCGGCCGATGAAGCTGCCGCTGTTGACGTCGATCACGGTGAGCGCCTCGGCGTAGTCGATCATCAGGTAGCCGCCGCTGGGCAGATCCACGCGGCGCGACATCACGCCTTCGATCGCCTTCTCCACGCCGTACTCCTCGAACAGCGGCGTGGACTCCTGCCACAGCTCCACGCGCTCCACGAGCTCCGGCGCGGTGCGGCTGAAGAACGACACCAGACGGCGATGCTGCAGCTCGTCGTCGACGATCGCGCGCTCGAAGTGTTCGGAGAAGATGTCGCGCACCACGCGCACCGAGAGATCGGCCTCCTGGAAGACCATCCCGGGCGCCTGCGTCTCATCGACTCGCTTGAGCAGCACCTCATAGAGCTTGTGCAGGTAGAGCAGCTCGCGCTCGAAGTCCTCGCGCTTGGCGCCGTGCGCGGCCGTTCTGACGATCACCCCGCCGGAGCCGAGCTCGAGCTTCGCGGTCTGCTTGCGCAGGCGCTCGCGCTCGCGGTCCTCCAGGCGCCGGGAGACGCCCAGGCCCTCGCCCGAGGGCACGTAGACCATGTAGCGCCCCGCGATCGTGACCTCCATCGAGAGGCGCGCCCCCTTCGTCTTGAGGGGGTCCTTGACGACCTGCACGACGATCTCCTGCCCGGGCTTCAGCAGCTCTGCGATCTTGCGCCCGCCCGAACGCCCGCGCTTGGGCGCCTCAACGCCGGGGAGCACGATCTCATCGACGTGCAGGAACCCGTTCTTCTCCAGTCCGATGTCGACGAACGCCGCCTCGAGGCCCGGCAGCACGTTGTCCACCTTGCCCTTGTAGATGTTCCCAACGATCGAGCGCGCGGCGCGGCGCTCCAGGTAGAGCTCGGCGATGCGATACCCGGCGCCCGGCCGGGTGCCGGCGCGCTTGCGCCGGTGCGTTGTTGAGGAGGCGCCGGGCGTTCCGCTGGCCTCCAGCAGCGCCACGCGCGTCTCCGCGCGATCGACGCTGACAAGTACTTGCTTTTTCAATTTTTTCCAGTCTCTTGAACATAACTAAAATGATTGATGAAGGGGCACGCGGCCCTTCAGCGCTTCCGAGGCGCGTGCCTGGACGTAGATCGACTGCAACAGACCCACGGCCAGAAGAGTGGTGATGACCGACGAGCCGCCATAGCTCATGAGCGGCAGCGTTACGCCCGTGATGGGCATGATCCCAATGGCCATGCCCACGTTGACGAACACCTGAAACATCAGCATAGCCGCCACGCCCCCGGCAACCAGGGAGCCGAACAGATCCTTGGACATCGTGAGGATCCGCAGCGCCCGCCAGATCAGCAGCGCGTACAGCGAGAGCACCAGCGCCGCGCCGGCGAAGCCGTACTCCTCCCCAACGGCGGCGAAGATGAAATCTGTGTGACTCTCGGGCACGAAGTTCAAGCGGATCTGCGGAGCGTTGGGGCCAAGGCCCGTCTTCTGGCCCGAGCCTATCGCGATCTTCGACTCGGCGAGCTGATAGGCGGGATCGGGTTCGCCGGTCCTGGATTCCTTTTCCTTGATTTCCTCGAAGTTCGAGGAGGGGTGCAGGAAGGAGGTCAGACGCGCCACCTGGTAGGGCTTGAGCACGTGCACGCCCACCGCCGGAGCGGCCACGAGCACCAGCGCGAGCGACACCGCGCCGAGCGCCAGCAGCGCGCTCAGCTGCCGCCAGGAGGTGCCCGCGACGAACAGCAGCGTGAATGCGATCACCACGTAGACCATCCCCGAGCCGAGGTCCGGCTGGGCGATCACGAACATCGCCGGCACGAGCGCCGCGACCATCACCCGCGCGGTCGTCTCGCGCTCGCGCAGCTGGCGCGCGCGCTCGACCACGAACGCGGCGAGCGCCACCGTGAGGAGCACCTTGCCGAGCTCGGATGCCTGGAAGGAGAAGAACGGCAGCGCGATCGCGCGCTGGGAGCCCCGCGCGGTGTGGCCCAGGCCGATCACCGCGAGGATCGAGACGAGCAGCGCCGTATAGATGGGCCACTTCAGGCGGCGCAGGCGCGCGTAGTCCAGGCGCGAGAGGAGCAGCATGAACAGCGTCCCCACGATCAGATAGGCGATCTGGCGGTCCACGTAGTAGCGGGGCTGGCCGGGGACGAGTTCGCGCGTGGCGGAGCTCAGCGTCACCACGGAGCACACCGCCAGGCCGATCACCGCGAGCGTGAGCAGCGGATCGAGCGGCAGGCGCAGCGTCGTCGCGGGCGCCGCTGTAGGCTCCTCGGGCGCCTGGATCGGGCTCAGCGGCATCGCCCCTCCTCGCCCCTTGGGGATAGGGGCACGGCAGGGATCGGAACGTCGGCTGTGGGCGCCATCGCTCAGAGGCTCCTGTTGGTGCCGTGAACGAGCGTGACGGGCTTGCCGAACCACTCCGAGGCCATCAACCGCGCGGCGGGCGCGGCGGCCTGGTCGCCGAAGCCGCCCTGTTCGATCGTCACCGCAATCACGATCGGGCGCGTGGGGTCGGCGATGTAGCACATGTACCACGACTGGTCGGCCTTGGGCGGGCGTTCTGCCGTCCCCGTCTTGCCGTAGACGGGGTGCTGAGCCTGATCCCACCCCGCCCACACGTCAGCGGAGGTGCCCCCCGGCTGGCTGGTCGCGTCGTGGATGCCCGCCATCACGAGGCTGAGGTCGGCGTAGTTCAGGCGCACGTGGCGCCTGGGCGGGGCGCCCAGCGTGCGCACGAGCCCGCCCTGGGAATCGTCGATCTCCAGGCCCAGGTGAGGGGTAACCACGGCCCCGTTGCCCTGACTCATATACGCATTGGCGAGCGTCGAGTAGGCGACCGCCATCTGCAGCGGGGAGGTCACCAGGTCGCCCTGGCCCACCGCCAGGTGCATGTTGTCGCCCACGCTCCAGGGGCGCCCATCGGAGATCCCGCAGCTGGGAACGTGCCGGCGGCGCTCGCAGGCGCGCTCCTGCGTGCCCACTTCCGCGCGCCAGCGGCGGCTGGGGACGGTGCCTGTGAGCTCTTCGGGGAGGTCGATGCCCGTCTTCTCGCCGATCCCCAGCTCGCGCGCCTCGTGCTGGATCACCTCGCCGCGGCTGTTGGCGAGCTCGCCGACTTCGAAGAAGTAGGTGTCCGAGGAGACCCGCAGCGCGTTGACGAGGTCGAGCGCGCCGTAGTCGGCGTGGCCGGCGTTGCAGAACTGCTCGGTGGAGACGTGGATGCACGATCCCGCGCCCAGCGCCGCATTGGGGTCGAGCACCCCGGATTCCAGCGTCCCCATCGCAGTGATCGGCTTGAACGTCGAGCCGGTGGGGTAGCCGCCGCTTACAGCCCTGTTCTCGAGCGGCGCGGGCTCCGTGGGCACTCCGTGGCTCATGCCCTCCAGCGCTTCGTATTCGCCCGTCGTCAGCGGCCGGGCGAACTTGTTGGGGTCGAAATCGGGGTAGGAGCCCATCGCCAGCACCTGCCCGTTGCGCGGATCGAGCGCCACGAAGGCACCCGCGTTGGCGGGGTTGCCGTTGGCGTTGGCCAGGCCGATGCCCTGCTGCAGCGCCTTTTCGCCCTCCCGCTGCAGGCCCATGTCGAGCGTCAACCTGAGGCTGTACCCGGCGGTCGGCTCGGTGACGGGCAGCCGCGCGGGCACCGCTTCGCCGCGCGAGTTGACCTCCACGCGCTGCACTCCGGGTTTTCCGCGCAGGTAGCGGTCGTAGTAGAACTCGACCCCTTCCTGCCCCACCACGGTGCCCTGGGGGACGCCCTTGAAGGCGTGCAACTTGAGCTCCCCTGGGGAGATCTGACCGACGTGGCCGAGCACGTGGGCGGCCATTTCGCTGTAGGGGTAGTCGCGAATCGACACCGGCTGCTGGGTCACCCCGGGGTAGTCGTTCTTGCGCTCGGCGAGCACCGCCAGCGCGTCCGGCCCGGCATCGGTTCTGATCGTGACGGGCGCATAGGGCACCGAGGTGCGGCCCTTGAACACGAGCGCCTGGACGTGCGCCGGACGCATCCCCAGGAGCCGGCCCAGGCGCGCATACAGCCGCAGGCGCGGAGCCCCTCTCGGGGGCAGCGCGGAGGGCACGATCTGCACCGCGTTGGTGGTGCGGCTGGTCACGATCGGCTGACCCTCGCGATCGAAGATTTCCCCGCGCGGCGCGGGGATCGGCAGCGGGCGCAGGCGGTTGGCATTGGCCTGCTGCACGTACTGATCGCCCGTGAGCACCTGCAGGTACCAGAGGCGGAAGAAGATCGCCCCGAACATCACCAGCGCGATCGCACCGAGCACCGCGACGCGCAGCGCCAGCTGCGGGGAGACCGGCGTGCGCGGTTCGCTGGGCTGCAGGCGCTCGATCGCGCTCATGGCTGCGGCTCCCGGATGTTCATGCGCGCGAGAGCGGGCTCAAACCGCCCGTCGTGTATGCGCGGCGGCGTCTTCTACGCGGATCGTCGGGCAGGCTGGGGTCGAGCACCCGGCGCACCAGCAGCCACATCGGCAGCGCCAGCAGCGTGTCGACCACCACCTCCAGCACGATCTGGCGCAGCAGTTCCAGGCTCACAGGGGCGTCGACGCCCAGCAGGAACTCGAACAGCGAGTACCCCACCATCGCGGTCGCCGCCGCCGCGCCGCCGACGAGCAGCGGCGTGAGCGCGGCCTGGGGGTCGCGCAGTTCGCGCAGGCGCCCCGCCCAGTAGCCGATCACGGTGAACACGAGCGAGGTCAGCCCGAGGGTCTGCACGAGCAGCAGATCGACCAGCAGGCCCACCGCGAAGCCGGTGAGCGCCCCGAGCGTCGAGCCGCACAGGAGACCCACGAACGCCACCAGCAGGGGCGAGACGTCGATCGTGATGCCGAGCACCGGCACCTCGGAGATGACGCCGATCTGTACGAACACGATCGTCACCGCCAGCGCCGCGATGCGTATGAGCAGCGAGGCGGGGGGTCCGGATTCCTTCATCCCCGGCCCTCGATCGCGATCGTGCTCATGGGCTGTCTCATCTGCCGCCGCCCGTGGAGGCGAGCTGGCCTTCGAGTGCCCCCGGGGATTCGCCGCTCGCGCTCCCCGCCGCGGGCAGCGAGGCCGCCACCCGTCCCAGGCGCGCGGCGCGGCTGCCCTGGACGGTGGTCAGCACCTGCACCACGTCGAGGTCGTGCAGGTTAGCCAGTGGGTGCACGTTGACCGCCTTGTAGGGGCTGCTTTCGTCGAC
Organism: Solirubrobacterales bacterium; assembly: GCA_044446265.1. Taxonomy (GTDB): domain Bacteria; phylum Actinomycetota; class Thermoleophilia; order Solirubrobacterales; family Solirubrobacteraceae; genus Palsa-744. Next base: position 8,586 of record JBIOES010000012.1, read on the forward strand.
CGAGCTGACCTGTCCGATCGGGATGCCACGGGGAAACAGAGATTCGCTCTGACCGGCGATCGTGCCGGCTGTCACGACGTAGTCGCCCGGGTTGACGACGGCGTCCTTTGGCAGGTACTGCAGCAGTAGGTCGTTGGGGTCGCCCACCTTGGGCTGCACGATGCCGGGCACGCCGGTCGAGTTGACGATCGCGCTGATCCCGACTTCGCTGTCGGTGATGAGGCTGACCTGGGCGGCGTCGGAGGACGCGAGGGTGACCTTGCCGATGAGCCCTTCGCCGTTGATGACGGGGTCGTTGACCCGCACCCCGCGCGCCGTGCCGGCGTCGATCGTGACCGTCGAGTACCAGATGTTGGGGGACTTGGCGACGACCGTCGCGCTCACCGGCGAGTAGTCCGCGGCGGAGATCTGGCTGTCGAGGTGCATCAGCTTGAGCAACTCCGCGTAGGAGCGTTCCTCGCCCTGCCTTGCGATCAGCTCGCCCTGCAGGCGGTCCACCTGCTTGCGCAGCTGATCGCGCTGGCTCTTCGCGTGCAGCGTGTCGCCGACCCAGCCAAACAGATCGCGCACGGGCTTGAGCGCCTTGTTGGCGCCATCCTGGATCGGCGAGATCACCGTGAGGAAGCCGCGCTGCACCGAGTGCAGGCCCCCACCGGGGGCCTCTCTGAAGTAGGCGGTGAGCAGTATCAGGGAAAGCGCGACGAGCAGCACGAGCACCGCGCGTCGACGGCGGACCGTCTTGTCGTACACGGGAAGCAGCCTTCCAACGAGGGGAGGGTTAAGAGTACGTTGGCAGGATGAGCGGCGTTGCGCTTCATCGTCGGCGACGGCCGCGCGAGTTGCGGTTGGAGCGGTGGATCGCCTCGAACTCCTCGAGCGAGCGCCCCGAGCCGACAGCCACGCAGGTGAGCGGCGATTCGGCGAGATGCGCGGGCATCTGGGTCTCCTCGCGCAACCGCTCATCGAGCCCCTGCAACAGCGAGCCCCCGCCCGCCAGCATGATGCCGCGGTCCATGATGTCCGAGGCCAGCTCCGGCGGCGTGCGATCGAGCGTCTCCTTGACCGCTTCGACGATCTGCGAGAGCGGCTCCTCCAGCGCCTGGCGGATCTCCTCGCTGGTGAGCACCACCGTCTTGGGCAGCCCCGAGACCATGTCGCGCCCGCGGATCTCGGCCTGCAGCTCCTCCTCCATCGGGTAGGCCGAGCCGATCTCGAGCTTCAGCTCCTCCGCGGTCTGCTGGCCGATCAGCAGCTTGTACTCGCGCTTTGCGTAGCTGATGATCGCCTCGTCCAGCTCGTCCCCGCCGATCCGGATCGACTGCGAGACGACGATCCCGCCGAGTGAGATCACCGCCACCTCGGAGGTGCCCCCGCCGATGTCCACCACCATCGAGCCCGTCGGCTCGCCCACCGGCAGCCCCGCCCCGATCGCCGCCGCCATCGGCTCCTCGATCAGATACGCCGCGCGCGCGCCCGCCGAGAGGCATGCCTCCTCCACCGCGCGCTTCTCCACGCCGGTGACGCCGGAGGGCACGCATACGACCACGCGCGGGTGCGCCCAGCGGTTCTGATGGACCTTCTGGATGAAGTGCCTGAGCATCTCCTCGGTGACGTCGAAGTCGGCGATCACCCCATCCTTCAGCGGCCGGATCGCCTGGATCGTGCCCGGTGTGCGCCCCAGCATCCGCTTGGCCTCGATCCCCACCGCGTGCACCTCGCCGCTGCGCGAGTCGATCGCCACCACGCTTGGCTCGGATAGCACGATCCCGCGCCCGCGCACATACACCAACGTATTGGCGGTCCCCAGATCGACCGCCATGTCTCGGCCGCCGAATCCGGTCAGGTAGCTGAAGATGCCCATATATCGAGAAAGGGCAGGCCCGGATTCGGCTTCACGCCGCGCTTTTAGAAGCCGCGCCGGGCGCCAGGGAGTGCCCGCGGGCAGTGTAGCGGACCCCCACCGGCGGCCCACAGGCTTGACAGCCTATTTGCAGGGCAAAAGCTCGGGGTAGAGGTCCAGCAGGGTCGCGAGCGGCAGGCCGACGACGTTCTGCACATCGCCCTCGATCGCCCGTGCCAGGATCGACCCCTTGCCCTGGATCGCGTAGCCGCCGGAGCGCCCGCGCCACTCCTCCGCGGCGACGTACCAATCGAGCAGCTCCTCGCCGAGGGTGCGGAAGGTGACCTCAGTCGTAACGACCGCCGTGCGCTGCTCGCCCCCCGGCAGCAGCAGCGCGAGGCCGCTCAGCACGCGGTGGGTCGCCCCGCTCAGCGCCGTGAGGGTCGCGCGCGCCTGGCGCTCGTCGGCCGGCTTGCCGTAGATGCGGCCCTCCAGCGTGACCAGCGTATCCACGCCCAGCACCGCCTCGGGGGTGTCCAGCCGCTGAGCCGCGCGCGCCTTGCGCAGCGCGTTCTCCGCGGCCACCTCCTCCGGATCGCCCCGCTCGAGCTCCGCCACATCGGTGGGCCGCACCTCGAAGGAGACCCCCAGGCGCTCCAGGATCGCGCGGCGCTGAGCGGAGGCCGAGGCCAGCACGAGCGGGGGACTCAGCTCACGTGACCCCACGCCGGTGGCAGCTCTAAGCGAGCTCAGGGAAGAACAGCTTGGCCTCGCGCGCTGCCGACTCCGGCGAATCCGAGCCGTGCACCATGTTCTGGCCCATCTCGATCGCGAAGTCCCCGCGGATCGACCCGGGCGCCGCCTCCAGCGGGTTGGTCGCGCCGATCGCCTGCCGCGCCGCTCGGACCGCCTCGATGCCCTCCAGCACCATCGCCACCAGCGGACCGGAGGTGATGAAGTCGACCAACTCGCCGAAGAACGGCCGCTCGGAGTGCTCGGCGTAGTGCTGCTCCGCCAACTCGCGCGTGCAGGTCATGTGCTTGAGGGCCACCACGCGCAGCCCCTTGCGCTCGAAGCGAGCGAGGATCTCCCCCGTGAGCGAGCGGGCGAAGGCGTCGGGCTTTACGAGGATCAGCGTACGGTCCATGGGGTCCTTTGCTTTGAGGGGGTTCAGGAGGTGGGTCGGGGACGCCGGGCGCGGGGGGCCTTCTCGAGCAGCGTCTCGCCTTCGTGCAGCGTCTCCCCTTCGAGCACCATCTCGCCTTTGTCCGTCTGAGCCTCGCTGTCGCTGCTGCTCGCCCGCGTGGCCGCTACGGGCGCGCTCGCCTCGCCGCGCTCGCGCTTGCGAGCGGGACGCCGAGCTTTCGCCGCACCGGGCACCTCCGCTTCGCAGTAGGGGCATATCGGCCACGTCCGCTCCAGGGGGCGCTGGCAGCTGGAGCAGCGCTCCTTGAGCTTTCGCATGCAGCTCGGGCAACGCAGGAAGTCGCGCTCGATGTGGTGGTCGCAGTGCGGGCACAGGGTGTGATCGAGCTGCTGCAGGCGCACCTCGGCAGCCTGCATCTCCAGTTCGCGCTCGCGCACGTCCTCGAGGTACTCCGGCGGGCGCAGGATGATGTACACGACGGTGCCCACGAACGGGAACAGCGACACCACGACAGCACAACCGACGAGCATCGGATCGAGGATCCGGCGCCGCGCGTCCGCGTAGGTCCAGTAGACAAGCGATGCGTACAGCACCACCAGGAACAGGCCCAGCAGGTCGATCGCCAGGTTCAGGCCGCTGCTGTTGATTCCGAAGTAAGCGAGGGTGGGCATCGGAGGGGTTTCGGAGATGCCCCGCGCGAACGCGGGCACGAGCGGCCGAGTTTAGTGCCTATCCCGGAGGGAACGGCAGTCGCGGGCGCTCGCTCGCACGCCCCTCCTACAGGAACAGCCTGCCGAACCCGTAGCCGGCGGCGAAGAACATGAGGATCACCAGGGCGACGCCGAGCGCCACCGCGCCGACCATCGCGAGCACCGAGGGGCCATCGTCGTTCAACCCTCCGCCCTCCTGCGTGTGGACTGCGCCTGGTCTCCCAGCAGCGCGCCGACCAGGTAGATCGAGCCGGTGGCGAGCACCGCCGCTCGGGTCTGCTCGGCCGCCCACTCCCGCGCCGCCGCGAGCGCCCGGTGGGGGTGGGGCTCGCACGTCGCCTCCCCGAAGCCCTGCTGGCGGGCAAGCGACTCGAGCGCGGCGGGCGAGAGAGCGCGGGGGCTCGGCGGCGCCGTGAACCACGCCCGCGCGCACAGCGGCAGCAGCGCTTTGAGGATCGACGCCGCATCCTTGTCCTCCAGCACCCCCAGCACCAGCCCCAGCGGCCGCCCTTCCAGCAGCTCGGGCAGCTCACGCGCCAGCTCCTGCGCCGCGGCCGGGTTGTGCGCCCCATCGAGCACCACCAACGGCTCTCCGTCGAGCACGTGCATACGCCCCGGCGTGGCGATGTGCAGAGCGGCGTCGCGCACCGCCTCGGCGCGGAGCTCGATTCCAGCGCTCGCCAACCAAGCTGCGGCGGCGAGCGCGGCGAGCGCGAAGTTGGCCCGCTGTACCCGCCCTCGCGCGAGCAGCGGCTGCGCCCACTCCTCCTGCACCTGCACGATCCTCGCATCCCGTTCGAGGGCGACCCGCCGCGCAACCGCCATCGCCTGCGCATCGAGGTTCGCGCCCACCGCAAGCGTCGTCTCCGGGCACACCACCGCGAGCTTCTCCTCCGCGATGTCCCGCACGGTGGGCCCCAGCCAGCGAGTGTGCTCCAGGCCAACGTTCGTGAGCACGCTCACCGTGGACTCGATCGCGCTGGTCGCGTCATAGCGCCCCCCCAGGCCGGCCTCGATCACGGCCACCTGCACCCCATGCTCGGCCAGCGCCCAGAAGGCCGCCGCCGTGAGCAGCTCGAACTGCGTCACGTGGTCGTCCTCGGCCAGCGTGTGGTTGACCCGCTCGGCCGCCCACACCGCGCGCGCCACCGCATCGGTGAAGCCCTCGGGGGAGATATCGCGCTCGCCCACCTGCACGCGCTCGCAGTAGGACATCAGGTGCGGCGAGAGGTAGGCGCCCGTACGCACGCCGTGGCGCTCCAGGATCGCCGCCGTCATGCGCGTGGTGGAGGACTTGCCGTTGGTCCCCACCACGTGGATCGACTGGAAGCGACGCTCGGGGGACCCCAGTGCGGTCATCATGCGCCGCATCCGGTCCAGCCCGAAGCGCATCCCGAACAGCTCCAGCGAGCGCAGGTGGCGCTCCGCGCGATCGCTGCTCCAGCCTCCAGCACCGCCGGCTCCGGCACCGCCCGCGGACGCTCCGGTTGGAGTCATAGCGCCTTCAGCTCTCCGACCAGCACCGAGAGCTTGGCCTGCTCGGCCGTGACCACCATCGCCGGCGCCTTGGCCAGGAAGCCCTCGTTGCTCAGCTTGGCACGGGTGCGCTCGATCGCCTGTTCGAGCTTGTGACGCTCGGCGGCGCGCCGGCGCTCGGCCGCGTCCAGATCGAGCCCCTCGGCGCTTAGCACCTCGAGCGTCCCGCCGGGCAGTGGAATCGAGGCCACGGCCCCCGCTCCGTCACCGGCGGGCGGTGCGAGATCCAGGCGCGCCAGGCGCGCCACCGAGCCCGCCGTCGACTCATAGCCCTCGGCATCCAGGCGCGCTCTGACAATCATGCCCGGGCTCGCGTTCACGCTGTTCCGCCACCCCCGAATCAACCCGATCGCCTCGATCGCGCGGCCCACCTCGACCTCGGCGACAAGGTCAAGGTGCGCCCGCTCGCCGCGCGGGTAGGCGCCGCCCGCGAGCAGACCCTCGCCGCCCAGGTAGAACCACAGCTCCTCGGTCACGAACGGGATCACCGGGTGGGCCAGCGCGACCGTCTCACGCAACACGTGCAAGAGCGTGGCCGCGAGTGCCCTGCGCTCCTCCAGGGCACCGGCGGGGGTCTCGCTCGCCAGGCGGTGCTTGACCATCTCCAGATACCAGTCGCACAGCTCGCCGTACACGAAGTCGTACAGACCCAGGGCAGCGTGGGAGAAGTCGTAGCCCTCGATCCTGCCCGCCGTGTCCACCTCGATCTGCTCCAGGCGCGAGAGTATCCAGCGGTCCTCGACCGTGCGCGGCTCGGCGGCGGGGCGCAGCTCGACGAGCTCGACCCCGGGGAGCTCTGCGATCCGCAGCAGCACGAACCGCGCCGCGTTGAACAGCTTGTTGGCCAGCGCCTGGCCCTGCTGGACCTTCTCCGCGGAGTAGCGCACGTCCTGGGAGGAGGACATCGCGAGCAGGCCGAAGCGCACCGCGTCGGCGCCGTGGCGGTCGATCTCGTCGAGCGGGTCGATGCCGGTGCCCAGCGACTTGGACATCCGCCGTCCGTCCGGTGCCTGGATGACCGAGTGGATATACACGTCGTCGAAGGGCGCCTCCCCGACGAAGCGCAGACCCATCATGATCATCCGCGCCACCCACAGGAACAGGATGTCCCGCGCAGTGGAGAGCACCTTCGTGGGATAGAAGGCCTTCAGCTCGGGGGTCTGATCGGGCCAGCCCAGCGTGGCGAAGGGCCACAGCGCCGAGGAGAACCACGTGTCGAGCACGTCCTCCTCCTGGCGCACCTCCCCGCCGCAGGCTTCACAGCCCACGGGCGCCGTCGCGGCCACGTGGATGTGGCTGCACGTCTCGCAGTAGTACACGGGCAGGCGGTGCCCCCACCACAGCTGCCGCGAGATGCACCACGGGCGGATCGCCTCCATCCAGTCCAGGTACACGCGGCGGTGGTTCTCCGGGACGATCCGCACGCGCCCGTCCCGCACAACCTCGATCGCCGGCTGGGCGAGCTCGTCCATGCGCATGAACCACTGCAGCGAGATCAGCGGCTCGATGCGCTCGCCCGAGCGGTGGGAGTAGGGCACATCGTGCTCGTAGTCCTCTTCGGCGACGATCCTCCCCTCCTCCTTCAGGGCCTGCACCACGGCGGCGCGAGCGTCCATCACGGTGAGCCCCGCGAAGCGCTCGCCCGCCTCTGCGGTCATGCGCCCGTCCTCGCCGATCACCGAGACCTGCTCCAGTTCGTGGCGCTGGCCGATCTCGAAGTCGTTGGGGTCGTGCGCGGGCGTGACCTTCAGCTGACCGGTGCCGAAGTCCATCTTCACGTAGTCGTCTGCGACGATCGGCAGCAGCCGCCCCACGAGCGGCAGCACCGCGTTGCGCCCAACGAGATCGCGGTAGCGCTCGTCGCCGGGATTGACCGCCACGCCCGTGTCCCCCAGCATCGTCTCCGGGCGCACCGTGGCGATCGTCACGCTTTCGCCGCCCTCCTCCAGGTCGTAGCGGATCGAGTAGAGCGTGTCACGCTCACAGCGCTCCTCCACCTCCAGGTCGCTGATCGCCGAGCGGCTGCCCGGATCCCAGTTGACGATGTAGCGGTCGCGGTAGATCAGCCCCTGTTCGTAGAGCTCCACGAACACCTTCACCACCGCGCGGTGATAGCCCTCGTCGAGCGTGAAGCGCTCCTGCGAATAGTCGCACGAGGCCCCCAGCCGCTTGAACTGCTCGACGATCGTGTGCCCGTAGTGCTCGCGCCACTCCCACACCCGTTGCTCGAACGCCTCGCGCCCGATCTCCTGGCGGCTCGTCCCCTCCGCCCTCAGCGCCTTCTCGACCTGCGCCTGCGTCGCGATCCCCGCGTGGTCGGTGCCCAGGATCCACTTCGTCCGTCTGCCGAGCATCCGGTGGTAGCGAATCAGCACATCCTGGATCGCTCCGTTCAGCGCGTGCCCCATGTGCAGCGACCCGGTGATGTTGGGCGGCGGAATCGCGATCGAGTAGTTCTCCGCGGCGCTGCCCTGCGGCTCGGGGTGAAACAGGCCGCTTTCCAGCCACTTCGCGGTGATCCGCGGCTCGACCTCCCCCGGCTCGAAGCGGGTGCGGTTCTCCAGCTCGCCGATTGGGTTGGACATGGGAGCGGGAGTCTAGCCCCGGCGCTAGGCTAAGTCCGTGTCACAGAGTCGCCAAGAACCGACGCCAAGTTCGCATTCCGGAGTAGACGAGGGTCTCATTCGTCAGCAGTTGAAACTGTCGCAGGCAGACAGGATCAGACAGCTCGACCGCCAGGCCAGCGAAATGCGACTTGTGGTGGAGGCCGGAGAACGAGCCCGTGGCGAACTATCCTGAGCTCCGCTACAGCGGGCTCAACATAACTGCATCATCGGTACGGATGTACGCCCAGCCCTCGGCGATGAGGCCCTGCGAGAACTCGTCGATCTTGCGTCTTGGACCGGTGACAGTGAAGGCGACCTGGGTCGTGAGCAGGTGAGGATGCTCGACGATCTCACACTCCAGCCCCAGCCTGTCAGCCGCGCCGCGCATGGTCTGCTCGAATTCGGTGCGGACGACCTTGCCAGAGGTCGCAACCAGTGTGCGTGTCTCGATCGTGTCAGCAGCACGATCGGCGGCTTCCTCGGTCAGCTTCTCCTGAGTGGTTGCCGGCGGATCGGTCTGGCGCCAGCTGTCAAGCTCGTGGTCCCAGTGGCTCACACGCACGCTTGCCTTGATCCCATCCTGCCGAAATATGTTCTCGATTGCGCTTCGGGCCGCCTTGAGACCAGTCTCGGAGGCGGCATAGGCGAACAACAGCTTTCCGTCGTGCGTGATCACGACGTCAGTGGGAACCGTCGCCTCGATCTCCTTGACGAAGTCGGGGCCGCGGAGGCGCCCAACGAGGCTATGCAGCGCGCCGCGGGAGTCTCCCACGTCCAGTTCGGCCTGCAGCCGCCAGTCCTGCTCGGTCTCAGGCGAACTCATGTACACCTCGGTGTCCTGCTCGGGCCCTCATCGAGTCGCTAAGCCGACTCTTCCCGCAGGTGCCGGGGCTCGGGCTCTTCCTCTTCGGGGGCGGCCTCGGTGACGAGGGTGGGGGTGAGGCCGCGTTCGACGGTCTCCTTGGTGACGACGCACTTCTTGACGTCGCGGCGGGAGGGGAGCTCGAACTGGACCTCGAGCAGGATCTCCTCCATGATCGAGCGCAGGCCGCGGGCGCCGGTTTCGCGCTGGAGGCCCTTTTCAGCCACCGCGTTGAGCGAGTCGTCGGCGAACACCAGCTCGATGCCGTCGAAGGAGAAGAAGCGCTGGAACTGCTTGACAAGCGCGTTGCGCGGCTCGGTGAGAATCGAGACGAGGTCTTCGCGCGTGAGCTGGTGCACGGCGGACATCACCGGGAGACGACCGATGAACTCGGGGATCAGGCCATATTCGATCAGGTCCTCGGGGAGGCACTGCTCGAAGATCTCCCCCGTGTCGCGCTCTGACTTCGTTTCGATCGAGGCCGCGAAGCCGACGCCGTTGTGGCCGATGCGCCGCTCGATGACCTTGTCGAGGTTGGCGAAGGCGCCGCCGCAGATGAACAGCACGTTGGTCGTGTCGATCGTGAGGAACTCCTGGTGGGGGTGCTTGCGCCCACCCTGCGGAGGGACCGAGGCAGCGGTGCCCTCGAGGATCTTCAGGAGCGCCTGCTGCACCCCTTCGCCGGAGACGTCGCGCGTGATCGAGGGGTTGTCGGCCTTGCGCGCGATCTTGTCTACCTCGTCGATGTAGATGATCCCCGTTTCGGCTTTCTTGACGTCGAAGTCGGCGGCCTGGATCAGCTTGAGCAGGATGTTCTCGACGTCCTCGCCCACGTACCCGGCCTCGGTCAGCGCGGTGGCATCGGCGATCGCGAACGGCACGTTCAGGATCCGGGCGAGCGTCTGCGCAAGCAGCGTCTTGCCGCAGCCGGTCGGCCCCAGAAGGAGGATGTTCGACTTCTGCAGCTCGATGTCCGAGTCGCCGGACTGCATCATCTGCACGCGCTTGTAGTGGTTGTAGACGGCCACCGAAAGCGTGCGCTTGGAGGGGTCCTGGCCGACCACGTACTCGTCGAGCACGTCGTAGATCTCGCGCGGCTTGGGCAGGTTCTCGAGGTCGAAGGAGGGCGGTGAGGCGAGCTCTTCGTCGATGATCTCGTTGCAGAGGTCGATGCACTCGTCGCAGACGTACACGCCCGGCCCGGCGATCAGCTTCTTTACCTGTCGCTGGGACTTGCCGCAGAAGCTGCACAGCAGCTGCTCGTTGGAGTCGGTGGGCCGGGCCATGTGCTCCTCCTCGCTCAGCTTTCTCCGCGCATCACGGAGTTAGTGCTCGGAGATGACGCGGTCGATGATTCCATACTCCTTGGCCTCCTCGGAGCTCATGAAGTAATCCCGATCGGTGTCGTGGCGCACGGTCTCAAGCTCCTTGCCGGTGTGGTGAGCGATGATCTCATCCAGGCGCCGGCGCACGTCGATGATCTCCTTGGCGTGGATCTCGATGTCGGTCGCCTGTCCCTGGAAGCTCGAGGAGACCTGGTGGATCAGGATCTTGGCGTTGGGCAGCGCCATCCGCTTGCCCTCCGCGCCCCCGGCCAGCAGCAGCGCGCCCATCGACATGGCGATCCCCACGCAGATCGTCTGCACCTGCGGCTTGATGAACTGCATCGTGTCGTAGATCGCGAGGCCCGCGTAGACCGAGCCACCGGGGGAGTTGATGTACAGGGAGACGTCCTTCTCGGGGTCCTCGGACTCCAGGTGCAGCAGCTGGGCGACGATCAGGTTGGCGATCTGATCGTCCACGGGGGTTCCCAGGAAGATGATCCGCTCGTTGAGCAGCCGGCTGTAGATGTCGAACGCACGCTCGCCGCGCGAGGTCTGCTCAACCACCATCGGTACTAATGGGCTCATGGTCCTCGCTTCAGTTTCGCTTCATGGGCTCGATTCCTTCAGGCTAGCGATCCGGCGTCCACAATCGTCCGGGCGCGGCGGCGGCTGGGTAGGCGGGGTCCCTATCAATTGCGGGGGCGGCCTGCTCGCCCTGCTCGGGGGTCCACAGCTGCTCGCGCGCCCTGGCCTGCTCGAGCGGGATCGGGGTGGCCTCCGCGGCAATCAGGTCGATCGCCTGGCGGGCGGCGAGGTCCTCGCGCAACTCCTCCAGGCGCCCTGAGTCGCGCAACTGCGCCAGCAGCTGCTCGGGAGTCACGCCCTCGCGCTCGGCGGTGGGAGTGAGGGCTTCGAGGATTGCGGGCTCGCTCGGCTCGATGCCCTCGGCGGCGACGACGGCGGTGAGCAGCGCCTCGCGTCGCAGCGCGCGCTCGGCGTCGGGCGCGAGCTCGGCGAGGATCTCCTGCTCGGGGCGGCCGTCGATCTGCAGATAGGCCTCGCGTGTGATGCCGCGGTGAGAGAGGGAGTGCAGCATCCGCTCCCACATCTCCTGGGCGCGCGCCTCGATCAGCGCCGGGGGGACCTGCACGGCGGCCTGCGCCACGGCGGCGTCCAGGGCAGCATCCCGGAACTCGCTCTGCACACGCTGCTCATCGACCTCCAGCAGGCGAGTGCTGATGTCCTGGCGCAGATCCTCCACGGTGTCGAAGCCCGCGTCGATCGCGAAGTCCTCGTCGAGCTCGGGAAGATCCTTGCGCTTGACCTCCTTGACGGTGACGGCGAAGGAGGCGGGGCGCCCGGCCAGCTGCTCATGGCCGTAGTCGGTGGGGAAGTCCAGGGCCACCGTGCGAGTATCGCCCCCCTGGGCTCCCAGTAGGGCGTCCTCGAAGCCGGGGATGAGGCTGTCAGAGCCGAGCTCCACGAGCTGGTCGCGACCCTCGCCGCCCTCGAACGGCTCAAGATGACTGGAATGGTCGAGGGGCCCGGCCAGCCGGCCTTCGGCCGGCTGCGCCACCCTCTCGGCGCCGGACTCGTGCACGAGCGAGCCGAGGTAGTCGATCACGACGAAGTCCCCGCTCTCGGCCGGGCGCTCCACGGTGTGCAGCTTGGCTAGGCGCTCGCGCAGGCGCTCGACCTCCTGATCCACCGCCTGCTCATCCGCGCGCGGCTCCCCACGGCCGACCTCGAGTCCCTTGTACCGGCCCAGCTGGGCGGTGGGGAGCACGCCGATCTCGATCGAGAATCGCAGCGCCTGACCCTGCGGGGGCAGGTCTCCGAGGTCCAGCTGGGGGTCCCCCACGGGGACGATCCCGGCGGCCACGATCGCATCCGCGTACCAGCTGCCGAGCGAGTCGCGCACAGCCTCCTCCAGGACGGCCTCGCGGCCCACGCGCTGGATGACCAGCGGGGCGGGCACCTTGCCACGGCGAAAGCCGGGGAGCTTCAGCTCGCGCCCGAGCTGGCGCGCCTTGTGCTCGACGCGGCTCTGCACCTCTTCGGAAGGCACCTGAACCTCGACCCGCACACGCGACTCGGGCAGCTCGGTGACGGTGGTGGTGAGGGTCTCGGGCATGATGTGCGCGCCACGATACCGTGCCATGGATGCGCACCCGTCGGCTGGAGACCTGGTTGTGGACGGGCCCCGCCGCGCACCTGCTCGGCGGGGCCCTAGATTTCGCGCAGGCGCTTGTTCACTACCGCCGCGTGCGCCGAGGCTCTAGGCGCTGAGCGGGACCGGCGCGCCGAATGCGAGGGCGACTCCGCGCGGAACGATCAGCACAGACCAGGCAGCGTCGTCGATCAGGCGCATCGAGGCGGCACTGACTCCGACGCGACCCTGCTCGGCCTCCGGGCGCGAGCCGACGACGAGCAGCTCTGCGGGCTCGTCGGCCACGACGACGCTTGCTCCGATAGCCGAAGCCAGTCCGGTCGCGGTGCTCTGTGCGCTGGGGTCCGTCGGATCCGCAACCGCGGCGATCCGCTGCAGGTGCGCATCCGAGCGCTGCGCGAGGCCGGCCGGAGCGATGGCGACCGCGACCGGCCCCCCCTCGAGCAGGCGCTGGGCGGAGTTGCCAACGGCGATGTGACCCTGGGCGGTGTGGGAGTCGGAGCAGAACACCACGACGCCCGCGCCGGTCTGCTCGGCGAGCGCCCTCAGGCCCTCGGGGGTGGAGCGATCGGAGACTACGTGGCGCTTGGCCTCACCCGTTCCCAGCAGCGCGGCGCCGCGCTCGAGCAGCGCCTCGGCCTCGTGCTGCGCAAGCGCCTCGCGGTCGCTCTCGGGCTCGTGGGTGTGGCGCACGTAGGCCAGCGACACCTCAGTCCCCGCGCGAGCGAAGAGACGGCCGAGGGCAATCGCGTCATCCTCGTTGTTGGTGCCGTCGTAGGACACGATGATCTTGGTGGACATGGCTTCTCCTTTTGTCCTGTCTTTTGTCGGTGCGGGGCTGCTTTCTCCGACACCATCCCACCGTCCTGCCATCAGTGCAAATGATTTTTGTTATGATATATATAAGCTTAACTTATAGTCCACGCGGGAGTTTCGCCGATGCTCAACGTCAACCGCATGAGAGTGCTGAGGGAGGTGGCGCAGCGCGGCTCGTTCTCGGCCGCGGCGCAGGAGCTGTCCTACACCCAGTCGGCGGTCTCCCAGCAGATCGCGGCGCTGGAGGAGGAAGTGGGGATGACGCTGCTGGAGCGCCGGCCCCGCGGGGTACGAGCGACGCCGGCGGGGCGCATGCTGGTGGCCCACGCCGATGGGATCCTGGCGCGGCTGGAAGCCGCCGAGACCGAGCTGTCGGCGATCGCTGGACTGCGCGGGGGACAGTTGCGAATGGCCACCTTTCCCACCGCGGGCGCCACGTTGATGCCGGTGGCGATCGCCGGCTTTCGTGCGCGCCATCCGCAGGTCGAGCTGACGCTGATCGAGGGCGAGCCCGAGGAAGTCGCGCCGCGGATACACGCCGGTGAGCTCGACCTGGCGCTGCTGTTCGAGTTCGCCGACGCTGGGGACCCGCTGGCGGAGAGCCTCACACGCAGCGAGAGTCTCACGCGGGTCGATCTGCTGGAGGATCCGCTGTATCTGGCGCTGCCCCGCAAACACCCTCTGGCGCACAGGCGCGAGCTGCGCCTGGAGGACCTGCACGGCGAGGCGTGGGTGCAGACGTCTCAGTCGAGCCCCTGCGCGCGGCACGTGGTGCGCTCCTGTCACGCCGCTGGGTTCGAGCCCAGGGTGTCGTTCGAGAGCGACGACTACCAGACAGTGCAAGGGCTGGTGGCGACCGGCGTGGGGGTGGCGTTCATCCCCGAGCTGGCGCTTTCGGGGGTGCGCGAGGACATCGTCGTGCGCAGCCTCTCCCCCGGCCCGCCGGTGCGCCAGGTGATCGCGGCGGTGCCCTCGGGCGGACGTATGGCGCCGGCGGCGCCGGCGATGCTGCAGCTCCTGCAGGAGGCCGCGGCGGGCTACAGGGCGCTGGGTGTGCGCAGGGCCAGCTGAGCCGCGGCGCGAACGGTCGCGTCGCGCCGCGGCAGACGCTCAGCCCGCCCGCTACTGGACGGCGGGCAGGAAGGAGTACTGGCGGAGGATCACCCCCGCCAGCACCGCATAGCCCAGGTCGGTGGGGTGTATGTCCACGAGCGGCGTGCACATGTTGGTGAGCAGGCAGATCGGCTGCTCGAGCGCGCCGGGCGGGTTGAAGAATGGCAGCGGGTTGGCGAAACGTGCGCCCACCCCAGCGGCCACCGCGGCCATCGTGGTATTGAGCTGGGCGGTCAGCTGGTCGGCGCCGGCGAGCGTGGAGCCAAACGGGTTGTAGAGGCCGAGCACGATGATCTGAGCGTGCGGGGCAGCGGCGCGCAGCTGGGCGAGGATCAGCCCGAGATTCGAGGCGATGTGAGCGAACAGCGCCGGGGCCTGGCCGGCGATGCAGACCGGTTCGAGGTTGCAGACACCCTTGATGACCCCGAGAGCGTCATTGGCGCCGATGTCCAGAGTGATGGGACTGACGGCGCCGGGATGCGCGCCGAGGTAGGCCAGCGCATCGGAGAGCTGTGAGGATGCAGGTCCACCGCTGTAGGGGTGGTGCAGGGGGAAGGCGAGCTGATAGGCGCAGGGACCGTTGATGAACGATCCTGTGGTCTCCCCCGGGCAGCCGTCGTTGACGATCTGCAGGCCCCGGTTGAAGAGCTTCAGAACCCTGCCGAAGTCATCGACGTAGCCGGTGTCATACGCGGACGGGTTCTCGTTGGGGTACAGGCTGTTGAACTTCGCCTGGGAGTAGCCGAAGGCGAGCGAGTCGCCGAGCGCGAGATAGCTCTGCTGTGGGCGACTCCGCTGCTGCCGGGCAGCGCCGGCGGTGGGCGCCAGATACAGAGCGAGGAACGCCATCGTGAGCGCCAGCAGACACCCCAGCAGCCGGCGGTGGGAATGCGGTGCGACAACCATCTCTACCTCCCTGCGACGTGATTGGCCAGCCGGTCCTAGCGGCCATCCGCTGGCACGACGAATTCAACATACCCGTGCAGGGGTTGTGTCAAACAGACCAGTGCGCCTACCGTGTCGAACAGACCGGAGCGCCCACAGGTGGGACCCTCATGCGACCCCTTTACGCGACCGCGCGCAGATGCCGGTAGGGCGCGCCGCGCAACTCGCGCACGAGCGCGTCCACCACGGCCTCCTCCTCCTCGGGGCGCCCGTCGGTGACGGCGCCGATCACGGCGCGCTTGCGCTCGAGCAGCGTGGCGATCGTCTCGTCGATCGTGCCCGCCGCAAGCAGATAGGAGGCGTTGACCGCATCCTGCTGGCCGATGCGATGGCAGCGATCCTCAGCCTGGTCGTGCTTGGCGGGAGTCCAGTCGAGCTCGAGGAAGGCGACGTTGGAGGAGCGAGTCAGGGTGATGCCCTGGCCGGCGACCTCGATCGAGCAGACGATCAGCTGGTTGGCGGCCCCGTCGGGCGCCTGAAACGCTCGCAGCGAGGCATCCCTGGCGGTGTGCGTGTCTTCGCCGAGGATGTGCTGCGCCGCGGGGAAGCGCTCGAGCACAGCGCGCTGGATCTCGCGATGGTGGGCGAACACCACCAGGCGCTCGCCGGAGGAGAGGAAGTCGTGGATCCATGCCAGCGCGGCGTGCAGCTTGCCGCGCGCGGCGAGCAGCTTCAGCGCGTTGAGGCGCACGAGGCGCTCGGCGCGCAACGCCGCGGCGACCTTCGCATCGAGCTCGCGCAGGTCCAGCGGCTGACTTTGCAGCCACGCCACCACGTCGCGCTCGGCGAGACGGTACTCGGCCTCGTTGTCGAGCTCCACGGGCACCACGCCGCGTGTCTTGGGCGGCAGCTGCGGCAGCACATCGGCCTTCAGGCGGCGCACGAAGCAGCGCGCGCGCAGGTGCCAGTGCAGGCGCAGATGCGCGTCGGCCCCACGAAAGCGCCGTCCAAACTGCGCACCGGAGCCGAAGTCCCCCAGCCGTCCGAGGATGCGCAGCTGGGAGATGAGCTCCGCCGGACGGTTCATCACAGGCGTGCCCGTGAGCGCGAGCACAAGCCCCTCGCGGGGTACGCTCACGGCGAGCTGCTGAACTGCCTGGGTGCGCTTGGCGGCGGCGTTCTTGCAGTAGTGGGACTCGTCGAGCACGAGCGCGCGCGGCCCCAGGGCGCGCAGCTGGGGAAGGCGCGCCGCGAGGATGTCGTAGTTGACGATCGTGATATCCGCGAGGGCAGCCGGCAGTTCCGCGATGGCGCCGGCGCCAGTCCCACCAGCGCCAGCTCCGGCACGGACCCCAGTGCCGGTCAGCGCCCGAGCGCTGCGGTGGGGAAGCCAGCGCTCCAGCTCGCGCAGCCAGTTGAGCTTGAGGCTCGCCGGGCACACGACCACAGCCGGGTAGGCGCCGTCGGCCTCGAGCGTGGCGAGCGCCTCGATCGTCTTGCCCAGCCCCTGCTCGTCGGCTAGGAACGCGCGGCGCTGGGCGAGCAGGTAGCTCACCCCCGCGCGCTGAAACGGCTTGAGCTCCCCGCCGAGACCGGCGACCTCGAGCCTCGCCTCGGTGGCGGCGGACAGCTCCACGAGACCCGCGGCGTGGGCGTGCTGCTCGCGTACTTCCTGCAACAGCGAAAGCGCCTCCGAGGTCACCCAGATGTCATGAGCCGCGAGGAAGCAATCGAGCTCGGGAACGCAGAACGGATCGGCGCGGACCGCCGGCAGCCGCATGTGCTCGTGTCCTGGGCCCCGGCGCGCACCCTGTGGGCGCGCGACCCCGGCCAACGCGGCAAACGCCTCCAGCCGCGACGGATCGTGACCGGGCGCCAGCACGAACGTCGGCTCCTCGTGGATCGCCGACAGCTCGAGCACAGCCGGCGGCGCCGGGCGGCCCTCCTGCAGCGCGGCGACAC
Source organism: Solirubrobacterales bacterium (assembly GCA_044446265.1). Lineage (GTDB taxonomy): Bacteria > Actinomycetota > Thermoleophilia > Solirubrobacterales > Solirubrobacteraceae > Palsa-744. The sequence goes on from JBIOES010000012.1 coordinate 25,558, forward strand.
AGCGCTTGGCGGCGTGGGCGATCCAGCCGCTGAGGCGGCCATCCATCAACCGCCACGAGTCGAGCGTGAGTGCGAGCGTGACGCCGCCGGGTGCACCCACGGCTCGCTCGCGCAACTCCGGCGGCAGGCGTTCGGGATCGCCGAGCAGCAGGAAGACCGGCGCGTCGGGGGGGCCGTCCACCTCGACACTCCCGTGCCATGGGATCACGGGGCTCTGCCTGGCGCCGCGCCGTTCGGCCCCTTCGCGAGCGCCCCCTTCGCGAGCGGGCCCTTCGCGAGTGACGTGTTCGCCGTGCACGAGCAGCGCCCGGCGGGCGGCGTCGCTGAAACGCAGCCCCGGGCTGTGCTTACCCAATGTCCGCACGAGCCGCACGGCCTCCTCGTCGAGTGGGATCAACCCCCTGCCGATCGCCGGCAGGTTGCTGGCGCCGGGGTGTTCGAGCAGCGCCTCCACCAGCTCGGGCGCGGTGTCGGTGGCGAAGCTGAGCCACCAGTCGCCGTCGGGGCGCGCCAGATCGAGCAGGCACTCCCGCTTGGCGCGCCTGGCACGGCGGCGTTCGAGGGCGCGCGCGAGCGCACCGCTCACCTCGGCCTCGCCCGGAACGCTCGCGAGCAGACGCGCGAGCGACTCGGCCCGGTCGGGGTCGAGCGGAACGCACCACACCCGCTCGACCGGATCCCAGCGCCGCCCGGGGATCGCGCGCAGGAGCAGGCGCAGACCCTCGTTGTAAGGGAAGCGCAACACGGCCTCGCCGCCGGCAAGAGATGCAGAAAGATATGCGGACACAGGTATCGCACGATAGGGGTCTGCAAGGATGCGCCCGTGCGCTCCCGGCGAGCCGCGGCCTCATCGGCGCCGCGAGGACGCATCGCGTCGCGCTCCGCGGTGCCCGACTCCCCGAGCGCGATCCCCGCGAGCACACGAACGCCGGCCGTGGTGCGCGCACGGTTGCCGGCTCTCCACCCGGGGGGGTACGATCACCCATGGCCGCAGAACAGGTGTTTTCGCTGGTTCAGGGCGGATTGCGGGTGGCCACCCTGCCGTGGCGCGGCGCCGCCGTCGCGATCGACGCCGGCCTGGCGGTGGAGCAGCGCGTACGCGCGGCGCTGGTGGCGAGAGGCGGGCAGCTCGCGCTCGATGCGCTGGACGCGCTGCTCACCGGCGAGGCGATCGACCTGCTGCTGGAGCGCATCGAGGCGGCGGGGGTCGCCCAGCGCGTCGCCCAGCGCATCCTCGAGGATGGCATCGCCGAGCAGGTGGTGACGCTCCTGCTGGAGAGCGAGGAGCTGTGGGTGCTTGTCGATGAGATCGCTCGCAGCCCGTCCGTCACCGAAGCCATCACCCATCAGAGCGCCGGGTTCGCCGACCAGGTCGCCGACACGGTGCGCGAGCGCTCACGCGAGGCCGACGCCTGGGTGGAGCGCGCCGCGCGGAGACTCAGGCGACGCTCCAAGAGCCCCGCGTCGCTCCCCGGCGTCAACTTATGAGCGACACCCCGCAGGAGGTCCAGACCGCCCAGGCGCAGGCGGCGGCGATCCGCCGCCGCGCCCGCTCAGAGGCTCCCGCGGCACCAGCCGCGGCCACCCGGCAGCAGCTGCTCGCCGAGGGCGCCTACGCCGGGCTGGTCAGCCGGGTGATCGCGTTTTCGCTCGACGCCGCGCTCGTCAACGGCTGTGCGCTGGCGGTGGGAGTCGCCGTGGGCCTGGGACTCTCGATCCTGCACCTGCCCTCACAGGCGGACACCGCGATCGCCGCGGTCATGGGCGTCCTGTGGATCGTCTGGTCGGTGGGATATTTCGCCTTCTTCTGGTCCACCACCGGCCAGACGCCCGGCAACCGCGTGATGCGCATCCAGGTGCTCGCACGCGGCGGCGGACAGCTGAAGCCCCTGCGCTCCGCCATTCGCTTCGGCTGCGTGATCCTGGCGGCGATCCCGCTGCTGGCCGGCATCCTGATGATGCTCTGGGACGATCGGCGGCGGTGTCTGCAGGATCGACTGACGCGCACCGTCGTCCTCTACAGCCCACGAGGGTAGTGGGCACCCCGACACTCGGGTGCACACACCCTCGTCAACCAAGCAACGTCCCCCTGCCGTTGTTGGCCCACC
>JBIOES010000013.1:0-27400 GCA_044446265.1 Solirubrobacterales bacterium
GCCTGAGGGGCTCGCGCGGTGGGGACCGGCGCTGGTGCTCGCCGCGGGGATCCTCGTGTTCTGTGCCCTGATGCTCTACGACACCAGGAAGCTGGGCTTCTGGCAGGACGAGTGGTCGTTCGTCACCACGCGCCTGAGCTGGAGCCCGGACACCTTCCTGCGCGCCTTCAATCAGCAGCCGATGATGCTCACGGTGCTCGTGTACAAGCTGCTGCTGCCAACCGCTGGGCTGCAGCACACCTGGCCCTACCGGCTGGTGCTCTTCGCGATGCACGGTCTCTGCGTGACGCTGCTGTGGCTGCTGGCGCGCAAGCGCATGGGCGATTGGCCGGCGCTCGTGCCCGCCGCGCTGCTGCTGGTGCTGGGCGCTGCCTGGGAGGACCTGACGCTGGCGCTTCAGGTCAACTACCTCGGCTCGCTGGCGGCGGGCCTGGGGGCGCTGCTGTGCCTGGATCGGCGCGATCGGCGCGGAGATCGGCTCGCGTGCGCGCTGCTGGCGATGTCGTGGATGTGGTCGAGCGTGGGGGTTCCCTTCGCGCTCGGCGTCGCCATCGAGCTGGCGTGGAGGAGGCGGGACTGGCGCCGCCTGTGGGTCGTGGCGGTGCCGCTCGCGCTGTACGCGGTGTGGTACCTGGCCTACGGCTCCAGCACGGCCGAGCTGGCAAACGTGCGGGCACTGCCCCACTACTTCGTCGCGGGCAGCTCCGCGACGCTCGGAGGCATCATCGGGGTGGAAGCGCTCGGCAAGATCCTGCTGGTCGGATGCGCCGCGATCGTGGCGCGGCGGCTGCTCGCACCCGAGGGACTGTCGCCGCGCGCGGCGATGGGACTTGGCGGGTTCCTCGCGTTCTGGGTGGTCACCGACCTCAACCGAGCGCAGTACGGGCAGCCCAACGCCTCGCGCTACATGTACCCCGCCGCCGTGCTCGTGCTGATCGCCGGTGTGGCGCTGCTGCACAGGGTGCGTGAGTGGGACATACCCGTTCGCGGCTACCTGCTGATCGGCGCGGCGCTGGCCGGCGTGTGGCTGTCGGGCTACGACCAGCTCCTCACGGCCGCCTACAACCGCGACGTGGTCGACACCGAGGTCAAGGCCGAGCTGGGCGCCGTCGACGTGGCTGGTCCGGCCGTGAGTGGAGCGGTCCTGCCGGATGCCCATCACGCGCCGGTGCTCACGGTGGCGGACTACCGCACGGCCGAGCACACACTGCATTCCCACGCGGGCTTCACGGTGGCCCAGATGCTCTCCGCCGAAGAGCGCTACCGCGAAATGATCGACGAAAAACTCACCGCGTGGGAGGGGATCCAGCTCGCGGTCGCGCCAACGGCAGCGGTCGGCGCGACCGCGCAGGGGAAGGCCCCGGCGGTCGTCGAAGGCGCCGCATCGATCCTGAGCAGACACGGCGCGTGCGAGGCGCTGGCGCCGCCGGCGGGCCAGACCAACCACGAGCTCGAGGTCGCCTCCGGCAACACCCTCCTGATGCGCCCAGTGAGCGGACGCGCGGAGATCGGCGTCTCGCTGCGGCGCTTCGCCGCGGGGTTCCTCCCGGCGAGCACCGCGACGGTAGGCCCCGGTGAATCCTCGGCGCTGCGACTGCCAGCGGACGACTCGACGCTGCCATGGCGCGTGCGGGTGAACTCGAACAGCCCGCTCGTCCTCTGCCAGGTTGCGCCAGCGGCGTCCCCCAATGGGGGGGCGTGAAAGACAGAGCGAAATGGATCGCACGAATTCCACAGGCGGCAGGCGAGGGCGGGCCGTGAAGATCGAGTGAAAATAGATCGCGCGGGCTGAGGACCGGCCATATGCTCGTGTCTGTCATGGCCACCACCGTCGCTCCAGGCCCCGCGCCCCAGGCTTCCCGCGAGGCCGGGTTCTACCAGCTCGGGGAGACGCAGATCGCCGAGCTGAAGGACTACATCATCGCCCGCGAGCGATCGCTTGACCGCGACCTCTTGCCCTACGGCGACCCTCGGGGCAAGGACGTGCTGGTGTTCGGGTGCGGCTATGGCAACGAGGTGCTGTGGGCCGCCCGCCACGGCGCGAAGTCGATTCTCGCGATCGACCTGAGCCCCGGGCTCTCGCCGCTGCCGTTTCAAAGCGCCATGCGCGAGCTGGGGATCGCATACGAGCGCTACGAGTTTCGCCGCCAGAACGTCCACGACACCGCGCTGGGCTCCGAGCGCTATGACCTGATCGTCTCCAACGGCGTGTTCGAGCACGTGCTGGATCTGAAGGGCGTCCTCGGCGCCTTCCGCGAGCTGCTGCGACCGGGTGGCCGCACGGCGATCTTCGCCGATGGGCTGTGGTACTCCTCGATCGGCGGGCACATCGGCGGGGACCCGTGGGCACATCTGTGGCGAACGCCCCGCGAGCTGCACGCGGAGCTCTCGCCCAATCGCTGGAGCGTGTTCTGCGACCAGCTCAACCGCATGACTGTGACCGACTTCCTGCAGGCGGTGCGCAGCACGGGAATGCTGGTGCTGCAGCTGAAGCTCGGGGTCGACCCCAACCTCGCGCTCCTGCCCGAGTACCTGCCGAGGATTCGCGAGCGCATGAGCGTCTCCCCCACCGACCTCTCGATCGTGTCGATCGGCTGCGAGCTGTGCTTCGAGGAGCATCTGTAACGCCGTGGAGGCGGTCGCCGTGACGGCAGAGCACAGAGACAACTTGGCCGCCGGCGGCGCGGCGACGGAATCGGTGGAGACGGTGGACGCCACAGCCGCCTGCCCGATCTGCGGCTCCATCAACCTGGTGGAGTTCGCCGGGCGCAGCGGCGCGCGCTGCGAGGAGTGCGACGCGCTCGAGCGCCACCGCGCGCTCGCCCGTCAGATGGCCGACCTGCTGCGCGACGGCGCCCAGCGCGCTGCGCTGGAGGTGGGGCCCGCCAGCCCGCGCGTCTTCGGAGGATTCCTGCGCGAGCACGGATGGCGATACACATGCGTCGATCAGTCGCGCCGCGGCAATCCCAACGACCCCCGCGCGGTGGGCTTCATCGACCACGAGACCGATCTCTGCGACCTGTCGATGTTTGCCGAGGACTCCGTGCAGCTGGTGATCGTTCAGCACGTGATCGAGGAGATACCGGACTACGAGCTGGCGGTGGCCGAGATCGCGCGCGTGCTGGCACCAGGGGGAACGGCGCTGCTGGAGATCCCCTTCGACCCGCGCCTGGAGCGCTCCGAGCGCCAGCCGCCCAACCACTTTGGCAATGTATGGCGCTTCGGGGCCGATCTTCCTGACCGCTTGCGGGCGCACTTCTCCGAGGTCGAGCTCGTTGGACTCCATGAGGCCGAGTACTTCGGCCGGCTGCTGGTATGCCGAGCGCGCTAGCCGTCGATCCGACCTCCCAGGAGTACGAGCGCGCCGTGGCGAAGCGGTGGGGCGCCACCGACAGGGCCGTCCGCTCGTTCTGGCAGAGCCCCGTGGTGATGGCGGAGATCAACCGCAGGGTCACCGGCGATCCGCGCTGCAAGCCCCACGAGTACTTCGTGCGACGCTACTGCCCCTCACCGCGCAGGCGAGGGTTGAGCCTGGGCTGCGGCGACGGGGGGTTCGAGCGCGAGCTGCTGCGTCTCGGCGCCTGTGAGCGCCTGGTGGCGGTGGACCTCTCGCCCGATCGCCTGGAGCGAGCACGGGCCAACACGCCGCCGGAGCTCGCGGAACGGATCGAGTACGTCTGCGCCAACCTCGAGACCTGGGAGCCCGTGGAGAAATTCGATCTGGTGTTCGCCAAGGGCGTGCTGCACCACGTCGACGGCCTGGAGCGGCTGCTGTCGATCGTGGCCGAGACTCTGCCCCACGACGGCTTGCTCTACGTGGACGAGTTCGTCGGCCCAAGCCGCTTCCAGTGGAGCGATTCGCAGCTGGCGATCGTCAACCGGCTGCTCGATCGCCTCTCCGATGATCTGCGCGCCGACCTCGTCGACCCCGCCCGCGTCCCGAAGGCCCCGGCGAGCCGCCCGCCGGTTGCCGCCATGATCGAGGCGGACCCCAGCGAGGCCGCGCGCAGCGCCGAGCTGAGAGAGCTGCTGCGCAGTCATCTGCAGCCGCTGGAGGAGCGCGAGTGGGGCGGGGCGATCTTCCACCTGCTCTTCAGCCGGATCATGGGCAACTTCGCGGGCCACGACGATCTGGTGCGCACGATCATGGAGATCGACGCGATCCTCACCGAGGCGAAGGTGGTGGACAACGACTGCCTATTCGGCGTCTATGGACGTCCTGGCGCGGGTGGGCGTCCGAGGGTCGCAAGCGACAGCTACGCCTCACCGACCCACCGGCCCGACGGCAGAATCGAGGGTATCTCTGACGGTCGGTTGATCGGCTGGGCGGCCGACCTCGCCGCGCCGGAGCGGCGTCTGAGCCTCGACGTGTTCATCGACAACAAGCTCGTGCGCAAGGTCGTGGCGGACGAGCCACGGGCGGATCTGCTCGCGCGCGGGATCGGAGACGGAGCGCACGGCTTCCGCGTCGAGCTGCCCCGCCACGTGCTGGATGGACGCCGTCACTATGTCGGGGTGGCCGCACGGGGGATCGGCTTCGGCCTCCCGGCCGCCCACGACTTCGAGGATCGAAGCGTCTCCCCGCCCGAGGGCAGTCGCTTCGCGATGATGCGACTGGATCCGCTGCCACCCGATCTCCCCACGCCGAGGGTGCTCGAGGGCGAAGACGGCTGGGCATTCCTGTGCGACGACGCCAACGGCAACCTAGATCAGCTCTTGGGCGATCTGCGCTTCAGCGAGAGCGATCTGCGCGACTACCGCGAGATACTCGAACGCAACCACGACCGCCTGGAACGTCTGGGCATACCGTATTTCTTTGCGATCGCTCCCGCCAAGGAGGCGATTCACCCAGAGCGCCTGCCGCCCACAACGCCGCCCGTGAGCGAGCCCGAGACGGCCCGCCAGCTGCTCGACGCGCTGCGAGGCACCGCGGTGCGGACGGTCGACCTGCACGCTCCGCTGCGCAAGGCGGCGCTCGCGGGCCGGGTTCTCTACTACCGTCGCGACGCGCACTGGACATACGAGGGCGCGCTCCTGGCAGCGAAAGCGCTGCTGTCGGACATCCGCGCCGCGGGCATCGAGGTGCATGCTCCCGCCGCCCCCAATCTGACGTGGCTGGATGAGCGCTTCGTGGGCGATCTCGCCGACAAGCCCACTGTCGCGCTCCGCGAGGGGCACCTCGAGCCCGTCGCGCCGTCGGTGGCGCTGGGCGCCGAAGAAGCCCACCGGCGGCCCGCGCTGGGCTCGCTCGGCGTGCGCAAGCTCGGCGTTCCCGAGCACCTCGCGGTCTCCGAGACGCGCGAGAGCATCGTCCTGGAGAACCACCTGAAGCCAAAGGCGCCGCGCGCGATCGTCTACCGCGATTCCTCCGCCCGTTGGATGTTGCCGTTCCTCGCCGCGGCGTGCTCATGGTCGGCGTGGCTGTGGAAGACGACGCTCGACTTCGAGCTGATCGAGCGCGAGCGCCCGGACTTCGTCGTGCAGATCGTGACCGAGCGCTTCCTACCCCGCGTGCCCTACGGGGATGCGGGGTAGAGACCTCCGCGGTTGGGCAAGCTCCGCGAGGGCATTGCGCATGAAGCGCTGCAGGCGCTCGTCGGCGTGGCCCTCGTGATCCCAATCGTCGAGCCCCCACGCGAACTGCAGCGAGCCGGCGGCGAACACCAGCGCGCCCGAGGTCGTGCGGTGCACCAGCGCGTCGGCGTTTGAGAGCTCGTTCTCGTAGTGGAAGAAGACGGTCGCCTCAGCCGGCTCCAGGCCCTCCTGGAGCGCGTCCCACTCATACCCGACGAGGCCCTCCAGCCGCGCGGGGTGCTCGAAGCCGGTGCCCCGCATCCAGGGATGCGCCAGGCTCGCGGGATCGAGCTCGTAGTGGCGCGGCGCCACGCCCGCGGGGGTCAACCCATCCTGGTACTGCACCCCCCACAGCAGGCACTCCGGGCGGGGAGGGTCGAGGTCGCGAAACAGCTCGGTCTTCAGCGCGCGATCGGGCTCGGGGTCCTGCGCGCGCCAGCGGTACTCCACCAGCGTACGCTCGCCCTCCTCCAGGCGCGCCTGCCAGTAGGCGGTGTTGGCGCCCATGCAGGCGAGGTTGGCTCCCCCGGCCAGCGCGGCGTCGAAGGCGTCTCGCATCTCCCTGCTCCAGTACTCGTCGTGCCCGGAGGTCATCAGCAGCCGGTGGCCGGCCAGGCTCCAGGGTTCGCGGTGGGTGTCGATGTCGGTGGTGTAGGCCACATCGATTCCCTCACGCTCGAGGAAGCGCAGCAGCTGGTAGTCCCACACGAACGGCCAGCGGGCGTTCAGGTTGGCGGCCTTCCAGGATGGATAGGGACGATCGAAGGTGACCTTCACGGCCGCCTCCTCCTCGGTCGAGTTGGAGGTGTAGAGGCTCTTGCCACCCCAGTTGTTGTAGGCCTGCGCCGTCGTCACGGGCTGCTGCACGAGCACCTCTGCGAGGCTGCCGAGCGGCGCGCGCACGACGAATGGAACGAATGCGCCCTGCCCGGCGCGCGGACCGCTCGCGAGCGTCAGCCGAGCTATATAAACGCCGCTCACCCAGTCCTCGTCTGTGTGGATCACATCTGTGACAGGCCAGCGCGCCGAGGGGATCTGCGGGCCACGCTCGGGGGCGGGAACTTCGCGCTGGATGCCCTGCAGGTCTCCGCGGGCGGGATGACGGGCGACCGTGCGCCCACCCCTGCCCCCGTACCAGCCAAGACGGTGCACCGTCACGTGGTAGCGAGCCGCGGGGCACGTGCTCACGCACAGCTCCAGCCGCTCTCCGGAGCGTAACGAGCATTGCGTGGGGTAACCCTCGATCGTGTGCGGCGGAGCGTGCGCGCCCCACCACCGCTCATCGCCCTCACGGGCGTTCTCGCGTGCGACGGGATTCAACTGGTCCCCCGGGTGCTCACCGACCGCCAACATACGATACCGGCCCCGGGGGAGTTGTGAAACGGCGGAAACAGCTGGATCGCCCGGCTGGATGAGGCCCTTGGATCACAACCCAGGGACTTCGTGAACATGTTGTTACAGACGTGGCCGCGAGTCCTCCTGCACGACCGTACGCGGTTACTCTCAGCCCATGTCCTTGCCGGTCGCCACGGCAGACGGCCGACCAGAGTCCGCTACGGCCGGCGACCAGCACGGGCTGGCGAACACGGCGCGGCAATCGAGCCGGCCCAACGTGGCGGACAATCGCGCGACATCGGCTGAAGCTCACTCCGAGCACCGTAGGGTCTCCCACAGGTTCCTGACCCTGATGGGTGGACGCTTCTCGCGCGATACGGCGATCTATGTCGTGGGGATGCTCGCGGTGGGGCCGTTCAGCCTCATCAGCGTGATGGTTCTCACGCGGATCATGAGCCCCGCCGAATATGGCGAGCTGGCGCTGCTGTTCTTCTTCTCCGGTTATCTCACGGTGCTCTACAACACCGGCAGCCTGCACGGGACCTTCATGCTCGTCTACGGCGCCTCCACCGGAGAAGGCGACGACATCGACTCCGACATCAAGCTCTCGCAGACCCCGCGGCGCGCACTGGGCACCGGGATGACGCTGACGCTGATCATCGTCACGGCCGGCACGCTCGTGTGCTTCATGTTTGCGTCCACGCTCTCGCAGGCACTCCTGCACAAGCGCTCGGGTGCGACCTTGATCTGCTGGGCCGCGGCTTCGGCGGGCGCCGGCTCGCTGTGGCGCCTCGCGGTGAACGTCTTCCGCATGGAGCGCCAGGCCGGCCGCTTCGCGGCGTTCAACGCGGTGCGCCCGCTGTTCGTGGTCGCCGGCACGGTTCCGCTCGTGGTGCTCGGCTTTGGCGTGCGAGGAGCCCTGGCGGGCACCACCCTGGGAACGCTCGCCGCTGTGGCGGTGTGCATCGCGATGGCCCGCCACAGCTACGCGCTGGCGTTCTCCTTCGCCGACGCCCGCGAGATCGTGCGGCGGGGCTCGATGGTGGTTGTGCCGGTGGTCGCGCTGTTCCTCGTGCACAGCGTCGACGTGGTGCTGCTCTCGCGCTTCGCCCCAACCCACGAGGTCGGTCTCTACCGGGTCGCCAGCCGCTTCGCCGCCGTTCCCTCCTACTTCGCGAGCGCGTTCCTGATGGCCTGGGCCCCGCTCGAGCGGGGCGTCCTGTTCCAGGCCACCTACCGCCACGTGGGTGAGGATCGCGTGCGCGGCGCGATCCTCACCTACTACCTGCTGGGCGGGATGACGATCGTGCTGCTGCTCGACGTCGCCGCGCCCGGGCTGATGCTGCTCGTCGGCCCGGGCTACCGCTCAGCCGCGCCGCTGATCCCGCTGGTGGGCGTGGGCTTTGTCTGCTACGGCCTGTACATGGTGCTGGTGCGCGTGGTCAAGACGCGGCGGCGCATGCTCTTCTACGGCGCCGGGGCGATCCTCGCGATGGCGCTCGACGTCGGCCTGAGCTCGGTGACGATCCCCTGGCTGGGCGCCTATGGGGTGCCGCTCGGGGTGATCGGCGGGGTGCTCATCGCGTGCGTGGTTTGGATCGTCGCGGTGAAGGGCTTGATGAAGGCGTCGATCAGCTTCCAGCCCAAGCCGTTGCTCGGCCTGCTCGTGGCGGTCGCGCTCGCCTCCACCATCCAGGTGGTAGGCCTGAACCTGTGGCCCGCGGGGCGTCCAGCGATCCTCGCGCTGGTGGTCCTGAGCTACTTCGGCGCGGTGATCGGGCTCGGCGTGGTGCCCACCCGGCACCTCAGGCTGCTGTTGCGCTTCGCGCGCGCCGCGGTGCGGCGCGGGATGAGCACCGTCGATCCAGCGAGGGGTCTCGCGCGGCTCGCGCCGGCGCGGCGCAACGTGCTGGCGGCGCTCGAGTGCGATGGGATCCCGCTCGCCGTGCTCGCCGAGCGACTCGGCTGGTCCGAGCGCAGGGTGGCAAGCGAATACCTGGCCGCGCTGCGCCAGTTGCTGGGCGGCCAGCCGCCCAGCGCCGAGGCGCTCGCGTTCGACTCCGGCGTCGCCGCCTACCTGCTCTCCAGGCAAACCCTCGCCCGACGCGACATCGTCGGCCGCGAGCTGATCGAAGAGGGGGTCGACGCGCTCGAGTTGATGGAGCTCGACGAGACGGCCAAGCGCCTGCGTGCTCTGGCGCACGAGGACTGGCCGGCACAGACCGGAAGGGTCTCGAACGCGGCTTCAAGCACCCGCACGACGGCGCGCCGCGAGTTGACCGCGCGATCGAGGCCGTCGCGGCGCGCGCCCCGCCGCGGCGGCGCGGGGGCCGGCCCGCCCGGGGCGCCGATGCCGCCCGGGTTCATCGCGCTTGCGCACGACCTGCGCGACGGGATCATCGAGCACTACGAGCGTAGCGGCAGGCGTCTGGACACCCCCGCGGGGCTGCGCACGCTCGACACCAACTCGGTGCTCGCGGCCAGCCGCGGGAGACTGCTGCTGCGACTGCTCGCAGAACAGGGAATGGGACCGATCAGCGGGCTGCGCGTGCTCGACCTGGGCGCCGGCTTCGGCGCGCTTGCCCTCTACTTCGCCCACCTCGGCGCGCAGGTCGTGGCGGTCGATCCGGACGAGCAGCGCACGCGCGTGGCGCTCGCGATCGCGCGGCGGCGGGGACTCGACCTGGATGTCGTCGTGGCGCACGCCCAATCGCTGCCCTTCCCAGACGCGAGCTTCGATCTGGTGGTCGCCAACAACTCGCTCTGCTACATCATCGGTCGCGATGAGCACCGTGCGGCGCTGAGCGAGATGCACCGCGTTCTGCGTCAGGATGGATGGGTGGCAATGCGCAACCCAAATCGCCTGCACCCGCGCGACCAGTTCACGGGCCTGCCACTGCTGGGGCTCCTGCCGGCGTCGCTCGCACGGCGGGTTACGCACGCACTGGGCCACCACCGCCCCGAGGTGCGCATACATTCTCCACACCGGGCGACGAGACAGGTGCGCAGCGCCGGCTTCACAAACGCGCACTGGCGCCCGCATCGGGGCCGGGGACTGCTCGATAGGTTCGCCGGCCACCACCACGTGCTCGCTCGACGGGGCATCCCAGTCGAGCAGACGAGCGTCTGAGCGCAACGCCCAAGACCATGAGGATCGAGATCGGAGCAGGCACGAAGCCCACCCCCGGCTATGTCCACGTCGACGCGGTCGCCCTGGAGGAGGTCGATGTCGTCGACGACGGACGCGTCCTGGGGAAGTTCGAGGATGGGGTCGCGCAGGAGATCTACTCGCACTGGTTCCTCGAGCACGTGGCGCGCCACGAGGTGGCTCCGATGCTCGAGAACTGGAAGCGCGTGCTGGCGCCCGGCGGCACGATCCGCGTGGTGACCAATAACCACGAGGCCCACAACCGTTGCCTCGCGGAGGGACAGATCACCTGGCGGGAGTGGTCCTACCTGATCTATGCCGTGGAGAACAAGCGCGGCTACAGCGTGTGGGACATCCACAAGTGCGCCTGGAACCGGGAGCTGCTGGGCGAGACGCTCGAGCGCTGCGGCCTCACCGAGGTCTCCGTCGAGGCCCAGTGGAAGTGCCGCGAGGACGACGGCCGGCTGAAGTGCCCGGCGCTGATCGCAGAGGGACGCAAGCCCGCATGAGCGCAGCTGCGACACGCACGCCCACGCCGGCCCCGGCGCCTCCCTCGACACGGGCGCCGACGCCGGGTTCGACACCTCCGGCGCCCACGCCGGCGCGCGGAACCCCCGGCGGACTCGACGGACGGCTGGAAGCGATCTCCGACGGCGTCGCGGTGGGCTGGGCCTATGACTGGTCGGCCCCCGAGCGCAGGATCGATGTCGATTTGCTCGTGGATGGTGAGCTCGTCGCGAGCACCACCGCCGACATGCTGCGCCCGACCCTGCTGCGGGAGGGTCTGGGGGATGGTCGTCATGGGTTCTATGTCGAGCTGCCGGCGCACCTGCGCGATGGCGCGCAGCACTCCGTTGCGGCGCGGTTCTCCTCCTCGTGCGAGCCGCTGCCGACTTTGACGCCGTTTCAGGCGAGCGCCTCCGCGGAGGCGCTCGAGTGGACCGGTACCGACTTCCAGGCCGCTCCCGCCGACCGCGCCCATATCAGGACCCTGCGGCAACGACCGAGCATCCAGGCACAGTTCGCGCGACGCACCTCCGCGGAGGGGTTCGCGGGCGGGGAGATGGCCGAGACGATCGTGCTGACCGAGCAGATCGAGGTGCGGCGCTCGCAGCCGCTGCACTTCTCGATCCAGCGCGGAGTCGCCGACCCGAAGGGCGAGCGGCGCCAGCGCTTCGAGGATTTCCAGGGGGACTATCTCGCCGAGCCCCTGCTCGTATCGCGGCTGCCCCGCGCGCTGGTTGACACCTATAGTTACCTGATCTGCCCAACCGAGCGGCAATTCTTGGTCGACTCGATGAGACACCCCGTGCCCCTGCCCAAGTGGGGCTACACCAACGTCGCTGGAAGCCTCTATGAGCGCGAGGCGGAGATCGAAGAGCGCGAGGAGCGCGTCGTGGCGCTCGGCGCGCAGGCCAACTCCAACTACTCCCACTGGCTGGTGGAGAGCGTCGTCAGAGCGCTTTTGTTCGCGCCCTTCGATGACGGGTCGGTGATGTACCTGAGTCCACGCCTGGCGGAGTGGCAGCTGGAAGCGCTGGCGCTGGCGGGCGTGAGCGAGGAGCGCATCCTGATGGTCCCCGAGCACAAGCTCATCCGCTTCCGCGAGGTCTTCGCCGTCTCGCGGGGCATGTCCCGCCTGCCGTGGCTGATCCCCGGTGCTCTGTCCGCCCTCGCACGGCTGGCCAAGCCCGCCGCTGCGCACAAGCCCGCCGCTGCGCGGCGGCGCCTGTTCGTCTCACGCGCGCTTGTAAGGCGACGGCACATCACCAACGAGGCAGAGCTGGCTGGAATGCTCGAGCGCTACGGGTTCGAGACGGTTCACCCCGAGACGCTCAGCCTGCGCGAGCAGATGGAGTTGTTCGCCGGCGCCGAGACGGTTCTCGGCAGCTGGGGCTCTGGTCTGACGAGCCTGATCTTCAGCCCGCCGGGCACGGTGGCGATCGAGCTGCAGCCGGAGGACGTCGGCTACGCCGGCAACGCGTTCGTGTGGAACATCGCGAGCATCCGTGAACAGCGCTTCGCGCAGGTGGTCGTCCCCGTCGCCGAGGGGATGCGCGAGCTGCCGCTCGGCAGACGCGACATGACAGTCGACGTGGATCACATCGAGGAGCTGCTCGATCGGCTCCTCGAGCGGTAGAGACCGCTCAGCGCAACCTCCACCAACTTTGTCATCACGGCGGCGTCGTGGCGCTGCGCGAGCCGCAGACGCGAGCGGAAGCGCCGGTGCTCGCGTGCGAGCACTCTGCTCAACTCCTCGACGTCGCCGGTGTCGAACCAGATCGTCTCCTGCGGCAGGTGCGAGAGCAGCGGCTCGATCCGCGTGGCCGCCACGGGCGTGCCGCAGGCGAGGGCCTCCGTGCACGGCATCGACCAGCCCTCGCGGTTGGCGTTCTTCACGAACAGCCAGGCGCGCTGGTAGAGCTCACGCATCTCATCGGCGGAGAGGACGGCGTCGATCACCTCGACCTCGGGCGCATGGCGCTCGTCGCGGCCGAGCTCCGCGAGCACCTCCCCGTGTGCGGCGTGGAACTCCCCCGGCTTCCACTTCCACGTCTTCACCACCAGGCGTACGTCGTCCTCGCGGGTGAACGTCCCAAGGTAGGCTCGCAGAGTGTGGCGCCAATTCTCGCGCGAGGTGTCCCCGCCGAGGTTCTCGTGGACGCTCAAGAACGTGCAGCGCCGGCCCGTGACCGGGTGGTACAGCTCGGGGTCGATCCCCAGCGGGACGACCTCGATCGGCGTTCTCACCCCGACGCTCCGCCACACTTCGCGATTCCACACGGTGGGTGTGATCACGAGGTCGAGCCGGTTGAGGATCTCGACCCACTCGCGCTTTGACTCGGGCAGGTGGTCGAGCTCGTGCATCGTGATCGCCGCGGAGCGCACCTGGCGCCCGAACCTGATCTTGCCGGGGGGGCAGATGAAGAGCGCGAGCTCCATTTCCGGGAACTCCTGGAACTGGATGTCGTGGCCGAGCTCGATCAGACCGCGCGAGACGGTCGCCGAGACCTGGCCGTAGCCGTTGCCCTCCTGCAGGCGCCGATCGCCGTCGCTGACCCAGATGCGCATGTGCTCAACCCCGGCGCCGAGCACCCGCGAGCGGGCGCCGGCGTCCGCGGGCCTCCAGCTCAAGCGACGACGCGCAGCCGCCGGGCATGGCGGGGCTCCCGCACGCGCTCTGCGACGATCGCGAGCAGCTCATCGACGCGGTGGGCGAATGTGTGCTCGGAGAGCACCGTGGCCCGCCCCAACTCGCCGCGGCGGCGCAGCTCCCGCGGATCGGCGAGCAGCCGCTCGATCGACTCGTGCAGCTCCTCGGCGGAGCGGTAGATGGCGACGGCCTCGCCGAAGCGCTCAGTGAGGCCCGGCACGTCGTCGCTGAGCACGAGCGCTCCGCAGGCGAGCGCGTCGTAGATGCGGTTGGAGATGTAGCCGTGCTCGCGCATGTCCTCCCAGTGGTCGTTGAGCACGATGCCCGCCGAGCCGTACACGTGGCGCAGTTCGGAGTTGGGCACGTGCTCGCCCACCACGCGTGTCGTGTCGATCAGGCCCTCCCAGCCCGAGCCCCAGATCGCCAGGTCGCGCTTCGTTCCCTGCAGCTCGGCCGCGATCGGCCGCAACACGCCGCGCGAGTTGGCGACGTAGACAAGCTCGTGGGCAAGCCCGTTGGCCCCCGAGACCTCCTCGTTCCCCCCGCGCTCACCGCGAGCCTCGGGGTACATGACCCAGGAGTCGGTGGCCTGCTCCAGCACGACGACAGGCGTGCGTGTGCGCTCGCGCAGCCGTTCGGCGAACAGCGGCGAGGCGACCGCCACCAGGTCATAACCGTCGCACTCCTCGCTGGCGAGCTCCGCGGGGTGACTGATCGACCACAGCACATTGAACTGGCCGGGCTTGGGGTGAAAGCGGGAGAGCCCCTTCAGATGCACGACCACGTCGCAGGTGAGACCCGCCTCGTCCTCCCACTCATCCAGCGTCTGCACGAGCGCGCGGTGGTCGCGGCGGCGCAGCTCGCGCGCGAGCGACTCGGCGAAGTGCAGGTCCCCCCACAGGGGGGCCACCGCGCGGTTGGGAGCGCCGATCTTCAACGCGAACGAAAGACGTTGCTCGTGCTCGATCAGGATCTCGCGCAGGCGCGCGGCGCGGTGGGCGTAGGTGTGGCGCGTGAGCACCGTCTCGCGGTAGCGCGCCGTGAGCTCCGAGCGTCGCGCCTCGTCGCCCAGCAGCTCATCAAGGCGCGCGCGCAGCGTCTCCGGCGAGTCCCACACGGGGAAGTCCTCGTCGAAGAGCTCGCGCACCCCTGACTCGCAGTTGGTGATCGGCAGCGTGCCACAGGCGAGCGCGTCGAAGACGCGCGCGTTGAGAGCACCGTAGGGCAGCGTGGGGCCCTGCGTGTCGTCGAGCACGAGCGTGGCGCTCGGATAGAGCAGCGCCAGATCCTCGTAGGGCAGTTCCCCGCGCGCGTGGGGCGCGAACTCGGGGACCCTCTCCCAGTCCTTGCCGTAGATCGCCACCCGCTCGCCCTCGCGGGGGGCGAGCGCGCGCTGGATGTCGCGATCCTTGCCCCACCAGTTGCCCGTGAAGACGTAGTCGGCGAGGAAGCGCTCCTCGGGCGACCGGGGGTGAAAGCGCGCCGGGTTGACCGCGAGCGGGAAGCGGATCGTCCGACGGCCGGTGCGCTCCTGGATCAACTCGGCCGTGCCCTGTGAGGAGGCGAGCAGCACGTCGGCGCGTTCGAACCAGGGCTGCTCCAGCCAGCGCTCGGTCCAGTTGCGGATCCACGCGATCGTGCCCACGTGGTCGGGTACGCGGCGCAGGTCGAAGGGGTCCATCAGCGACAGCACGTAGTCGAGATCGCTGGGCAGCTCATACCAGTGCTCGCCTTTGCGCTGGATGTAGGTGACCGACCACCCCAGGCTCTCCAGCGCGTCGCCGATCTCGTGACCGGAGTACCAATCTCCCCAGCCGTCGGCCACGTCGAGGCTGGTGAGCGTGATCGCGACGTGAGCGCCCGAGCCGTCGGTCCAGAAGGGGTCCAGGCGCAGCTTGGCGAGGCGGTACTCGCGCAGCGTCTGCGGCCCCCAGCATTCCAGGAACAGCCGTCGGTTCTCCAGGCGGTTGAGGCGGCGGAAGTCGCTCGAGGCGCGGTTCTGGCTGGAGGACTCGCGGTGGACCAGCACCGAGCGCCCCACACCCGCGCTCTCGCCGCCGCTCACGAGCAGCTTCAGGCCGAGGTCGACATCCTCGGTGCCGTAGCGGTACGCCTCGCCGAAGCCCCCCACGCGCTCGAAGGAGTCGCGTGCGATCAGCATGCACGCGGCGGTCACCGCGGGGGCGCGCAGCTCGATCCCGAAGGGCCCTTCCCAGAGGCTTTCGCCGTCGCCGTGGTTGAAGCCCTTGACCATGCCGTCCTGCCAGCGGAAGCGGATCGCGCGATGCTGCACGCGCGGCTCCCCCGGGGGCCGATCGAGGTCCTCGGGATGCAGCAGCGTGGCTCCCACGGCGTCCACGCCGTCGCCCTCCAGCGCGCACACCAGCTCCTCGATCCAGCCGAGCTCGAAGGGCTCCACGTCGTTGTTGAGGAACAGCAGCAGCTCCCCGCCGGCGCGCTGCACCCCGCGCGCGTTGGTCTGCGAGAACGACAGGTTCTCCGCGTTGGCCACCACATGGACGGGAAAGGGGGTCTGCAGCGACTCCAGGTAGGCCAGCGTGGCGTCGGAGGAGGCATTGTCGACCACCACGACCTCCAGCTCCGGATAGCGCGTGTGCTCGATCAGGCCCGCAAACAGGCGCTCCAGGTGCTGGCGGCCGTTGCGCGTGGGCACGATCGCGCTCACCGAAGGCCAGCGCTCGCGCGCGGGGGGCGGACCCAGACGCTCGCGCAGGCGCGCCGCCAGTGCCGCGCGACGCGTGGCGAGCTCCTGCTCCTGCGCGGGGGAAAGACGCACCTCGGCCGGCGGCTCGCTTGGGAGAGTGGCCGGCGCCGGCGCAACGAGCGCGTGCGCCGAGGCCGGGGGCGAGTCGGCGGGCGACGACGAGCCAGCGGCGGGAGAGGGCAACTCGTGGACGGGGACGGCGCCCTGGACCCGTTCGATCCGCGCCAGTGCGGCGACGAGCGCGCCCTGGGTGCGCACGGGGCGGCGCGCAAGCCGCGAGAGGGTGCGGGTGATCAGGTGTCCCAGACGCCATGCCCGCGAGCGCGCCGCGCGTTCGATGTCCTCCCGCGTATGGCGCAGGCCAACCGACAGCGCGGACACCTCCTGCTCCAACCGGCGCGAGCGCGTGGAGTGCTCGGCCACCTCGCGGGCGCGGGCGCGCTCTGAGGCATCCAGATCCCTGCGCGAGGCCCCCAGCTGGGCTTCGGTGCGCTCGAGCTCCCCGCCCAGACGCTTGACCGACTCCTCCCGCTCGGCGGCCAGGGCTCGCAGTCCCTCGAGCTCGCGCCGCAACTCGCCCAGCTCGGCCTCCGCGCCGGTGGCGCGTGCGAGCGCCGCCCGAGCCTGCTCGCGGACGGCCTCGAGCTCGACGGCCGCACTCTCGCGCAGCGCCTGACGCTCGGCCTGCGAGCGCTCGCTCAGGGACTGCAGCTCGGCGTGCGCCCGCGCGCGCGCTTCCTCCAGCCGAGCGAGACCATCGGCGCGCAGCCGCTCGAACTCAACCGCCCCCTCCTCGCGGACGCGCTCGAGCTGTGTGCGCGTGGCCCGCGAGTGATGCGCGAGCTGCTCGGTAAGGCGCGCCATCTCGCGCCGCGCGGCCCGCTCCTCGCGGTCGCGGATCGCCATCTCGCGCCGCAGATGGGCGATGCGCTCCTCCGCCGCGGCGGATGGCTCGTCGATCTCTATGATCGCGCCCGTGCCGGCGGTCTCCAGGCCCATGACGCGGAGCAGTGTAAAGGCGCTGCGTACCGGCGGAAACGTTGATAACCAGGTGATAACCAACAGCTCCAGGCCGACCCGTACGCGCAGGCGCATGAGCCGCACGCTCTCGCGCTCGCGCTGGCGGGAGTACCGCGAGCTGCTGCGCATCGCCCTGGAGCAGGACTACGCGGTGCTGTCGGTGGAGGCGTGGCTGGCCGACCCCACCCTGGGGGCGAACAGACCGCGGCTGCTGTTGCGCCACGACGTCGATCAACACCCCGAATCGGCCCTGCGGATGGCCGCGATCGAGGCTGAGCACGGAGTGCTCTCGACGTGGTACTTCCGCTGGCGCACAGCCAACCCGCGCGTGATCGAGACGATCGCCTCAGCGGGGCACGCCGTGGGCCTGCACTACGAGACGCTCACGCGCGAGCTGCTGCGGCGAGGACTCGGGGCCGACGATGCGCCGCCGCTGATCCCCGAGGCGCGTGAGCTGCTGAGTGCGGAGCTCGCGGCCTTCGCGAAGCGCTTCGGGCCGGTGCGCTCGGCATGCCCCCACGGCGACACGCGCATGCCGGGCGTGCACAACGGGGTGCTACTGCTTGGCCGGGACTGGGCCGAGTATGGCCTTCGGTGGGACGCGAACGCGGCCATGCGCGAGCACCACCTCGACGTGTGGCTGACCGATCGCAGCGCCGCCGCCGGCCGTTGGAAGGAAGGGCTGGATCCGATCGACATGGTGGTGGACCGCCGCTCCCCGATCCTGGCGGTGGTGCACCCCAACAACTGGGTCTCGGGACCCGCTCTGTGGTGGGACCGCGTGGCGCCGGGCGCGCGCCACACCGGCAGCGACGAGCCGGTGTTGTAAAGCCCCCCGCCCGGCCCTCGCTTCCCATTCGGAGGCCGCTTTCCTGTCCGGAGGGCCGCTCCTCGTTCGGCCCGCCAAGAGGGGGCGCCGTCACGCCCGCCGCCAGACCCCCCAGACGTAGTCCGAGGCGAGCGCGCCCGAATCGGTGAGCAGCGCATCGACCTCCATCAGCACCCCCACCAGATCGGGGCGAGCGACGAAGTTGCCCATGATGCGGCTGAAGAGCTGATGGAAGACAGCGCCGCCGTAGGGGCAGACCTCGACCCGTTCGAAGCGCGCGTCGAGCGCGGGCAGGATCTCCTCGCTGCGTACCGCCTCGTGGGGGTTGGCGGCGAGCCAGGCCGCTGGATCGGGACGCTCGACGCTGCGTTTGCGCCGCCCATCGGTCGCGGCCAGGTCCGTGAGGAGCTCCTCCGGCAGGCGCGCCAGCAGGCGGTTGATCGCCTGCAGCTGCGCGTCGGTCCATTGAAAGCGCGAGGGGCCCACGAAGTCCTCCACGAACAGCAGTCCCCCGGGCGCGAGCAGCGCGGCGAGGCGGTCGAGCACCGCCTCCAGATCCTCGCGGCGGTGCAGGAAGCTGCGGCACACGACGGCGCCCAGCGGCTCGGGCGCCCGCCACTGCTCCAGCGCGCCGAGTTGGAAGTGGATGCGCTCGCGCAGCGGCTCGGGTACGCGACCGGCGGCGAAGTCCACGCGCGCCCGATCGTCGTCGAGCCCGGTGAGACGCTCGCAGGAGCCGGCCTCCACGAGCGCGAGCTCGAGCTTGGCGTCGCTCGCGCGCAGGGACACCGCATGGGGCGCCACGATCGAGGGGCCGTGGCGGCGGGCGTAGTAGGTCTCCGGTCCAAGCTCGGGGTCGCCGGTGATGCGGCGATTGATGAAGGCGCGCGCCACGGGGCTCTGCCAGAAGGCGAGCTGGCTGGGGTTGACGGCGGCCGGCGCTGCCTGCGAGGCGACCGGAGAGGCGAGCTCGGTTGAGGGGAGTCCGGGGCGCGCGGGCGCAAGCTCGGAGTCGGCGGATGGCAGCGCCCCCACGCGCGCCGCGTGGTCGCGCAGGCGCTCGACGAATGGACTGGCGTTCATGGGGAAGCCCTTCCTGTTGTGAACAGCTCCAGCTGACTGCGCGCGGCGCGCTGGACCGAGAAGCGCTGCGCGTCGCGCAGGCCGGCCTCGCGCAGGCGGCGCAGACGAGCCGGATCACGGGCGAGCGCAATCGCCTCCCTGGCGATCTCCCGCGGGCTGTCCCGGTCCAGGATCACCGCGTTCTCCGCTCGCGCGTACTCGTGGACGCCGCCCAGGTCGGGTAGCAGCGGCACCGCGCCGCAGGCCATCGCCTCCAGGCCGGTGCGTCCGAAGGCCTGATAGGCGGAGGCGTCGATGAACACATCGCAGCGGCGCATCAACTGGGAGACCTCCATGCGGCTGAGCAGGCCGAGGTGACTGCCAGGGGCCTCGTCGGCGAGCTGGAAGAACGAGTCCTCGTCGCAGCCGAAGGTGGAGATCCTCACATCCGCACCCATCTCCTTTGCGATCGCGGCCAGCGCCTGGAGCGTCGCGGCTGGGCGGCGGCGAGGGGTGCGGGGACGGATCATCGCGGCGATGTGCACCGGGCCGGGGGATTCCCGCCGCCCTCCCGGGTGAAAGAGCTGGCGGTCGAGGCTGGGCGCCACCTTGGCGACCGGCACTCCGTGCAGCGCGCTCACGAGTTGGCAGAGCCAATCGGTCTTGGCGAACAGCAGCAGCTTGGGGATGGCGCGGTAGGAGAGCAGAGCGCGATCCGAGCGCGAGGAGCCGGGCGCGGCGAACAGCGGCTCGTAGTCCTGCACGTAGTACGCGCACACGATCCGCGGGCGCTCCCGCGCGAGGCGTGCGAGCAGATCGACGGAGGGGTACTCGGTGGCCACGACCACCTCGGCGTCCGCGACGGCCTCGAGCACACCGGGGTCCCCAGCGCCGGCGGGAGAGCGATCCGCGGAGTAGGGGACGAACAGGCGGTCCTCATTGCCATACACGGCCGCCGCCGTCTGCAGCGAGTCCTCCGGCACGCAGACCCTGCTGCGAGCTCCCAGCCGGCGCAGCCCGCGCGCCTCCTGCACGAGCGAGTGCGATCCCCCGGAGCCCTCCGGAGGCAGACCGGGCAGCAGGTAGGCGACGCTCGGCGACGAGCTCACGCGCCGCCCAGCGAGCGATGCGAGCGGCGCGCGCTCGGCGCCGATAGGACCCACCTCCTCCAGCAGATCGTCGAGGAGGGCGCGGATCGATGCCTGCGTGGGCTCCTCGGTGAGGACAGCCACGGTCACGCTCCGGCTCCCACGCCGCTCGCACCGACGCCGACGGCTGGAGCAGCAGCGGATGGCACGTCGTTGGCCGTCTCCGGCGTCACCTGTAGGTGGGGCGAGCCGGACACAGGCGGAAGTCAACCGCACCTGCACACAACCCTGTGAAGAAGCGGTGAAAGGGGACGTGAGACGCTTTCGCGACCGGGCGCCGGCCCTACACTGCCGGGGGCCAAGGGCAGCCTCGCCACTTCGGACTCGAGGCCGCCCAGCCCTGGGCCGAAGGCCGCCATGCACTGGTTCCTCAAGCTGCTCATCCAACCCCTGCTCGACGCGCTCGGACCGCGGGTGGTGGTCGAGGTGGGAGTCGAGGTCGGCGCGGTGACCGGCCCGCTGCTTGTATGGGCACAGGCAAATGGGGCGACGGTGCACGCGATCGACCCCGATCCGACGCTGAACGTGGATCGGCTGGAGGCCGAGTACGGCGAGCAGCTGCGCTTTCACCGTTGCAAGAGCCTGGAGGCGCTAGGGGAGATCGGAGCGGTCGACCTGGCGCTGATCGACGGCGACCACAACTGGTACACGGTGATCGAGGAGCTGCGCGCGCTGGAGCACCGCGCGCGCGCCGACGGGCGCGAGCCCCCCGTGGCCTTGCTGCACGACATCGGCTGGCCCTACGGCAGGCGCGACCTCTACTACGACCCGCAGGCGATCCCCGAAGCCCATCGTCATCCACACGCGCGCCAGGGCCTCAAGCCCGGCCGCGTGGAGCTGGGGCCGGGGCTCAACGACCACCTGGAGAACGCGCAGCTGGAGGGCACAGCCGCGAACGGCGTGCTCAGCGCCGTCGAGGACTTCGTGGCCGAGTCGCCCACGGCGTGGCGCATGTGGTCGATCCCGGGGCTCAGCGGCATGGCGATCCTGGCCGGCGGCGCCGTGCTGGAGGGGTGC
Source organism: Solirubrobacterales bacterium (assembly GCA_044446265.1). GTDB lineage: Bacteria > Actinomycetota > Thermoleophilia > Solirubrobacterales > Solirubrobacteraceae > Palsa-744. Next base: position 21,013 of record JBIOES010000013.1, read on the forward strand.
GAGCCCCTGCGCGAGCTGCTGGAGTCGATCGACGGCCCGACGTTCCTGCGCGCCCACTGCGAGGCGATCGAGCAGGCGCGGATCGACGCCGAACTCAAGCGCGCCAACATCCAGCGACGCCTGGCCGAGACGCAGCTCAAGCAGGTGATGCGCTCGCCCGACCCGCGCGAGGCCGTGGAGTTGCACAGGCGCGTGCGCGAGCTGACCGAGCGCGTCGCGGAGCTGGAGGAGGACAAGGAGGAGAGGGCCGCGCTCGAGGAGCAGGTGCGTGTGTTGGAGAGCGAGCTGCGGCGGCAAGCAGACGCGGGAGCCGCAGGTGTGGGAGACCGGGGCGTAGAGCCGAGCAGCAGCGGGGCGCCCAGCGCAAATGGCACAGCCTCGAGCGCGGCGCAGCCCGACGCGCGCCCCGAGCGGGAGGCGTGGCAGACGCTCCTCGACCAGTACCTGCCGATCCTGGAGGGAGCGCTGCCGTGCGAGGACGAGCGCGATCCGCTGTCGCTGCCCTGCCCCCTCGACCTGCGCGGGCTGCTGCGCGAGGAGGGCGCCGAGCAGCGGCCGGGCGAGCCGAGCGTGGACGTGGTGGTGTGCGTGCACGACGCGCTTGCGGAGCTGCGCGAGTGTCTGCACTCGCTACTGGCCAAGAGCGGCCGCCCCCTGCGGTTGATCCTCATCGACGATGGCAGCGGCGAGCCCACCGCGCGCTTCCTGCGCGCCTTCGCCGACCGTCACCCCGCCGTGACGCTGATCCGCCGCGAGCAGCCCCCGCACGGTTACACGCTGGCGGCCAACCGCGGGCTGGATGCCTCGCGGGGCGACTACGTGGTGCTGCTGAACAGCGACACCATCCTCACCCCCGGCTGGCTGGAGCGGATCGTCGCCTGTGGCGAGCGCCACCCCGAGGTGGGCATCCTTGGGCCGCTCTCAAACGCCGCCACCCACCAGTCGGTGCCGCTGGTGAGGGAAGGCAGCGCGTGGGCCACCAACCCGCTCCCCAGCTGGCTGACGATCGACGGTATGGGTGCGGTGGTGGCCGCTGCCTCGCAGCACGCGGCCCCTCCCGGACCGCAGATCAGGTCCCGCCAGGCCCGGGACCCAGCCGCGGTCCTCCTCCCCTTCCTCAACGGCTTCTGCTATGCGATCAAGCGTGATGTGATCGAGCGCGTGGGGCTGCTCGATGAGGAGCGCTTCGCCGAGGGGTACTGCGAGGAGAACGACTACTCCATGCGCGCGCGCGCCGCGGGCTTCGAGCTGGCCGTGGTGGGCGATGCCTACGTGCACCACGCCAAGTCCGCCTCCTACGGGGCGGAGGGCCGGAGCGAGCGCGCGCGGGTGAACTACGAGAGATTCCTCGAGAAGCACGGCCGCGAGGAGATGGGGGCGCTGGTGGGGGTGCTGGAGGAGGACCGCAAGCTCGCTCCAGTGCGCGCCGCCGTGGCCGAGCGGATCGCCGGCCCGCGCGCCGTTGCGTCGCTGCTCGGCGGGGCGGGCGGGTCCCAATCAATACCGCTGAGCGTCGCGTTCCTGCTCCCCGGCATGGCCCACGGCGGCTCGGGCGGGTCGCACTCGCTCTACCAGGAGACGCGCGCGCTGCGCAGCCTCGGCATCCCCGCGCGTATCATGCTGCCACGCTGGGATATGGAGCGCGCGGCGGCGGTGTATGAGGACGCGGGGGAGATCTTCGAGAGCTTCGCCGACGAGCAGGAGCTGGCCGAGAGGACCGCCGACGCCGATGTGATCTCCGCGACCCACCACAAGTCGGTGGCGCTGCTGAGCGCGATCCGCGAGCGGCGCTCGGATTTCCTGGCGGCCTACTACGTGCAGGACTACGAGCCGTTCTTCACAGCCCCCTACATTGCCCAGGAGGCCGTCGCCTCCTACACGGCGCTGCCCGACATGCTGCTGTTCGCCAAGTCGCACTGGCTGTGCAACGTCGTCGCCGAGCGCCACGGCCTGGTGGTGGCAAAGGTCGAGCCGAGCATCGACCGCGAGCTGTTCAAACCCGGGCCGAGCCGCCACGGTGAGGGACCGCTGCGCGTGGTGGCGATGGTGCGCCCGCGCACCGCCCGCCGCCAGCCGCTCGCCACGATTGCGACGCTTGAAGGACTGCTGGCACAGCATCCCGGGGAGGTGCAGGTGAGCACCTTCGGCTGTTACGTCGATGAGCTGAAGGAGCTTCTCGGGGTGGGCGGGTCCGGATCGCACGCGCTTCACGAACGCCACCTGGGCCTGTTGAGCAGAGCCGAGGTGGCCGAGCTGCTGCGGGCGAGCGACGTCTTCCTGGACATGTCCGTGTACCAAGCCTTCGGGCGCACCGCGCTGGAGGCGATGGCGTGCGGCGCCACGGCGGTGGTGCCGAGCGTGGGCGGCGTGTGGGAGTTCGTGGAGCACAGGCACAATGCGCTCGCCGTCGACACGCTCAGCCCCGAGGGCGCGCTGGGAGCGCTCGGCGAGCTGGTCCGCGACCGGGAGCTGCTCGAGCGCCTGAAGGCTAGCGCCCGCGCCACCGCTGAGCGCTACTCGGTCGCCCGCGCCGCGCTCTCGGAGTACGTGCTGTTCGAGCGCGCCTATCGTGTGCGCTTCGGGGCTCCCGAGGAGCATTTCGCGGCTTCCGCTTAGGACCCGCGACGAGCCCTTACACGCCCTTGCAGAGCAGCGCCAGGCCACGCGCGAACCAGATGGCTTCGATGCCCTCGACCAACTGGGGCGCCCGGGTCTCGCCGTTGAGCGCGTCGAGCTGGTGCTTGAGGCGCTCGATCGTGGTGTCCTCGTGCAGGTAGCCGCCCCCGTACTGGGGTTCGTAAGCTGTGAGCAGATCCTCGATCGCGTAGCAGCCGCCGCTCACGACGTGCGGCCACAGCGCCTGCAGACTCGCGCGGTGCTGCTCCATCCGGTGGCCGCCGTCGTCGACGACGATATCGAAGGGCCCCTCCGTCCGCCCGAGCGCGTCGAGGAACGCCGCGTCGCTCTGATCGCCGATGTGAACGCTCGTGCGCCCAGCGGCGTAGCGACGGGCTCGCTTGTCCATATCCACGCCAACGATCCGCGCGGTCGGGAAGAACTCCTCCCACATGCGCAGCGACGCTCCGGAGGCGACGCCGATTTCGAGCAGCCGGATCGGCTCGTCGCGCAGATGTGCAAAGAACCGAGCGTAGGTGTTGGTGTGGCGCTTGGCCGACTGATAGACGGTGGTGCCGTCCTGCTTGAGATACTCGATGTTGACGCGGCCCTTGTCGGTGCGTGCACGCTCGGCGATCCCCGCAAGCTCGAGCTGAACTTCCTCGACGGTCCCGCTCACTCTGTGCATGGCGGCGATTATCGCAGCTGTCTCTCTCCCCTGTCACACCCGCCGGTATGATCGGCGAGCATGGTTAATTTCTGGGACTCAGCTGTCCTGCCGCTGCTTCGCGCGGCCGCGCCCACGAGCCTCGCCGAGGTTGGAGCAGCCAGCGGGAGTCAGACACGCAAGCTCATCTCGTGGGCCACCGAGCATCAGGCGACATTCCACGCGATCGATCCGGCGCCGGCATTCGATGTGGATGCCTTCACGCGGATGTCCAATGGCCACTTCGTAATGCACCGTGAGCCCAGCCTCAGCGCGCTGCGGACGCTCGGACCGGTCGATGTGGTGCTCCTCGATGGAGATCACAACTGGTACACCGTCTTCAACGAGCTGAAGACGATCGAAACGGTGAATCCCACCTGGCCGCTGGTGCTGACACATGACATCGACTGGCCCTACGGGCGTCGTGACATGTACTACGCGCCTGCGACCATCCCTGCGACGCACCGCCACGCCCACCGCAAGAGTGGGTTGCGCCGGTTTCACTCATCGCTTGTGGAGGACGGAAAGAATGCGGCGTTCTTCAACGCCGAACACGAGGGCGGTCCTCGCAACGGCGTGCTCACCGCGATCGAGGACTTCCTTGCGAGCACTCCACTGGATCTCATCTTCCTCGCCCAGCCCGGACCGGCCGGCCTGGGGATCCTCGCCGCTGCCACCACAATCCAGGGCAACCCGGAGCTGGCGGCGGCTCTGGCACAGGTGCACGACCCCGTTTACGCGACGTCCATCGCCCCGGTGTATGCGACTCGCGAGTTGGACCACGAGGCCCTTCGACGCGCCGCATAGGGCAAGCACTGCGGCCCGCCGCGCACATCGCGCGACGGGCCGCAGTTGTCAGCGCACCTATCCGCGTCGGCGGATCAGGTGATGTTCGAGATCGCGATGAGATCGTGCGCCGCGAACCCGGACGGGATGCTGGTGTAGTCGTGACTCTGGATGTCGGTCTGACCGGCACCCTGGATGTAGTTCATCAGGTCCTTGACCGTGTTGGCGATGTTCGGCTCAACCGCGTTGCCCTTGTACAGGTTGACCACACCGTAGTGCTTCCACACCAGGTCGTAGGTCAACGCGCACACCGGGTAATCGGTGGCGCCTGCGTCAGCGGCGATGTTCGGGTCGGTCGCCGCAACTCCGAACCATGAGTCCGTGTAGGAGTAAGGGTAACCCTTATCCGACGGGATCAGCTTCGTCGTCTCGCAGTTGGCGATGGCGCTCGCCGCCAGCAGCGGATCGGCATACGTCGCGCCGACCGGGTTGGTGCCGTTGTTCTGGACCTCCGCCCACAGGATCTGGTGCGGGGCGCTCGACCCACCAGCGCCCGTGTGGAACGTGCTGGTGGTGGCCGCGTTGGTGAAGCCGCCGTTGGCTCCCGCATCAGCGGGGTTGGCGTAGCCGACCGATCCCGGGTTGGCTGCCGTGTTGCCGGCGATGTGGCTGCCGGTGTCGTTCTTCTGCGTGCCCACGTTGGGCGGAGTCAGAGGATCTTCCTCCACCACAGCGCTGCTGGGCCACAGCGGATAGTCGCTGGCGTACGGCGCCCACTCGAAGCGGTTGATCTGGTTCAGGTAGTTCTTGAACGCGTAGGAGGTGCCCGACGCGGTCTGGCGGACCTGCGGTGTGATCGCCTGTCCGCAGCCGGTCGCTCCGCCTTCGTCGTGGAACGTGCCCGGTTCGGTCGGAGGGTTGGTCGCCGTCGGCGTATAGCCGAGCTGCGTCAGGAAGGCGCCCCAGGTGCCGATGGCATAGCCACCCTGAGCCTGGATGCCACCCGGATCATTGGGGGCCACGGCCGGATTGGTCCCCTCCCACAGCTGTCCGACCGTGTTGTTGGGAATGTCAAGCGCGCTGCCGGAGGGAATCAGGCAGCCTGCAGGCAGGCTCAGCAGTACGGCCACAGGCGACTGTGCGACCGGGAGGGTGATCTCCTCCAGGTTGTTGTGCGCATCGCCAGAGGCCGTCTCTGCCTCACTCAACTGGCCCTGCGAAGGCGGATCGTCGGTACCGACATACCAGTCCAGGATCTTGCCGTGGACATCGTCCGCGGTGCCGGGCCCTGCCAACGCCGTGGGATCCTGGGTCTCATCCAGCACACCCGTGTTGTTCCCGAACTCGTCGAGACCGGGCCCACTGGCGGTCTTGGTGTACGTGACCGAGGGCAGGACCGAGCAGTTGCTGTGCCCAGGTGCGCCCCAGCCTCCGGCCGTGAGCCACACCGTGTTCATGGCGGCGCTCTGCAGCGAGGACCCCGAGCCATAGCCCGGCGACTGACAGGTCACCGCCGCCATGGCGGAGCCCGCGCCACCGGCCAGCGCGAGTGTCACTGTGGTGCCGACGCAAGCCGCCAATGCGGCCAGACGCCGGTGCTTGTGATGACGGTTCATGGTCGAACCGAACCTCCTTTTCTCCCAGCAGGGAGATAGTGGATTTGTGCCGGCCAAACGTAGTGGGACACCGCCGGGAATGGGAAGCAAGTCACACATTGATTCCACCTGGGTCACAGCTTGATTCCATGCCGTAACCCAGTTCTTCACCACATGGCAACATCTGCTTGCGGAGCCGCCGAACAACCCTGTGGCACCCCCCGTTGGGCGAGGCGGGTCGGCTGACGTCAACGTCTAACGTCAGACGTCAATGCCGCTTGTGAGACCTGTGCCCGCCCCGGGGCGCCTTGAGCGTCACCTGCAGGGTTTCGGTTTTCACGGCCCCCAGGGAGCTGTGCGCGGAAACCACCACCAGAACCTTCAGGCTCTTCTGCTTGGCCAGCAGCGCCTGGCCCTTCGCCGAGAGGTGAACGACCACCGTCTGGCTCTGGCCTCCGCTGAGGCTGAAGGACGCCTGGCCAAGCACCAGCTGGCTGGCCTTGGGCTTGCGCTTGCCCTTCTTGGCCCTGGCGCCGGCCGCGACAGCGCTGGCCGTCTTGATCTGCACGGTGCCCGCGCAGGACGTCTCGCTCGCAGGACAGGACACCGCCACCTTGGTCACCCCTCCGGTGGAGGCGCTGACCTGTGGGCTTACGCTGGGCGGGACGTTGTCGTGGGTCTGGGA
>JBIOES010000014.1:0-25938 GCA_044446265.1 Solirubrobacterales bacterium
GTGCCGGCCGTGCGAGAGAGCGCCCAGCGATCGAGGTTGTCCGCCGGCTGTTGCCTTGCGAGACCGGCGCCCGCCAGCTGATCGGCGGATGCGTGCGCATGGAGCGAGTAGAAGAAGTAGGTGCTCCACAGCTGCTTGAGGAACAGCCGCACGCCCTCGCCGATGCTCTCCGTCGAGAAGCGGTACCCATCCCAGGGCTGCTTGGCGGTGAAGAAGTACCAGCGCAGCGCATCGGCGCCGTAGGCGTCGAGCACCGCCCACGGCTCCACCGTGTTGCCCTTGGACTTGGACATCTTCTGGCCTTCGGCGTCGAGGATCAGCCCGAGGCACACCACGTTGCGGTAGGGCGCCGTGTCGAATAGCAGCGTGGAGATGGCCAGCAGCGAGTAGAACCACCCGCGCGTCTGATCCTGCGCCTCGCAGATGAAGTCCGCTGGGAAGCGCTCGGGGTCGGTCGCCAACTCGGCGCCCGCATCGGCGAAGGGGTGGTGGTGCTGAGCGAAGGGCATCCCCCCCGAGTCGAACCACACGTCGATCACCTCCGGCACGCGGCGCATCGGCTGCGCGCACTCCGCGCAGGGCCAGGAGACCTCGTCCACGTAGGGCCGGTGGGGGTCCTCCAGCTCCACTCCCGCGAGCGAGCGCAGCTCGGCGAAGGACCCCACCACATGCACGTGCCCCCCCGCGCAGCGCCACACCGGCAGCGGTGTTCCCCAGTAGCGCTCGCGCGAGAGCGCCCAATCGACGTTGTTCGCAAGCCAATCCCCGAAGCGCCCCTCCCTGACGTGCGGGGGGTGCCAGCTGACGCTCGCGTTCTCCTGCTCCATCCGCTCCCGCACCGCGGTCGTCCTGATGTACCAGCTCGCCTTGGCGTAGTAGATAAGGGGCGTTCCGCAGCGCCAGCAGTGGGGGTAGGAGTGCTCGTAGTCAGCCGCTTTGAAGAGCAGACCCCGTGCCCTCAGATCCTCGATCAGCTCAGCGGCCAGCGCGGGGTCCTTGACAAAGCGTCCCGCATAGCCGATCGCGCTCTCGTCATAGGTGCCGTCTGGGCGAACCGGGTTGACGACCTCGATTCCAATCGCGGCGCCGACCCGAAAGTCATCCTCGCCAAACGGCGGAGCGATATGGACCAAGCCGGTTCCATCGTCGGTGGTGACGAAGTCATCGGCATAGACTTGATAGGCCTTTGATCCGAGGCCATCCACATGGCCAAACGGGGGTGTGTAGAAGATCTCCATTGTCAGCTCAGCTCCGGAGATCGTGGCAAGCTGCTTGTAGCTCTCACCGAGCACCCGATCCGCCAAAGCTTCGGCGAGGATCACCACCTGACCATCGACTTCGGCTCTCACATAGTCGATCTGCGGACCTGCGGCCACAGCGGCGTTCGCCATCAACGTCCATGGAGTGGTCGTCCAGACGAGCAGCGCGTCTCCCTCCCGTACCGGCGACCAGCTGGGCGTCTTCTCGACGATGAACCGCACATACACCGACGGGTCCACGACGTCCTTGTATCCGAGCGCCACCTCATGCGAGGACAGCCCCGTGCCGCACCGCGGGCAGTAGGGCACGACCTTGTGACCCTCGTACAGCAGTCCCTGCTCGTGGATCTGGCGCAGTGCCCACCAGATCGACTCGATGTAGTTGGGGTCCAGCGTGCGGTAGGCGTGCTCGAGGTCCACCCAGAAGCCGATCCGCTCGGTGAGGCGGTTCCACTCCTCGAGGTGGGTGAACACCGAGGTACGGCAGCGCTCGTTGAACTTCCCGATTCCGTACGCCTCGATGTCGGCCTTCGTCTTGAAGCCCAGCTCGCGCTCCACGGCGATCTCCACGGGCAGCCCGTGGCAGTCCCAGCCGCCCTTGCGCTGCACGTGATAGCCGCGCATCGTTCGGTAGCGCGGGTAGATGTCCTTGAACACGCGCGAGAGCACATGGTGGGTGCCCGGCGGCCCGTTGGCGGTGGGGGGACCCTCGTAGAAGACCCACGGTGGCGCCCCCTCGCGCAGGCGCACCGACTCCGCGAAGACCTCCCGCTCGCGCCAGCGCTCGAGGACGGTCTCCTCCATCGCGGGCAGCTCCTGGCGCGGGTCCACCGCGCGGGCGGGCAGCAGCTGCGGGTGGCTTGGGGGGGCACTCACGGGGCGGACCATTGTAGGCGTGCAGGAGGGCGACAGAAACACTGGACCGCAACCGCTCGACTATCAACTGGATCTTGTTAGCTTGATTGCATGGTCACTCCTCCGACCCGTGAGGGCGCCTCCGCGAGGGCACCCGCTCGCCTGCCGTGAAGGCGGTGATCCTTGCCGGGGGCCAGGGCTCGCGGCTAAGCGAGGAGACGACGGCTCGCCCCAAGCCGATGGTGGAGATCGGCGGCAAGCCGATCCTGTGGCACATCATGAAGATCTACGCCGCCCACGGCGTGGAGGACTTCGTCGTCTGCCTCGGCTACAAGGGCTACCTCATCAAGGAGTACTTCGCCAACTACCACCTGCACACCTGCGACGTCTCCCTGGACCTCTCCCGCGGCGACATCGAAGTCCACCGCTCCTCGACCGAGCCCTGGAAAGTGACGCTGGTGGATACCGGCGAGGGCACGATGACGGGGGGCCGTCTGAAGCGGGTGCTGCCGTTCCTCGGCGAGGAGGACTTCTGCTTCACCTACGGCGATGGGCTGGCCGACATCGACATCACCGCGCTGATCGCCCACCACCGCGCGCAGGGGACGCTCGCGACCGTCACCGTCGTGCAGCCACCCGGGCGCTTCGGCGCGGTCGAGCTCAACGGCACGCGTGTGCGCAGCTTCGAGGAGAAGCCCCGCGGCGACGGCGCCTGGCGCAATGGCGGCTTCTTCGTGCTCTCCCCCGAGGTGAGCCGCTACATAGCCGGCGACGAGACGACGTGGGAGAACGAGCCGCTGCGCACGCTGGTGGGAGAGGCGCAGCTCTCCTCCTATCGCCACGAGGGCTTCTGGCAGGCGATGGACACGCTGCGCGACCGCAACCAGCTCGAGCAGCTGTGGGGCTCCGGCCGGCCTCCCTGGCGGATGTGGACGTGAGGGCTTTTGGAAACATGAAGCCCAGGACAGTTGACAACGGTTCCGATCTGGTCAAGATGTTTGATGGCTCCATCTCGCGTGGCGCCACGACCGCAAGATGATCATGTCCGTCCGAGACTCACATATCAAGCGATTTCCCGGCGCCGATCCTGTCGCCCTCGATGAACGCGGCTACACGGTGGTGCGGGGGCTGCTCGGCGCCGAGGAGGTCCAGCAGCTGCGCGCGACCGTGCGGGAGGCCGTCGCCGAGGCCGAACGGGAGGGACACAGCGCCAGCGAACGGGGGAGCGAGGGAACGATCCGCGGCGGCGGCGATGTCCTCAGCACCCCATCGCTGCGCCACGTGCTCCTGGATCCACGCCTGCTGGGGGTGGTGGGCGAGCTGCTCGGAGGCGAGCCGCTGTACTTCGGCGACAGCAGCTTCCGCGTCGGCAGGAACGGCCTCCGCAGCTGGCACCGCGACAACGTCGATCGCAGACGCTGGCGCGGGGGACCGGATTGGCGGGATCCCTACCCGCTGCTGCGCTGTGGCCTCTACCTGCAGGACCAGTCGCGCCACAGCGGCGGCCTCGCGCTGCGCCCCGGCTCCAGCCGGCTGGGGCTCGTGCGCCCGACGCTGCCCAAGCTGGTCGATGCGCACGCCGGAGATCTGGTGGTGTGGAAACTGCGCACGGTGCACTCAGGCGAGGCGGTGCGTCCGCGCTGGCTGCCCGATCTGGCGCTGCACCCGCGTCTGCAGACGCGGCTGCCGCAGAGCATGCGCCTTCCCGACGATGGCGAGCGGATCGTGCTGTTCATGACCTTCGGCCTCGAGGGAGACCATCTCGAGCACTACATCGAGTACCTCAAGGGCCGCGACTACATGCAGGCGGCCTGGGCCGGCTCGCGCTTCGGTCCGGAGGTCTGGGAGCAGGCCGAGCGGGCCGGGTTGCACGTGCTGCAGCCGGTGCCGGCATACGGCGCTCCTCCCAACCGGCCGGATTGACCGATCGGCGAATGACCATGCCTGTCGGAGACTCGCAGATCGCGCGATTCCCAGGCACCGATCCGGTCGCCTTTCAGGAACGCGGCTACACGGTCGTGAGGCAGATCTTCGACCCCCAGGAGATGACGCGCCTGCGAGAGGTCATCCTCGAGTTGATCGCCAAGCAGGAAAGCGAGGGGCGCGTCGCGATGGATCCGGGCCCTGAGGGCACGACTCGGAAGGGCGATGGGGATCTGCTGAGCAATCCGGAGTTGCGTCACGTGGTCCTCGATCGGCGGTTGATCGGAGCGGTTGGAGATCTGCTCGGGGGCCAGCCAACATACTTCGGAGAGAGCAGCTTCCAGGTGGGCAACAACGGTTGGCGCGAGTGGCATCGCGACAAGGTTGGGCGCAGGTGGACGGGAGGGCCGGATTGGCGCGGTGTCTATCGCGTCGTCCGCTGCGGGCTCTACCTGCAGGATGGGTCGCGCCACAGTGGTGGCCTGGCGCTGCGCCCCGGCTCCAACCACACTGGGCTCGTGCACCCGACGTTGCCCAAGCTGGTCGATGCGCGCCTGGGGGACCTCATCGTGTGGACCTTGCGCACAGTCCATTCCGCCGAGGCGGTGCGGATGCGCGGGCTGCCCGGCTTCTCGCTGCACCCGCGCCTGCAGATGATGTTGCCACAGCGCCTACGCGTTCCCACCGCCGAGGGCGAGCGAATCGTGCTCTTCATGGCATTCGGCCTTCCCGGCCCTCACCTGGATGGATTCCTCGCCTACCGGAGATCGAAAGAGGAGGGGCGCGTCGTCTGGGAGCACTCGCGGTTCGGACCGGAGGTATGGGCCGAGGCCGAGGAGGTGGGGCTGAACATATTGCGACCCGCGCCTGTATACGGCACTCCCCCGGATTGAACAGGCATCTCGAAGCACCCTTTTCAGACGAGCTCGCGCACAGCCTCGACCACGCGCAGCTGCTCGTCGGCGGTGAGGGCCGGGAAGCAGGGCAGCGATAGGCAGCCCGCGTAGTAGTCCTCGGCGGCCGGGCACAGGCCCTTGGTGTAGCCGTAGGTCTTCCTGTACCAGGGGTGGAGGTAGACCGGCAGGTAGTGCACCTGAGCGAGGATCCCGCGCTCGTGCAGTCCCTCATACAGGCGCCGGCGGGCCGCGGCGCCGTCGCGGTGGCGCACGACGAACAGGTGGTGGGCATGGCGGTGGCTCGGGGGCGCGGCGGGGGCGAGCTCCAGCTGCTCGATGTCGTCGAGCAGCTCCCGGTAGCGCGCGGCCAGCTCGTTGCGGGCCGCCACGAAGCGCTCGAGCTTCGCGAGCTGCGAGCGCCCGAGCGCGGACTGCAGGTCGGTGAGGCGGTAGTTGAAGCCGAGGTCGTGCTGCTCGTGGTACCAGCCCCCCTCCGGACGCTCCAGGCGCGTGGGGTCTTTGACCATGCCGTGGCTGCGGAACTCGCGCAGACGCTCGGCGGTTGCGCCATCGCGGGTGCTAACCATCCCGCCCTCGCCCGAAGTGATGGTCTTGACTGGGTGGAAGGAGAAGACGGCCATCTCGGAGTGGCGACAGCAGCCCACCGGCCCGTCGGGCGTGAGCGCTCCGATCGCGTGCGCGGCGTCCTCGACGATCCTCACATCGTTTCCCACTGCCGCCCTGATCTCCGCCACCGGGGCGGGCAGGCCGGCAAAGTGCACGGGCACGACGCAGCGCGTGGCGGGGGTCAGCGCGGCCGCCACCGAGGCCGCCGAGACGTTCCAGGTGGACGGATCGATGTCGGCGAAGGTCGGCCTGGCACCCACGTAGGCGCCGCAGTTGGCGCTGGCGGCGAACGTGATCGCGCTCGTCAGCAGCTCGTCTCCCGCGCCCACGCCGGCCACGTGGATGGCCGCGTGCAGCGCCGCCGTGCCCGAGGAGAAGGCGACCGCGTGAGGGGCCTCGCAGGCCGCCGCGAATGCCTGCTCGAAGGCGCGGACGCCGGGGCCCTGCGTGAGCCAGTCGCTGCGCAGGGCCTCCACGACGGCGGCCACGTCGTCGTCCTCGACCGTCTGGCGACCGTAGGGGATGGGCATCGTGCGAGCGTATCTGAGGGCCCACGCAGCGCAGCTCGACTCCTCTGCACGCACCAGAGAGAAACGTTTGAGCGGCGCTTTTGGCCGGCTGAACCCCCTGTCCTCCTGGTGTCTTCTGATATTAGAGACAAAACTAGTCATCAGGCCAGGCGGATGGAATACTCCAGCGCCCTCGATATCTCTCATGATGAGCGCGCGCCCCAATCCATACCTCAAGGACAAGGTCATCCTGATCACCGGCGGCACCGGATCGTTCGGGACCGCCTTCTTGAAGACGCTGCTGGCCGAGCACGCTCCGGCAGCGGTGCGCGTCTACAGCCGCGACGAGCTCAAGCAGTACGACCTCCAGCGCGCCATGGGCGGGGACGAACGCGTGCGCTTCCTGATCGGCGACGTTCGTGACGCAAAACGCCTGGAGATGGCGATGCGCGGAGTGGATGTCGTGATCCACGCCGCCGCGCTCAAGCAGGTGCCCGCGTGCGAGTACAACCCCTTCGAGGCGGTCAAGACCAACATCCACGGTGCGGAGAACATCGTGACCGCCGCGATCGCCAACGACGTGCCGCGCACGCTGGCGCTGTCCACCGACAAGGCCGTCAATCCGGTCAACCTCTACGGCGCCACCAAGCTGGCCGCCGAGAAGATCATCACCCAGGGCAACGCCTATGCCGGCGGCTCGCCGGCCCGCTTCGCCACGATGCGCTACGGCAACGTCGTGGGCAGCCGCGGCAGCGTGATCCCGCTCTTCAAGGCACAGGCCCGCGCCGGGGAGCTGACGATCACCGACGAAGCGATGACCCGCTTCTGGATCACGCTCGAGCAGGCGGTGGAGTTCGTCGTCAGCTGCCTCGAGTTGATGCGCGGCGGCGAGGTCTTCGTCCCACGCATCCCCAGTATGAAAGTCCTGGAGATCGCCGAGGCGATCGCGCCGGGGGCCACACGCCGGATCGTCGGCATCCGCCCGGGGGAGAAGGTGCACGAGGTGCTGCTCACCGAGGACGAGTCCCGCCGCGCACGCGCGCTGGAGGATCGCTTCGTCATCTACCCCCAGTTGCCCTCATGGGTGATCGCTCACGAGCGCCTGGGCGAGGAGTTGCCGCCGGGCTTTCGCTATTCGAGCGACACCAACGACACGTGGCTCGAGGCGGATGACATCCGCGGCATGGCCGAGCCCATCGTCGCGGTCTCGTGAGAGAGGGCGACTCAGCGCGGGCCCAGCGGCGGCTGTTCACGGTGAGTAGCGCCGACGGTGCGGTGCGCCAAGGTCGCGGCGTTGTGCGCTGGGGCGATGGGATCGTGCGCCGGGCCGGTGGGGCGGTGCACCGGGTGCGTGGGGGCCGGCGAGCAGACGGGGCATGGCGGGGAGGAAGCGTTCCCGTCAACACGATCGTGAGCGCGGTGCGAACGATCGTGCGCGCGATCGTGGCCTTCGCGATGCTGCCGCTGCTGATCGATCGACTCGGCTCCGCCCCCACGGGGCTGTTCATCTTCGCCACGACGCTCACGGGGTACTTCACCGCGATCGAATACGGACTGGGCGTTAGCGTCACGAAGTACGTCGCCGAGCATCGCGCCACCGGGGACGCGGAGCAGCTCGGCTCGGTGCTGCGCGCGTCGCTGATGCTCCTGGTGGGACTCGGCGCGCTCGTCGCCGTGGGGATCGCGCTGCTGGGCGAGTTCGCCGGGCAGGCGCTCTTCGAAGACGCCTCGACCAGCTCGCAGGTCCTGCCCACGCTGCTCGTGGCGGCGCTCATTGCACTGATCTACTGGCCCTCGCGGATCGGCGCCTCCGCGCTCCAGGGCCTGGAGCGATACGACCTCGTTGCGATCATCCAGATGATTTCCGCGGTGGTGCTGTTCGGCCTCGTCTACGTGGTCAGCGGAGTGACGCACTCGGTGGCGGTGCTGACCGCGCTGTTCGGTGTGATGCTCGTGTTCGAAGGCGCCGCCGCCGGCGTGCTCGCGTGGCCGAAGCTCGGTCTGCGACGGGGCGTCGGTCGCTGGCGCGGCGCCCACCTGCGCCCGGCGTTGGGCTTCGGCGGCGGGCTCTTCCTGATCGGGCTCTCGGACACGTTCGTCTACGAGAGCGACCGCATTGTCCTCGCCACGTTCGTGGGCGCCGCGGCGATCGTCGTCTACGAGGTGGCGCTGCGTCCTCACAACGGCATGCGCCTGATCAGCGGACTGGTGGGATCGGCGCTGATCTCCACATCCTCGCGGCTGGCGGCGCAGGATCGCGCCGAGCGGCTGCGCGATCTCATCGTGGTGGGTTCCCTGTACTCGGTGGTTCTCACGGTGCCCTGCGTGATCCTCACGCTGATCCTGGCCCAGCCGATCCTCGAAGCCTGGGTTGGTCACGGCTACGGGCGCTATGCGATCTACGTCCAGATCTTCGTCTCCTACTGGCTGCTCAACGCGAACGCGGGAGTGCTCTACAGCGCGATCACGGGTATGGGGCGCATCCGCCTGTTCGTCTGGTTCACTGTCGTGGGCGCTGTGGTCGCGCTGGTGCTCTCGATCGTCCTGACGATCGCCTGGGGCACCGTCGGAGTGATCTGGGGCACCGTGATTCCCAGTTGGATCGGACTGCCCATATGGATGTACTTCGCGCTGCGCCGCGTCGGCATCTCCAAGACCCGCTACGCGCGTGAGGTGCTGATCCCCGGCTACGTGCCGATCGCCGCGTGGACCCTGCCGGTGCTCGTGCTGGCGTACGTGCTCCAGCCCGAAGGCCTGCTGGCATTGGGAGCGTTCTGCCTCCTCACCCCGCTCGTCCTGTGGTTGGCGCTGCTGCCGATGCTGCGCGAGCGCTGGCGGCGCACGGTGTTCGATGAGCGTCTCGCGGCCGCGGCACCGGCCTGATGGCGCGCCGAGTCACAGCGCCGGCGGGGAGCGCCGGGCTGGTGAGGGCGCGACCGTGGGGGCGGCGATGAGCAATCGAGTGGGGGTGCGGACCGAGCGCTTGATCGTGGTGTGCCGGGCCGACGCCACGCGTCGCTATGACTGGCTGCCAGCGCACCGGCCGGGCGACCTCACGATCGCGCTCGACTGGATGGCGCACGCCGATCTCGCCGGCCGCGATGCGCTTCTCTTCGACGCTCTGCAGGACTGGGAGGAGCGCAACGCGGAGGAACATCGCATCGCTGAGCTGATGGTCGCGCTGGGCGAGCATCCGAAGCTGGCGGCGATCGAGCTCGCGGGCCACCGCCTGATCGACTTCGCCGAGCTGCGCATGCGCCCGGAGGTCACGCTGCTGCTGCGCGGGTGGACGCTCGCTCGCGCGGGAGCGGGAGCGAGGGCGCTGATCTGCGATCCCGCGGCGGCGCCGGCGCTGCTGATGGGGCTGCGCGCCGGTCTCGGCATGGATCCAGAGAGCGTGCCATACACGATCCCTCCTGCCCTTCCGGGCTCGCGCCTGAAGCGCTCTGCGGCTCGCCCGCTGATGCGCGCCCTCGCGGCGGGAACGCGATCGGGGAGCGTTCGTGTGGTGGCCGTCGCGGCGGGCAAGCTGTCGCTCGCGCTCGCCTCGCTCTCCCATGCCGAGTTGCGCTCGATGGGTGTTGGGGCGATGCCCTTTCCGGGTCTCGACCACGGCAACAGCGCGCTGCTCGCGCTGCGCCGGGGGCTGCCCCTGCTGCCCGGGTACGGCCCCAGTCGAGTGGGCCGCGGCCCGGCGGTGCGCCTGCCCGAGCGGCTGGAGCTCGATGGCGAGGCGGCGCTCGACCGGGCGCTCACCCTGCTCGTCAGCAGGCTGCTGGCCGGCGCGGCCCCCGAGCTGGCCCACTCCATCAGGGCCCTCGACGGTCTGACTCGTGTGCGCTCGCTGCGGGCCCTTTTGCTTCCCAGCGCCGCCTACGGCGCCTCGCGGGTGCTGATCGAGTGGGCCCACGAGCGCGGGGTGCGAGTCGGTGCCATGCAGCACGGCATCTACGTGTTTCGCGACTATGACGGCGGCGACCGGCGGGCCGACCTCCTGTTCGGCTGGGGAGAGGGCACCGCTGGGCAGATCAATGGCTGGGCCGATCCACGGCCGACGGTTCTACCCGCGGGCGTTCCCGGCACACTGGTCGCTCCGCCCCGCCCGCCGGTGGCGCCTCTGCGCCGCGCGCTGATAGCCACGAGCAGCATTCTCGACACACCGCTTGCACCCGTCGCTCTCTGCGAGACGTTCGTCGAGATCCTCGCGCCCGGTTTGCGGCGTCTGGGCGCAGCAGGTGTGGAGCTCGAGCTGCGCCCGCACCCCAACGAGGACCCGGGGCGTTACCGGCGATTGCTCGACGCGCTGGGACTCGACGTGGGAGTCACTGCCGGGGGCCCATTTCGAGCGACGGCGCAGAGCGCGGACATCCTCATCTCATCTGCATCCTCGGTGGCCTTCGAGGCGGCTGCGCTTGGACTGCCGGTGCTGCTGTGGATCGGGGGCGCCCCGGAGTGGGTACGCCGCCAGCACCTGGTGGAGCCGTGGATCGAGAGTCTTCCGGGCACATTTCAGGGGCCCGGGGATTTTGGGTCTCTCATCGACGCTCTGCTGGAGCGCCCCGTCGAGGGGTTTGGCGTCGCCCGCGAGCTCAGCCGGAGCTTGGCGCGCTATGCCCAGCCATTTGACCGCGACGCCTTCGCGGAGGGGCTGCGGCTGCTGGGCGAGTAAAGAGCCCCCGACGGTGGCCCCAGCAGGCCGCGTTCAACGTATGGGCACCGCCCGATCCCGCTCCCGGGTATTGAGATCGCGCAGGGCGGGCACGCGTGCCAACACGTCGAGCACATCTCGGTAACCAAAGGCCTCTCGCTCGGCGAGGCGGTCGTAGACGGCCTGCACGAAGGCGAGATCGGCGGCGTGGTCCACGGTCCAGCGCTCGTCGCCCAGATCCTCCGGGGCGTGGAGCAGGGCCAGGCGAAAGCGCTCCGGGCGGCGCCACAGAAAGGGCGTGACGTGCTCGCGCTCGTAGGGGTCGCGACTCTGCTCCCAGGCAAGCGCCAGGGTGGTAGCGCTGAAGACCTCGCCGTCGAGGCCATCCGGGTAGCGCCAGAGCCCGCTGCGGGCAGCCATCGCGCCGGTGGCCACCGCGGCGTGGTCGGCCGGCGAGGCGCGGAACATGCTCAGCAGCTCCCCCAGCACCTCGGGGTCGACGAGCGGGCAGTCCGCCGTCACGCGCAGGATTACCTTGGCCCCCAGCTGGTGCGCGCCGAGGTGAAAGCGGTCCAGGACGTCCTCGCGGCTGCCCGCCACGACCGGGACGCCGAGCTGGGCTCCCAATCGTCGCAGCGGCTCATCCTCCGGGGCGTCGGTGCTCAGCAGCGCCACGCCGTCCAGGCCGGGGGTGCGCGCCACACGTTCGAGGACGTGCTCGAGCAGTGCTCGCCCGGCCAGCGGCGCCAGCACCTTGCCCGGCAGCCGCGTCGATCCCATCCGGGCCTGAACGAAGCCGAGCGTACTCACCCCTGCCCCCGGGGTGCCCCGCTCGCCTGTTGCAGGACCGCGCGCGTCGCCAGCAGGGGCCGCAGGCCATCGGAGGGATCGGCGCGCCAGGCCACGTCGGGCTGCTCGATCGGCATGGGGCGCTTGATTCCATCGCCATCGGCGTTCGGCGGGCCGTCCTCATCGGTGTCCAGCGGGCCGTTCCGATTCGGTTCGGCCAACCTGGCGATCAGCTCCCCCAGCGCCGCCGGCGTCCAGTTGTGCGCGCCTCCCTCCAGCCCCTCGCCGTCGAGGTCTACGTGCAACTCGACGTCGGACGCTCCCCAACGGCGCACGGCACGCTCGATCACCTCCGCTCGAGCGCTGTGGTCGGACCATCCCACCGGACAGCCGCAGCGCTCGCGCAGGGCGCCGATCGCCGCCAGGTTGCACTGCTCGGGCGGGGTGGGGTAGCCCGAGACGCAGTGCAGCAGGCGCAGATCCTCACAGCCAGCCGCGCGCGCGGCCGCCACCGCCGCGTCGATCTCGGCGATGCTGGCCAGCCCGGTGGACATCACCAGCGGCAGGCCGGTGGCCGCGGTGCGCCGGATCAGCTCGTGCCACAGCAGCTCGTAGGAGGCGATCTTGAAGAAGTCCACGTGTGGAAGCAGCGCGTCGATCGCCCACAGCCCGAAGGGGGTCGCTCCCAGTTCCATGCCCACGGCGCGACAGCGCTCGGCGATCGGCTCCACCAGCTCGATCGGCAGCTCCCAGGCGCGCCGCGCGCGCAGGTCCTCACGCGCGGCGAGCACCTCCGGCGCGAACAGATCCTCGACGCGAAACACCTGCAGCTTGGCGGCGCGCGCCCCGGCGCGCGCCGCCTGCTCCAGCAGCGTCAGCGCGCGATCGAGGTCGCGATTGTGATTGGAGCCAAGCTCGGCGATGAAGCGCGTCACGAGTCGCTCAGAACGTGTTTGGAAATGGGCGGCAGCACGTTCTCACAGCGCCGAGGACGCGATCTCGGCGTGCCGGCTGCCGAGCGCCTCCCGCCGTCGCTGCGCCTCGTGCACCTGCGCGCGCAGCCCCTCAGTGAGAGACATCTTGGCCCGGAAGCCGAGCTCCCGCGAGGCGAGGTCGGTGCTGGCCCACGTGTCTCTGACATCCCCGGTCTTGGCCTGCTCGAAGGTCAGCCGCAGCTCTCGATTCAGCGCTTTGCCCAGCACCTCGAGCACGTCGAGCAGGGGTAGGGCACGGCTCGAGGCGACGTTGTACACGGTGCCCGCCCGCCCCCGTTCGGCTGCCGCCACCGTCGCCGCAACGACGTCGCCCACGTAGGTGAAATCCCGCAGCTGACGGCCGTCGCCGAAGATGCGGACTTCGCGTCCCGCGAGTGTGGCCTCGATGAAGCGCGCAAGGGCCATGTCGGGTCGCTGTCGTGGTCCGTACACCGTGAAATAACGCAAACCGACCGTCTCTACGTCGTAGGAGCGCGTGTAGGCGCCGCTCAGCATCTCGGTCATCACCTTCGAGGCCCCATAGGGGGAGACCGGGCGCAGCGGGGCTGTCTCGGACACCGGCAGCTCCGGCGCATCCCCGTAAACGCTGGAGGAGGAGGCGTAGATCAGCCGCACGTGGTGGCGGGCGCTGGAGTCGAGCACCGCACGGGTGCCGAGGATGTTCGCGCGGTTGTAGTCCTCGAAGTCGCTCCACGAGTCGCGCACGCCCGGGCGCGCCGCCAGATGGAAGACCCATTTGGCCTCCCCCACGAGCTCGTCCAGGGCCGGATCGAGGATGTCGAGCTCGTGGAATGCGAAACGTTCGTGCGCAAGTGCTCCAAGCAGGTTGAGTTCCTTCAGCTCGCGTGCATAGTGTGCGGAGAAGGCGTCGATTCCGTACACCGTGCAGCCGGCGGCCAGCAGCGCCTCGCACAGGTGCGAGGCGATGAATCCGGCGGCTCCGGTTACGACGACGGGCTTCATGGGTGACAGTCAGAACGATACGGACTGACAGCTAACCTGAGCCATTCTGGATGTCTACATCAACCCGATCAGCCCAGTCACAGCCGGTCCACGCGATGGCCGGCGAACCGCTTGTCGAGATCGTCCTCGAGGGCGGCCCGCGCCTGGGCTTCGGCCACGCCGGGCGCTGCCTGGCGCTGTGGGAGGAGCTCGAGGGGCGCGCCGTCTTCCGGGTGCAGGACGCCGCCGTCAGCGGCTTTCTGCAGGCGCGTGGGGCGCCCGTCGTGGCCGGTGGCGGTCACGCCCCGTTCGTGGTGCTCGATCGCGCCGCGCCGGTCGCCCCGGCGGAGGTCCGCGCGCTGCAGGACGCAGGCCGGAGCGTGGCGCTGATCGACGATCTCGGGCCGGCCCGGATGCAGGCCGACGTTGTGATCGACCCGCCCACCGCCGCCCTCTGGCCCGCGGCTTCGGGCCTGCGTTTGGCGGGCTTCGAGCACGTGCTCCTGCGTCGTGAGGTGCGCGCTGCGGAGCCCGTGCTCCCGCTCGCATCCGGGTCCGGGTTCGGGTCCGCGGCGGGTGGCGGTGTCCTGCTGGCGATGGGCGGCAGCGATCCGGCCGGCCTGACCCCGGGGCTCGCCAAGGCGCTGAGCGCAGTCGGGATCGATGTCGCGGTCGCGCTCGGCCCCGGCTACAGGGGAATGTTTCCGACCGAGGGCTCCGTGCTGGCATCACCCGACGCGTTCGCCGGCGCGCTGGCGGGAGCCGAGTTGCTGCTCGCCGGCTACGGACACAGCCTGCTCGAGGCCGCTCATCTCGGCGTCCCGGCGATCGCGGTGGTCTACAGGCCCGAGCAGTTGCCGCACGCACGGGCCTTCTGTGCGCAGGGCACAGCGCGGATGTTCGACCTGACAGTGCGCTCGCGCTCCCGGGAGGTCGCCCAGGCGGCGGCCGAGCTGCTGGCGGAGCCGCGCCTGCGCGCGGAGATGTCCGCGCGCGGACGCCAGCTCGTCGATGGCCTCGGAGCGCGGCGCGTCGCCAGGGCCCTCATGGAGCTGGCGTGAGCCCGCACCCGCTGCCCGGCGCCAGCGTTCGGGAGCCCGGTTGGCTTCGCCGTGTACGCACCGACGCGGTGCCCGGGCCCGAGAGCCTGCGGCTGCTCCAGCGGGCGGCGGCGCAGGAGGGCCCCGCGGTGGCGCGCCAGCCGAGCATCGCCTGGAGGCGGGCGCAGGGGGTGCACGTCGAAGACGCCGATGGCAACCTGTTCCTCGACTTCTCATCGAGCGTGCTGGTGGCCAACGTCGGCCACACCCACCCGCTCGTGGTCGCCGCGATCCGCGAGCAGGCGGGAGAGCTGCTGCACAGCTACAACTTCGTGAACCGCTGGCGCGTGGAGCTCGGGCGCCGGCTGCTCGAACTCGCGGAGCCGCTCGGCCTGGATCGCGTTTTCATCGGCACCACCGGCGCGGAGATGCTGGAGCTGGCTCTCAAGCTGGCCCGCTACGCCTCCCATGGGCGCTACGGGACGCTGGTGCTCGACGGCGGCTACCACGGCAAGACGCTGGCTGCCAGCGCGCTCAGCGGGCGTGGGCTGGAGGGGCTCGGCGAGCTCCTGCCGGGGGTCGTGCGCGTGCCCTTCCCGCCCGCCGGGCGCCACGACTCCCTCGCGCGGGAGCGCTCCGCGCTGGACTTCCTGGAGGGGTTGGAGCGCGATGGCACCGCGGCCGGCATCGGCGCGGTCGTGATCGAGACCGTGCAGGGCAACGCGGGACAGCGCATGACATCCCCGGCCTTCCTGCAGGCGATCGAGGCCTTCGCGCGCCGCCACGCCGCCGTCTTCGTGATCGACGAGGTGCAGTCGGCCTTCGGCCGCGCGGGCTCGCTGTTCGCCTTCGAGCAGTACGGCCTGCGCCCCGACCTCGTGGTGGCGGGCAAGGGCATCTCGAGCTCCCTGCCGCTCACCGTGATGCTCGGGACCTCCAGCGTGCTGGACGGCGCTCCGCCGCGCACGCTCTCCAGCACCCACGGAGGCAACCCCCTCAGTGCTCGCGTCGGGTGTGTGGTGCTCGACATCCTCACGCGCGACGACCTGTTCGAGAACGCGCGCACCGTGGGAGCGCTGCTGCTCGCCGGCCTGCGCGAGGCGGCGGCCGAGGCGGGCCTAAACGCCGATGTGCGCGGTCTCGGGCTGATGATCGGGGTTGAGATCTTCGACGAGCACGGCGAGCCGGACCCCGCACGCGCCGGCGCGATCGTGCACGCCGCGATCCATCGCGGTCTGCTGCTGCTCGCGCCGATCGGCCTGCGCAAGAACGTCGTGCGCGTCTCGCCGCCGCTGGTGCTCACCGCCGAGCAGGCGCGCGAGGGCATCGGAGTGCTGGCCGAGGCCTTCGCTGAGGCCATGGAGGAGACTCCATGACGGAGCCGAGGATCGCGGGCACCGACGGTGCGGCATCGAGGATCGCAGGTGCGGGCGATGCGGCATCGAGGATCGCGGTCGCTGGCAACATCAATGCCGACATCACCTGCCGGCTGCCCCGCCCGCCGCTGCCCGGGGAGACCCTGCTGGCCGAGGAGCTCGAGCTCGGCCCCGGCGGCAAGGCTGCCAATGCCGCCGTCGCGCTCGCCCGTCTGGGGGCGCAGCCGCTGTTGATCGGCAGCGTGGGCGAGGACCCACTTGGCTCGCTGGTGCTCGCCGCGCTCGAGCGCGAGGGGGTGGCGAGCGGGCGGATCGTGCGCCACGCCGACGCGCTCACCGGTGTGGCAAGCGTGTTCGTGGCGTCGCACGGGGAGAACGCGATCGTCACCCACCTGGGCGCCAACCTGTCGATGAGCGCCCAGGAGCTCCCCGATCTGGAGGGCTGTGGCGCCCTGCTGATGACCCTGGGGCTGCCCCGTGGCGTGCTGCTCGCGCTGGTGGCCCGGGCGCGAGCCGTGGGGGCGAGGATCGTGCTGGACGCCACCCCGCTGCGCGATCTTCCGCTGCCCGCGGAGCTCCTGGCCGTGGACGTGCTCTCGGCCAACCGGGTCGAGGCCGAACAGCTGATCGGCCGTGCGATCGAGTCCCTGGATGGGGACGACGTGAGGAGCGCCTGCGCCGAGCTGTGTGCGCTCGGGGCCAGGAGCGCTGTGCTCAAGCTCGGCAAAGAGGGCGCCGCCTGGATCGAAGGTTCCCGGCAGGGCCACGTCGCGGCGCCGGAGGTCGAAGTCGTGGACTCCACCGGCGCGGGTGATGCCTTCATGGCCGCCCTCACCCTGCGCCTGGTGGCCGGCGCGTCGTTGCCCGCGGCGGTCGAGTTCGCCTGCCTGGTGGGAGCCCTGAGCACGACCGGCAGCGGCGCTCAGGGTGGATGGGCCACGCCTGCCGACGTGCGGCGCTTCGCCGCCGCGGTGGGCCCATGAGCGGGACGCTCCTGCTGGTGGGCGCCGGGCTGCTGCAGATCCCGGCGATCGACGTCGCCCACGAGCTGGGGCTGCGTGTGGTGGCGACCGATCGCGACCCCCACGCGGCAGCCTGCGCGCTGGTGGAGGAGGCGGTGGTGCTGGACACCAAGGACGTCGCCGGCCACGTCGCGCTTGCCCGGCGGCTCGCCGAGCGCGGGGATCTGGCGGGCGTCTACACCGAGGGCGCCGACGTGGAGGTCACCGTTGCCGAGGCCGCCCGCGCCGTGGGCCTGCCCGGCGTCGACCCGCGGGCGGCCCGTGTGTGTGCCGACAAGGCCGAGTTTCGCCGTGTGTGCGCCTCCGCCGGCCTGCCCGCTCCGCGCTTTCACGAGGTTGACAGCCTGGCCGGCGCGCGGCGGGCGCTGCGCGACATCGGGCCGCCGGCGATCGTCAAGGCGCTCGACAACTCCGCCTCGCGCGGCGCCACCAAGATCTCAGACGAGGCGGAGCTGCCGAGCGCCTTCGCAGAGGCTCTGCGCTTCACCGCCGGCGACAGCGTGCTGGTCGAGGAGTGCCTGCAGGGGCCCGAGCAGAGCGTCGAGACGATCGTCGATCAGGACGGCGTGCAGCACCGCTGCAACGTCGTCGATCGGCCCTTCGCCTTCGATCCCTTCCCGATCGAGCTCGGCCACGACAACCCCTCTGCGCTGGATGGGCACGCGCAGGCGCGTCTCTACGAGCTCGTCGAAGCTACCACGCGGGCGGTGGGGATCGACCTGGGCGCGGCCAAGGCCGACACGATGTGGACCGAGCGCGGGCCGGTGGTGCTGGAGATGACCGCGCGCCTGTCCGGCGGCTACCACGCCCAGTACACCTCGCCGTTGGCGCACGGCACCAACGACATCAGGGCCACGCTCGAGCTCGCCCTCGGCCGTCCCCTCGATCCAGCCGACCTGCGCCCCCGCTGGCGCCGTCACGCGGTCTGCCGCGCGCTGTTTCCCAAGCCGGGCACGATCGTGTCGGTTGACGGCGTGGAGGATGCGCTGGCGCTGCCCGGCGTCGAGCAGGTGATCTTCCGCATAGGGGTGGGCGAGGAGGTGCGGCCCTATCGCAACTGCGCTGACCGCCCCGGCTATGTCATCGCCTGCGCCGATCGGCTCGCCGGCGCGCTCGCGGCCGCCGATGAGGCCGGCCGGCGCATTGTCATCGCAACTGAGAGCCAGCCGTCGGTGCCGATCGCCTGATGCGTGCGCTTGTGAAGCGAGAGCCGGGGATGGCGCCCGTCATCGAGGAGCGCCCCGATCCGGTGCCCGCCGTGGACGAGGCGCTGGTGGCCGTCCGCGCGGTGGGTGTCTGCGGCACCGATCTGCACATCCTGGAGGACGTCTACGAGCACGCCTCGCCGCTGATCCCCGGCCACGAGTTCGCGGGCGAGATCGTTGGCCTGGGCGCTGACGCTACGTCCTGGAAGCTCGGCGAGCGCGTGGTCGGCGAACTGCATGTGGGGGCGTGTCGGGCATGCGCGCTCTGCCGTTCGGGCAACCCCCAGATCTGCCCTCACAAGCGCGCGCTGGGGACCTGGACCGATGGCGCATTCGCCGAGCTGCTGACGATCCCCGCGTGGCTCTTGCATCGCGCCCCCGAGGGGCTATCCGATCCCGCGGCCACGCTGATCGAGCCGACTGCGTGCGCTTGGCACGGGCTGTTCGAGCGCTCGCGGCTGGACCCCGGAGACCGGGTACTGATCCTTGGGCACGGCCCGATCGGCCTGCTCAGCGCCCATCTGGCCGAGGAGGAGGGGGCGAGGCAGGTGATCGTGGTGGGCCGCAGCCGTCGGGGCACCGCGCGCCTTGAATGCGCTCGCGCGCTCGGCTGGGACGTGCTCAACGCCGACACCCAGGATGTCGAGCTGGAGGTTGCCAAGCTGACCGGCGGTGATGGTGTCGACCTCGCGGTGGATACGGCCGGCGGTGAGCAGTCGCTGTCGCTTTGCGTGCGCTGCTGCCGGCGCGGCGGCCGGGTGGTGGTGCTCGGGCTCAGCGGCCTGCCCACCGTGCCCCTGGCGTTGGATCGCGCTGTGCAGTACGACCTCACGCTGGCCCTCTCGTTCTCCTCGCGATCCTCCAGCTGGGAGGCGGTGCTCGACGCGTCCCGCGCCGGCGCGCTGCCCGCCGACGCGCTGATCACCGACGTGGTTGGCTTGGGCGATTGGGAGCGGGGGTTGGAGGCGATCCGCTCGGGACGGGCCGTCAAGGTGGTGCTGCGCCCGTGAATTCCATGGACGACCCTCAGGGTGAGGTCACGCCTCCGACCGCCCCCAGCCGGCTCCGTCCGGCGAGCGACCCACCTCCCCTGGCGAGCCGTCACGTTCTCCCGGCCACGCCGGGCTTCCACGAACTGCCCGCGAGAGAGCTCGAGTTCCTGCGCTTCGGCCTGGCCCGCGTGCAGGCGGGCCAGGCCATCCAGCTGGACACCGAGGATCGGGAGGCGCTGGTGGTCGTCCTCGAGGCTCCCACCGACGTCAGGGTGGCCGCCGCGCGGCGGGAGCTGCGCCTGCCGCCCCGGCGCTCTGTCTTCAGCGATGGCCCCGCGGCCGTCTATGCGCCGGCCGGCGCCGGTCTGGAGCTGCACGGGCCGCTGCTGGCCGGCGTCTTCCAGGCCAGGGCGCCCGACTCCGGTGGAGAGCCCTACGCGATCCTGCCGCACGAGGTCGGTACGGTGCGGCGCGGACGCGGCAACTTCACCCGCCAGGTGCGCGACATCCTGCCCGTCGAGCGCCCCGCAACCCGCCTGCTGGCCGGTGAGACCATAAACCCACCGGGCAACTGGTCGAGCAGCCCTCCCCACAAGCACGATCGCCATGCCCCGCCACGGGAGGCTCGCCTGGAGGAGATCTACCTGTTCAGGGTCCACCCCGCGCAGGGCTTCGGGCTGCAGCACTCCTACCACGCCGGCGGGCCGTCGCGGACCTTCGCGGTGGGCGACCTCGACGCTGTCGCCATACCCGCCGGCTATCACCCGGTCGTGGCGGCGCCGGGGTACGACCTCTACTACCTGTGGTGCCTGGCCGGCGAGGGCCGGGAGCTGCGCTGGGCGCCGGATCCGGCCCACGCCTGGGTGGACGGCACGTGAGCGGGCTGCCGTGTCGCTCGGATCCATTTTGTCAATCGAGATGCACTCGCTACGGTGACCGGCGTGCGCTCCAGCCCACCCACGTCCATCCGCTCGATCGCCGCCTCGCAGGCGCTGTGGGAGCGCGCCCGACGCGTGATCCCCGGCGGTACGCAGACGCTCAGCAAGGCGCCCTCCCAGTTCGTCGACGGCGTCTCGCCCAAGTTCCTGCGCCGTGGCAGCGGCGCGCACGTGTGGGACGTGGACGGCAACGAGTACATCGACTATCCGATGGCGCTCGGCCCGATCCTGCTCGGCTACGACCACCCCGCCGTCACCGAGGCCGTGGTGGCGCAGATCCACGAGGGCACCACCTTCACGCTCATGCACCCGCTCGAGGTCGAACTGGCCGAGCTGCTGATCGAGCTCGTGCCGTGCGCGGAGCGCGTGCGCTTCGCCAAGAACGGCGCCGACGCCACCGGCGGAGCGATCCGCGCGGCGCGGGCGCTGACTGGCCGCGAGCACGTGATCGCCACTGGCTACCACGGCTACCACGACTGGTACATCGCCTCCACCGAACGCGACGCGGGAGTCCCGGCGGCCAACCGCCGGCTCATCCACACGGCGCCCTTCGACGACCTGGCGGCGCTGGAGCGCGCGCTGGGGGAGTGGGAGACAGCCGCGGTCATCATGGAGATCCCCGCGCACCCACCCAGCGAGGGCTATCTGGACTCCGCGCTCGCGCTGGCCCACCGCCACGGGGCGCTCTTCATCCTCGACGAGATCGTGACCGGCTTTCGCTACGCGCTGGGCGGCGCGCAGGAGCTGTTCGGATTCACCCCCGATCTGGCGTGCCTTGGCAAGGGCATGGCCAACGGCTACCCACTCGCCGCCGTCGTCGGGCGCGAGCAGCCGATGGAGGCATTCGAGGAGATCTTCTTCTCGATGACCTACTCGGGCGAGACCGTCTCCCTCGCCGCGGCGATGGCCACGCTGGAGGTGCTGCGCCGCGAGCCGGTACTCGAGCACATCTGGGCGCGTGGCGCCGAACTGCGCGAGGGCATCAGCCGGCTGGCCGGCGGAGTCAGCTTCGGCGTCGATCTGGCCGGCAATCCACCGCGCTCGGCGCTCGGCTTTCGCGATCGCGAGGGACTGCCTTCGCCGCTCCTGCGTGGCCTGTTCCTACAGGAGTGCCACAAGGCTGGAGTGCTCTTTGGCGTGCCCATCTTCACGACCTACAGCCATAGCGAGGGCGACATCGCACAGACGCTGGAGGTGGTCGAGATGGCGCTGGGGAGCATGGACGACGCGTACCGCGGAGGCGAGGTGGAGGCTCGCCTGGAGGGACGCCCGCCCGACGTGGTGTTCCGTTCGCACGATTGATCAGTACGAGCTCACGCTCTCATACAGCGTGACGATCCGCTCGGGCTCCACGCCCCGTTCCGCGGCGGCCCTCACGATCTCGGGCTGGCTGCCGTAGCTGGATACCAGCAGCGGCACTCCGGCGGCGCTGGGGTCCGCAAGCGCCTCGGGCGAGTGGATGCCGATCCCACGCCAAGTGCGCCCCTGCTTGGTCTCGTCGCTGTCCACGATCACGTATTCGCGCTGGGGCCGGACCTGAAAGAAGGGAGTCGTCGCATAGATGTGCTCGATGTGCGCGCCCCCGCCCCAGATCACGCAGCGGTCGGCCTGCGCAAGCGGGGTGGTGGCGCGCGCGACGTCGATCGCCGCCCGCTGCCAGCGCACGATCGCCTCACGGAGGCGCACGACGTCCTCGGGGTCACCCACCGTCCCAGCCTGCGGCTCCGCCGGCTCGCACAGCACGCGCTCGCCGTTGTAGTCGAGGTGGCACGCGGACTCCACGATCCGCCACCCTGCGCGGGCCAGGCAGTTGGTCAGCGAGCGGCGGCTGAAGTGGGTGGTGTGCTGAATCGTGAAGAACCCAACCACGTCGTTGGTGGGGCGCCCCTCGAGCACCGGCACTTCGATCACCAGCTTGGTGTCTGCGTGGGCCACCGCGCGCAGCGCCGCGAGCGCCGCGACGGGTCGTGGCAGGTGCTCGAGCACGTGGAACATGAGGATCAGATCAGGGGTGGTGGAGATCTGAAAGCTCTCGAAGTCGCCGTGCACGAGCTCCGCGGCGTCGCCAAGCCGCTGCCGCCCGCGCTCGATCGCCTGGGGATCGATGTCCACGCCCAGTAGGCGCACCCCCTCCGGCATCAGCGCCAGCAGGCCGCCGTCGTAGCAGCCAACGTCGAGCACGGCCGTGCCCGTGGACTCGGTGAGCAGGCCACGCTCGCCCATCCACTCGAGCTGTTCTGCCATGTGCCCCTCGGTGGCGCCATAGGACTTCTCGGCCTCGGCGAACAGGATCTGAAAGCCGGTGTCTGTGTAGACGGGATTGAGAAACGCCGCGAAGCAACTCTCGCACTGAACGTCGCGGACCGTCGCTCGCTTTGGCAGGTGGGGGTCGTCCGTGTAGAACTGGTACTCGGGCAGCTCGAGAAATGGCCGTGCCGCCAGCGATCCGCACACAGGGCATGGCCGGTGGGTGGTCAGCGCGGGTGCGGTGAACCCGCGCGGCCCACTGTCCACTGGAGCCCAGCGCAGACTCATGTCAAAGTACGCCAGTCATCGTGGATGCTCAGATTAACCCAATAGTCCCATATGTCCGACGCAATATACCGGACGAGGCGCCTTTGCGCAAAGCGGCTCTGGGCCTCGGAACGGCTGCGCTGGCGGTGTCCTACGGTCCCCCCGCGGCCGAGCTGCCACCCCCCGAGCGGTCAGCCGCCAAGCGCACGCTGCTGGCGGCGCTGGAGCGAGGGGTGCGCTTCTTCGACACCGCCCCCGCTTACGGCGAGGCGGAGGCGCTGGTGGGCGCCACGGTGGGTGAGCGCGAGGACTGCACGGTGGCCACCAAGCTCGCCATCCCGCTCGGCGGTTGGGAGGCGCCGTCGCCGCAGGCCACCCGCGATCACGTGCGCGCTTGCGCCCACGCGAGCCTGCGCACGCTGCGCCGCCAGCGCCTGGACGTGCTGCAGATCCACAACGCCGATGAGGCGCTGATCCAGCGTGGCGCCGTGGTGGCGGCGTTGGTCGAGCTGCATCAGGAGGGACTTGTGGCCAGCCTCGGTGCAACCGTCTACGGCGAGACAAACGCGCTGGCCGCCATCGCCGTCCCGGAGCTGGATGTCGTGCAGATCGCCTACAACGCGCTCGACCGGCGGCCCGAGCGCCGTGTGCTTCCGGCTGCCGCCGCGGCGAAGAAGACGGTGGTGGCTCGCTCGCTGCTCCTGCACGGGGTGCTCAGCCCGGCCGGGCGCGACCTGCAGGGGCCATTCGTCCCGCTGGGCGCCGCGACAGACGCGCTGCGCCATGCGCTGGGCGTGAGCTGGGAGGAGCTGCCGGGCGCCGCTGTGGCCTTCGTGGCCAGCCGGCCCGGGATCGACTGCGCGTTGCTGGGGCCGCGGGAGGAAACCGAGCTCGCCGCGCTGCTCGACCAGGCCGAGCGCTTTGGCAAGACGGCCGCACACTGGAATCCGGCGGCTGCCCGGCTGCCCGGCTGGCTGCTGGACCCCAGCCGCTGGCCGGCGGAGGCCACCGTTGGCGGCTGAGTCGCACACCGCGCGATCGGCGCTGAGAACGCCAACCACGCCACACGTCTACTCGCCACAGCCGCAGGCCGTGGGCCAGCCGCGGCTGCTGTGCCTCTTTCACCTCAACCTGGCCTTCTCCTCGCTGGAGGAGGAGTCCCACGCCGAGGTCATCCGTCGCTGCTACCGCCCCGCGCTGGAGCTCGCGCGCGAGACGGGCTTTCCGATCGCGCTGGAGGCCACCGGCTGGACGCTGCGCCGCGTCGCCCAGCTCGACCCGGGTTGGATCGACCTACTGCGAGAGCTGCTGGCCGAAGGAAGCGCGGAGCTCGTCGGCAGCGCCCACGCCCAGTGCGCCGCCCCGCTGCTGCCGGCGCTCCTGAACGCCTGGAACCTGCGCCTGGGGCGCGAGGTCTATCAGGAGCTGCTGGGCGTGGCGCCGCGCATCGCGCTGGTGTGCGAGCAGGTCTACTCGCCCGGCCTCGTGCCGCTCTACCTGCAGGCGGGCTACGAGGCGCTGATCGTGGATTGGGACAACGCGCGGCGCTCGCACCCGCAGTGGCCCGACGAGCACCGTCTGCACCCGCAGCGGGCGCTCGGCGGCGGCCGCTCGATCCCGATCGTGTGGAGCAAGTCGATCGCCTTCCAGAAGTTCCAGCGCTTCGCCCATGGCGAGCTTTCGCTGGAGCGCTACCTCGACTACGTGCGGGGGGTGGGCGCGGACGCGGACAGCGGCGCTGTCGCGACCGCGGGCCGGGCATTGATGTTGTACGCCAACGACGTCGAGATCTTCGACCACCGGCCCGGGCGCTTCGCCGCCGAGCCGCGGTTGCAGGAGGGGGAGTGGGCGCGCATCGCCGCTGGCCTGCGGGCCATGCGCGAGGAGGGCATCGGCATCCCGGCGCTGCCCTCCGAGGCGCTGGACCTGCTCGACGCGCCGGGCGCCGGCCACGAGCTCCAGCTGGAGGCGCCCGCCCAGCCGATCCCGGTGAAGAAGCAGGACAAGTACAACGTCAGCCGCTGGGCCGTCAGCGGCCGCGACGACATCGGCGTCAACACCCGCTGCCGGCGGCTGTACGAGCGACTGCGCAGCGAAGGCTGTGCGGACCGCGAGCGCTGGCGCGAGCTGTGCGAGCTGTGGGCGAGCGACTTTCGCACGCACATCACCGATGCACGCTGGAGCGCCTTCCTCGCGCGCCTGGAGGACGTGGAGCGCCGCTGGCTGCCCACGCGCCCAGCCGACCCGGAGCCGCTTCGGAAGAGCGTGGAGCCGTTCGCCGGCATCGTGGACGGCGGCCCGGACTCCTCGGCGTCGCCGCAGGCTCGTGCGCCAAGCGCCGGGGCGGTGAGCGGCGAGGACTTCCTGGAGCTGCGCGCGGGCTCGCTCACGCTGCTGCTGAACACCCGCCGCGGCATGGCGATCGAGGCGTTCAGCGACGCCCGTATCGGCGAGCGACCCCTGCTCGGCACCCTCGAACACGGCTACTTCCCGGCGATCGAGCTCGGCGCCGACTTCTACTCCGCTCACCTGGTGCAGGAGTCGCCGCTCACGCACAAGCTCACCGACCTGGAGCGCGTGCGGCCGGAGGTGGGGCTCGATGGGCAGGGACGCCTGTGTGCGCTCGCGCAGATCGCGACCGAGCTCGGACCGATCGAGAAGGCGATCCGCCTGGATCCGGAGGGCGGAGCGGTGGAGCTCGAATGGGTGCTGCACTGGGGCGAGCTGCCGCTCGGCTCGCTGCGCGTGGGCCACGTGACGTTGCTGCCCGAGGCGTTCGCGGCGCAGACGCTGTGGTACGCCACCCACAACGGAGGGGCGGAGTTGGAGACACATCGGATCGGTGGCGCGGGGTTCGACCATGGCGCGGCGGTCTCGGCGCTGGTCACCTGCCGCCAGGGGCTCGGAATGACCGAGGGCGTCGTGCTGCTGGGCGACGCCGAGCGAACGATCCGCGTCGAAATCGACCACACATCCGCTCTGCCGCTGGGTCTCGTCACCTGGATACCCGGTGTCGAGCGGTGGTTCCTGCGCCTCTGCTTCGCGCTCACCGAGTCCGATGAGACCCGCCGGGGGGGCATCGCGCGCGATCCCGGGGACCCGCAGAGGATGCGCATGCGGATCGCCGCCGAGCACACGCGATCGGGGCCTCTTTCAGGGCCGGCAGAATGAGCGATCGAGATGGACAACGGCGATCACAGCAGCGGTTACCTGGCGGCGGCCGGGGATCTCCTCCGCACAACCGACCCGGCGCGGCTCGATGCGATGGCCAGCGGTCTTGCCGGGGTGCGCGAGCGCGGCGGGCGGCTGTTCATCGTGGGGGTGGGGGGCGGCGCCGGTGACGCCTCCCACGCCGTCATCGACTTCCGCAACCTGTGCGGATTGGATAGCTACGCGCCCACCGACAAC
>JBIOES010000015.1:0-25527 GCA_044446265.1 Solirubrobacterales bacterium
CACGGGAGGCGCGGGGGGCGTGGAGGAGATGGGTTCGCCTGTGGGAGCTTCCTCGGCAGGGGTTTCGCCGTCGGGCGAGGCGTTCGTAAAGGGCGCGCTCAGGTTGGGGGCGCTCGAAGCAGGAACGCCGCCAGAAGCACGCTTGGGCCACGGCTGGATCGGGTGGCTGCTGCGGCGTGTGGCCCGATGCCTGCGAGGGTGGTGATGGTTGCGCTTGTGCGCATCCTGCTGGTGGGCGTGCCGCGCGACAGCGGCGTTGCCAACGGCCGGTTGCACCCCGAGCGAGGCGAGTGCGAAGGCGAGCACCACGGCCAGCGCATGGAGGCCCGCCGTGCACGTGCGGCGGGTGGGGAGCGAGCGCATCACCGCCGTGAATCGACGACCGCGAGCGGGTTCTTGAGCTCAGGCGCACATCTGCGGACGGACCGCCTGTCTGCCTTCGGCCATGTGCGTTTTGAGACGCAATCTGTTATGGCGATCTATTGAGAGGTTTGGCATCATCTGGAGCACCTTGATGACGTATAGTTCTCTTTCCACGACGCACGGACGACGATCGATGGGTGGCACATGGATGTGGGCATGGCGGCGACTGCCGAACTGAACGAGCAGACGCCTGAGCACTCGAGGCACACGATGCTGGCTGGCGAGCTGACCGAGCCGCCGGCCGGGGATGGCCCCTACCGGGTGAGCTACCGCAGCCTGCTGAGGCAGGAGCGCAGGCATCCGCTGCGGACCTTCCTGATCACGGGCCTGTGCATGCTCGTGGAGATCGGCTTCGTGGTGTGGCTGCTGCAGCCGGGGCACTTCCCCAAGCTCGACGGCTCGCCGCTGCTCGATGTGGCCAACATCTTCGTGGTCGCCTCGATCGGCCTGATGGAGGTGATGCGGATGGTCAACGTCATCTCCCTCGGGCTGGCGTCGCTGGCGGTGCGCAACCCGGTGCCGGTGCGTGCCTCCGCGGGGCTGCGGGTGGCGTTCGCCACCACGATCGTGCCCAGCAAGGAGCCCCTGCAAATCGTGCGCCGTACGCTCGAAGCGGCGCGGGCGATGCGCTATGAGGGCACGCTGCACGTATGGCTGCTCGACGAGGGCGACGATCCATCTGTGAAGCAGGTGTGCACGGAACTGGGAGTCAGGCACTTCACGCGCAAGCACGTGGAGGACTGGAATCGGCCCTCCGGCCCGCACAAGGCCAACTCCAAGCACGGCAACTACAACGCGTGGCTGGCGGCGCACGGGTGGGAGTACGACGTGCTGGCCTCCGTCGATCCCGACCATGTGCCGATGCCCAACTTCCTGGAGCGGATGCTCGGCTACTTCCGCGACCCCGACGTGGCCTACGTGGTTGGCCCGCAGAACTATGCCAATTGCGACAACTTCGTGACGATGGGAGCGGAGTCCCAGCAGTTTCCCTTCCACAGCGTCATCCAGCGTGCGGCCAACTTCCACGATTGCGCGATGCTGGTGGGCACCAACAACGCTCTGCGCATCTCCGCGCTGAAGTCGATCGGCGGTCTGCGGGACTCGGTGACCGAGGACATGGCGACGGGCCTGCGCTTTCACACGAGGCGCAATCCGAAGAGCGGCAGGCGCTGGAAGTCGGTCTACACCCCCGATGTGCTGGCCCACGGCGAGGGTCCCAACACGTGGACGGACTACTTCAGCCAGCAGATGCGCTGGTCGCGCGGCACCTTCGAAGTTCTGCGCCGCGACTTCTGGCGCTGCTTCTGGCGCCTGCGCCCGCGTCAGTTCATGCACTACGGGCTGATCATGAGCTTCTACCCCTCGATGGCGCTGGCGTGGATCCTGGGGGCGATCAACGCCGTGCTGTACCTGTGCGTGGGGGCGAGCGGCATCCACGTGCCGATCAACGTGTGGCTGGCTCTGTACGTGGACACCGTGGTTCTGCAGTTCGGGCTGTACGTGTGGAACCGCCGCTACAACGTGAGTCCCTACGAGGTCGAGGGCTCCTTCGGCGTGGTGGGCATGCTGATGTCGGTCCTCGCCTCGCCGCTGTACGCCTCATCGCTGATCAGCACCGTCCTGCGTCGCCCGGCACGCTTCGTGATAACGCCCAAGGGCACCGCGGCCAACGTCGATCGGCTGGCGACCTTTCGGCGCCATCTGCAGTGGGGGGCGTTGCTGGGCAGCGCGCTCGTGGCGGCGGTGGCGCTCCACCACGCCAGCATTGCCGTCTGCTTCTGGCCGCTGCTGGCGTTCTCGGTGTGCGTGATGCCGGTGCTGCTGTGGCGGGGAGGACTGCGCCGCGCGCGCCGGGCGGAGCGCAGAGCGTCCATCCAGCCCAGCGTGGCTCCCGCACCCGCGGCGGTGGCGTCCGCCCCCGGCGGCCTGTCACCCGCGCAGGCCGCGCTGTCGGCCAACCTGATGGCGCTGGCGGCGGACGCGCGCGGACGGCCCGGTGGCGCTCGGCAAACGCAAGCCCCCACGGGCTTTGACATAAGACGCTCGGCATGAGGTTCAGGCGACGGCGACGTCGACGTTCTGAGCCCGGGTCGAAGCCCGGGGCGAGGCGCCCGCGCAGGGCACGCTTGCCCGTGATGGGGGTGGTGGCCGTTGTGCTGGTGGCCGGCAACGGGCCGATCGTCTCGCAGTTCGTCTCCAACAAGATCCACCAGTACGAAATCAGTCGGCCCACCTACAAGGCGAAGTACGGGTACTGGCAGACGATCGCGCTGCCGTCGAACCTGCGTGTGAACGCCGTCCACACGGCGCTGCTGCAGACGGGCAAGCTGCTGGTCATCGCCGGCAGCGGCAACAATCAGCAGTACTTCGAAGCGGGCACCTTCAAGACGCTGGTGTGGGACCCGGCGACGGGCAAGGGCAAGCTGATCCCGACGCCTTCGGACATGTTCTGCGGTGGCCACGCCTTCCTGCCCGACGGCAAGTTGCTGGTGGCCGGCGGGACGGCGCGCTATGAGCAGCTCGCCAGCGCCGTCAAGAACGCCGCCGGACCGATGGTGATCGAGAACGGCTCGCTGAAGAGCGCTCACACCTTCCCCAAGGGCACCGTCTTCGTGTCGAACGGGGGGCAGCGATACAGGAGCGACATCGCCGTCACCGCACCACCCGCGCGCCGCGTGCGCCGCGCGGGGAACCGCCTCATGACGATCCCCGGACAGACCGAAGTGTGGGTCGAAGCCGTCAACAGCGGGCGCGTCGGCCTGGCGTATGGAGACGCCCCATACCGGATCGTGGGCCTGCAGGGCGGCGATTTCGAGAGGCTGCACGCAGTCGGGCGAGCGATGTCGCTGGCCAAGGAGGACTTCCAGGGAACGAACGTCGCCTATCTGTTCAACCCAACCACCGAACGCTACGAGTTCGTGCCGCCGATGCCCCACAAGCGTTGGTATCCGACGGTGGCCACGCTCGAGAACGGAAACCTCCTGGCGGTGTCGGGCCTCAACGGCGTGGGTCAGGTCGTGCCGGGCGAAACAGACCTCTTCGACGTC
Source organism: Solirubrobacterales bacterium (assembly GCA_044446265.1). Classification (GTDB taxonomy): domain Bacteria; phylum Actinomycetota; class Thermoleophilia; order Solirubrobacterales; family Solirubrobacteraceae; genus Palsa-744. The sequence goes on from JBIOES010000015.1 coordinate 3,471, forward strand.
AAGACGCTGAAGTGGACCCGGGGACCCTTCCGCTACTTCCCCACCTACCCGTCACTGATCCTGACGAAGGACGGCAGGCTCTTCTACACCGGCTCGAGCACCGGCTATGGCCCGGCCGCCAAGGGGCGCCAGCCCGGCCTGTGGAACGTTCAGAACGACACCTTCCAGCCGGTCGGCGGGCTGCCCGATGCGCAGGACGCCGAGACCAGCGGATCGGTGCTGCTCCCACCCGCGCAGGCGCAGAAGGTGATGATCCTCGGCGGCGGCGGCGTCGGCCAATCCCCGCTGGTGACCTCGCGCACCGCCATAGCCGACCTTGCCTCGCCCCACCCCACCTACACCAGGGGTCCCAATCTCGCGCTGCCGACCCGCTACCCCGAGTCGGTGATCCTGCCCGACGACACCGTGCTCGTGACCGGCGGCGCCGGTCAGTACCGCGGCGAACACGCGAGCGACAACCACGTTGCACGCATCTACCATCCGGAAACCAACACCTTCACCAAGGCCGCCTCGCCGGAACTCGGGCGCGACTACCACTCCGAGGCCGTGCTGTTGCCCGATGGGCGCGTGGCGACGCTCGGTTCAAATCCTCTCTACGGCGATCCCGAAGACTCAAGTCCCGGGTTCTTCGAGCAGCGCATCGAGATCTACTCGCCGCCCTATCTCTTCCGCGGTCCACGCCCGCGAGTCACCGGCGGACCGCAGGCGGTGTCGCTGGGCGGGTCTGCCAGCTTCACCACGTCCACCCCCACCGCCGTCGCCAAGGTACGCCTGCTGCACCCAAGCGCCGCCACCCATGTGACCGATCTGCAGCAGCGTTCGATCGCGCTCGTCTTCACACGCACCGCAACCGGCATCCACGTGAAGATCCCGCCCCAGCAGAGTCTGGTGCCGCTGGGGTGGTACATGCTGTTCGTGGACAACGCAAAGGGTGTTCCCTCGATCGCGCGGTGGGTGAAGGTCACCCGCTGAGAACGTGTTTTGAGGGACCGCACCCACATTTCCTCAGGCGCTCTAAAGTCTCAGTGAGCATGAGGAATCCGCTGGGCCAGTTGGCTGCCACTGTCCTCGCAGTGGGGGCGGGATCGCTGCTCGCCCTCTCACTGGGGGCCTGTGGCGCCGGCTCGGCGCAGAGCGCGGCGTCCCCCGCGCTCGCGCCCGCCACGCAGAGCGCGCTGCGCCACGGCGCCGACCCGCTGGCCGGCCAGGCTTTCTATGTCGCTCCGAACTCGCCCGCGGCCGTGGAAGCGCGCCGCCTGCAAGCCCAGGGGGACGCGCACGACGCGCAGTTGCTGGGGCGCATCGCGGCCGAGCCCACCGCGACCTGGTTTGCCGATAGCTCTCCGCAGGTGCAGGCGCGTGCGAGCGCTCTGCTCACAGCGGCCGCGGCCCAGACCCCGGTGATCGTGGCCTATGACGTTCCTCAGCGCGACTGCGCCGGCGGATACTCCGCGGGCGGCGCACCCACGCCGGCGGCCTACGGCGAATGGGTGGCCCGGCTGGCCGCGGGTCTTGGTGCGCATCCCGCCGTGGTGATCCTCGAGCCCGACGCGGTGCCCGACGCGCTGAGCGGCTGCCTCAGCCCGGCCGCCGCGCGGGCGCGGCTGGGCCTCCTCAGTCAGGCCGTGGGGATACTCCGGCGCGACCCTCGCGCGGCGGTGTACATCGACGCCGGCAACGCCAATTGGATCAAGCAGCCGCGCCGGCTGGCGGATGCGCTGTCGGGCGCGGGTATCGCCAGGGCCGCGGGCTTTGCGCTGAACGTCGCCAACTTCCAGAGCACCCGCGCGAGCGTGGCCTATGGCGAGCGGCTCTCGCATCTGCTGCACGGCGCGCACTTCGTGATCGACACGGGGCGCAACGGAAACGGACCGGACACCAACCCCGCTGACGCGCCGGGTTGGTGCAATCCGCCGGGGAGGGCCCTGGGGCGGGCCCCCTCCACGAGCACCGGTGAGCCGCGGGTGGATGCCTATCTGTGGGTGAAGGCCCCCGGCGAGTCCGATGGCAGCTGCCGCCCCGGCGCGCCGCCCGCTGGGCAGTGGTGGCCGCAGTACGCCCTGCAGCTGGCCGCGGCGACTCCCTGAGCGGACTCGTCGCACCGCTTGGCCCGTCGCATTCACGTGAGTCGGCCGCGCGGATATCATCTGCGCTCCGGCCGGCCCGGCCGGCCCGACCACGCCGCCAAGGAGGATCATGTTCAGATCGATCGTTGTGGGGACAGACGGATCGGACACGGCCACCCAGGCTGTGAGCCAGGCGGCCGACTTGGCGAGCGCCGTCGGGGCGACGCTCGAGATCGTCAGCGCCTACGAGCCGGTGCCCGCGCAGCGCCTGCGCGAGGAGCGCCGCGACACCCCCGAGGAACTGGAATGGGCGATCAACCCGCGCGAGGACGTGGACAGCACCTTGGAAGTCGCCGCCGAGGTGGCGCGCAAGGCGGGCGTGAGCGTCAACACCTACTCGCGCCAGGGCGACCCAGCCGACGCCATCCTCGACGTCGCCGAAGAGCGCGAGGCCGATCTGATCGTGGTTGGCAACAAGGGGATGACCGGCGCCAAGCGCTTCCTGCTGGGGTCGGTGCCAAACAAGGTGTCACACCATGCGCCCTGTTCGGTGCTGATCATCCGCACGACCTAAGGGCACAACTGAAGATCGCGCCCAGTGCTCAGGTGGTCATCCACCACTGCCCATCGAGCTGCGTCAACAGCGCGTGCCCGGAGGTGATCGCTCCTAACAGGTCGGTGTTGGTGCTGTGCACGAGCGAGCGCGGGCTGAAGCGGAACACCGCCCCCCTGTTGGCGAGGGCGGCAAGGATGTGCGCCTCCACGCGCCCCTGTACCGCGGCGCCGCCGTTGCCGGCCACATGGGCGAACAGGTTGTCGAGGACGGCGCCGGCGTGGCGATCGCGCGCGAGGACCTGCATCACCTGACAGCCCTCGCCGCGCAGCAGGTAGTACACGTACCAGCCGAGCACGCGACCTTCGTTGTCGCGCACAAGCCTGCGCTGGGGCGCTCCCCACGTGTGGCTGTGGGGCAGCTCGGCGAACAGCCAGCGCAGGAAGGGCAGGTCGTAGTCGGGGACGAGCCGCAGCGAGCGCGTGAGCAGCGGCAGGTGCTCGAGCATCAGCTCGGCTGTCAGCGGCTCGTCACAGCTCTCGGAGGGCGCCTGCGCACGGAAATATGAGAACGCCCTGGTGGTGGGGGAGTCGAGCAGCGGCAACCCCCGGCGCGCCCATGGCTTGACGCGGTGGCGAACGTGGACGTTGGCGTGCATCATGCGGTTGCCCAGGTAGCTCCAGGGATGCAGGACGCGCGCCCAGACGATGCTGCTCGGGTGCATCATCTGTCCGCCGATGAGCTCGTAGATCTGGCGCATCTCTTCTGAGGCGCTGTCGGTCACCGTCAGATCCTGCGCTCCGGCGAAGTGGCGACGGCACAGCATCGCTCCAACGCCGCGGCCGCGGACCCTGGAGTCGGCGACGAGCGGACCGGTGACCGCGATCCGCACCGGCTCTCCGTCGAAGCGCATGCGCCGCACGTGCGAGCCGATGAGGCCCATGATCTCCCCGGAGTCCTCGACGTAGACGAGGCTGGGGATCTCGGCGTCGTACCAGGGGTGCTCGAACAGCGTGCGCTCCAGCCATAGGGGCACCTCCGCGGGGGGGATGCGCCAGTCTGTGTTGTCCACCCGGCGGTAGAGCTCGGCCACCTCGCCGAGATCCTCCCGGCACAGCGGCCTGATCTCGCTCATGGCGCCGGCACCGAGGAGGTGAGCAGCCGCGCGATGCCGGCGAGGCTGCGGAAATCGTCGATCTCCAGCGACTCGAGCGGTATCTGCAGGCCAAACTCCTGCTCGATCTCGAACAGCAGCGTTACGAGCCCCAGCGAGTCCAGTATCCCCCTCTCGATGATGTCCTCCTCCGGCGCCGGCGCGGGTATGTTGAGCGTCTCCTCGAACAGGCGCTTCAGACGCGCGGGGATCTCTTGGCCAGGGTCCTCCGCCCCCCCGGCGGCCCGCTCAAGCACCTCTGTGGTCTCCGATCCGGTCAGCCACGATCCGCGCTTTCCGCGAATCTCTCCTTGAGCAGGCGCCGGTCGATCTTGCCGCTCACGTTCTTGGGCAGCTGCTGGAAGCGCAGCCAGCGCGCGGGGAGCATGTACGAGGGCAGCGTCTCGGTGAGCGCGCGACGGAGCTTGGAGGGGTCGAGATCGTCGGCGTCCAGCTGTGGGGTCCAGGCGCAGCAGATCGTTGTTCCCTCGAAGCCGTCGCTCGGAATCGCGAGGACCGCGCATTCGGCGACGCCCGCGACGGCGCTCAGCGCGGTCTCGATCTCGCCCAGCTCGATGCGGTACCCGCGGCTCTTGATCTGCGAGTCCACTCGCCCCACGTAGTGCAGGATCCCGTCCTCGTCGCGGCGTCCGAGGTCTCCTGTTCGGTACAGGCGCTCACCCGTGCGGGGGTGGACGATGAAGACAGCCTGTGTCTTCTCCTCGTCGCGCCAGTAGCCAGGGCTCAGCCCGGCGCCCTCGATATAGAGCTCGCCAATTTCGTTCGCCGCGACGGCCTGGAGCTGCTCGTCGAGCACCACGATCCCCTCGCCCGCGCATGGGGCTCCGATCGGGATCGGCACGCTCGTGTCTCGCGGAGGCTCCTCCACGGTGTGAAAGCTCGAGGCGATCGTCGCCTCGGTGGGGCCGTAGAGGTTGGTGTAGCTGGTCTGTGGCACGCGCGTCATCCAGTGCAGCAGCACAGCGGGGGGCAGCACCTCGCCGCACCAGATGATCCGCTCGAGCGTTGGGAAGTCACCGTCGTCGATCGCGTTGCCACGCACCATGTAGGCGAACGTGGAGGGCACCGAGAACCATTGCGTGAGCTCTGCCTCGCGGATGAACCGCGCGAGGTGGGCCGGCAGCAGCACGTTGGGACCCACCAGGTGCAGCTCGCCACCGCTCGAGAGCGTCCCGTAGATGTCGAACGTGGAGAGGTCGAAGTGCAGCGGGGGGTGTCCGGAGATGCGGTCTCCGGGCCGGTGGCCGAAGTGGGGCAGAGCCCAGTCCAGGAAGGCGGTGACCATCGCGTGCGTGATCACGACTCCCTTGGGGGTGCCGGTCGAGCCGGAGGTGAAAAGGATGTGCGCGGGGTCTTCGGGCCCGCTGAGCCAGGGCAGCGGGCTGTCCTCCAGCTCCCCGATGTCATCCGCGGTGAAGGCCGCGCGCTCGAGGAATCCCTCGACCGAGCCGAGCTTGGCGCTCGCGCGGATCGAGCCGAGCCTGGCGCCGCCGCACTCGAGGCTCCGCGCGAGCGATCCGGCCGCCTCGCTGGCAAGCACCACGCGCGGCTGCGCGGAGTCCAGGATCATCTGCACGCGGGGCGCTGGACTCGAGACGTCGAGCGGCACGTACACCGCTCCGGCCTTTAGGGTGCCCAGCATGCTCACGATCGCCGCCGGCGTCTTGGGCTGGAGCAGGCAGACGCGCTCGCCCGGCCTGACCCCCTGCGCCACCAGCATGTGCGCCAGGCGGTTGCTGGCGCGCTCGAGCTCCTCGTAGGTGAGCCGCTGGGATCCCATCGCCACGGCGGTCTCCGTGGCCCACGATTCGCTCGCGCGGGACACCCGCTCGTGCAGCAGCGGTGCCGCGCCCGTGCGCGCTGCGGTGCTCGCTGGGAGGCTCATGAAAGGCTCATGAAACGGTGGCGCGGGTTCGGTCGAAGACGACGCGGATGTGCCGCAGCTCCTCCTCGGAGGGCGGGATGTCCAGGATGAAACAGCGAAAGCCGAGATCGACGTAACGCCTGAGCTCCTCGACGACACGCTCGTAGCTGCCGACGAGATATGGGCAGAAGGTGGCGTAGTTCTCGAATGGCCACAGCCAGTAGGGATCGGCGTCCTCCTCCTGCCCGCCGTCCTGCTTGGCCATATCCGACAGTTGGCGGTGCCAGTGCGAGTCCGAGACCTTCATCGCGAGCTTCTGCGTGAGTTGGCCCTTGCGGTCCTCGGGGAAACGCTCGCGCGCGACCGCCCAGGCATCCTCGCTGCTCTCGCGGGCGACGATCCCGAGGCGGATGCCCGAGCCCTCATCCGCCTGATCGACCTCTTCGGAGGTGCGCTTGGGGTACTTCACCGCTGTGGCGCCGGTCCGTTGCGCGGCATCCAGCCCGGCGGGAGAGGAACCCGAGATCAGGAAGCCGGGGCGCAGGTTCTCGGGCAGCGCCGGCGCGAGGCTGAGGTTGGAGACCGAGTAGTGGCTTCCTCGATATGTGAGCGTCTCCCCGGCCACGAGCGCGGAGACGATCTGCGTGTACTCGATCGTGCGCTCGTAGCGCTCGTCGTGGGGCGTGGGGTCGTCGAGCGCGAGCAGATCGGTGCGAAAGCCGCCGGCGAGCATGTTCAGGTAGAGCCGCCGCCCGTGCACGTAGGCGAGCGTGGCGACCTGCTTGGCGACCCAGTAGGGGTGCATGTACGCGGGCTGGACCGCCACCAGCGGCGCGAGGCGCTCGGTGCTCTGGAGGATCAGCTGGGAGACCAACCAGGGATCGACGATCCCGTTGTCGGTGTACACGAGGATTCCCTCGCACCCGGCGGCCTCGCTCCAGCGCGCCACGTCGGCGACCTGGGCGGGGTACTCGTCGCTCGGCGTGTTCCGCGATTGCGGACACGTCGAGAAGATGACGACCTTCTCCCTTGACACGGCACCTCCCATCCTTAGGCTCCATCCCAACGGTGGGTGCGTTCTCCTCCGGTGATTCTACATGCTTTCATCGCTTGCGCACAAGAGTGTTCTCCAGGAACAGCGCCTCGATGCCTGTCGTGAGGAAGGTCTCGATCGCCTCGCTGGGCGTGTTGACGATCGCCTGGCCCTTGACGTTGAAGCTCGTGTTGAGCACCATCTCCCTGCCCGTGCGCCGTCCCACCGCTCGCAGCAGCTCGTGGAACTCGGCGTTGTCTCGATCGGAGACGGTCTGCACGCGCGCGGAGCCGTTGACGTGGGTGATCGCCGGCAGGCTCGCGCGGTACTCGGGGCGAACGTCGACGTTCACGGTCATGTAGGGAAGCTCGGTGGCGGGAGCCACCTCGAACCAGCGGTGGACCTCCTCCAGCGACACCGCGGGCGCAAATGGCCGAAACGCCTCGCGCATCTTGACCAGGGCGTTGACGCGGTCACGCATCTCGGGCAGACCTGGATCGGCCAGGATGCTGCGGTGGCCCAGCGCGCGCGGACCGAACTCCATGCGCCCCCGGTACCACGCGATGACCGTGCCCGCGCCGATCAGCTCGGCGGCCGCCTCGCAGGAGTTCGCGAGGGAGCTCATGTGCGTCACCGCGACGCTCGCGTCGTGTTCGCTCAATGCACGCTCGATTTGCTCCAGCGGATGCGCCGGACCGTAGAACGGCGTGGGCGAGCGGCGATTGGCGATCTCGCCGGCCAGTGACGCCCGGTGCAGGGCGGCGCCGAGCGCCGAGCCGTCGTCGGCTGCCGCCGGCTGCACGTAGATCTCCTCGAAGGCGCCCGAGGCGAGCAGCTTGCCGTTGGCGGTGGTGTTGAGCGCCACGCCGCCTGCCAGCGCCAGCCGGCGCATCCCCAGCTGCTCGCCGAAGTGCGTGCAGAGATGCAGGATCGCGCGATCCAGGCAGTCCTGCAGCCCGGCCGCCACGTCCCGGTGCTCCGGGGAGATCTCGCTGTCGGGCGCACGCGGCGCGATCAGGCGCTCCTGCAGGTGGCGCCGCGTAAGGATGTGGTTCTCGCGCTCCTCGCGCGTGCCGCCCAGTCGCAGCGGCGCGATCTCCCAGCCGCCGTCGGAGCGCAGCGCCACGGACTCCTCGAAGAAGGTCCGGAAGCGCTCCGGATCGCCGTACGGCGCGAGACCCATGATCTTGTACTCGTCGGAGTTGAAGTCGAACCCCAGATGCAGGGTGAGCACCGAGTAGAAGATCCCGATCGAGTCGGCCGCCGAGATGCGGTGAACGGGCTCCAGGCGCCCGCCCTCCGCGCGATAGACGCTCGCCCCGTGCGCCTCGCCCATGCCGTCGATGACGACCACCATGCACTCCTCCCAGCCCGAGGTGAGGTGGGCGGAGGCGGCGTGCGCGAGGTGGTGATCGACGTGGTGGACGTTCGCGCTTGCGAACGCGGGGAGCGCCTGCTCCACGCGTGCCGCGAACGCCTCTCGCGAGAGCACCTCGCGGTGGAGCTCGCTGGAGATCGGATCGAGCGCGTAGAGCGCCCGGTAGGGGGCGTAGTCGAAGGCGTGGACGATCTCGTCGATGTCGTCCAGCTTCAGGCTGGCCTCCGCCAGACAGGCTTCGATGGCGCCGATCGGGAAGTCGCCCGTGTGCTTGTGCCGGCTGATCCGCTCCTCGGCTACGCCCGCGACGAACTCGCCGTCGACCACGAGCGCGGCGGCGGAGTCGTGGCCCTGGGAGATGCGATATTCGCGCTCCTCCAGGTCGGGCCAGTGCCGGCGCTTGAACGCGATCGTCCCCTCGATGCCGCTGATCCCGATAACCCTCATTTCGTATTTGCTCCGATGAGCCTTATCTCGAGCTGGGGCCTCACTTCGCGCCCGGCTGGATACGTGTGCGGGCCGAGCGGACGGCGCCGCTGAGCTTCTGCAGGGCGATCCAACCGTCGTCCTGGATCCGGCGCGTGGGCCCGGTGCCGGCGACGTTGAAGCGCCGCGCCAGCCGCGCCGGCTCGGCGAGATCCCTGCGCAGGCGGCGCAGGCGGCCGCTGCGAACCTCGCGGGCGGTGCGGCGCAGGCTCAGGCCCTTCTCGGAGGGGAGGTGCCACAGCCCGAGCGAGAGCGGATCCTCGACCTTGGCGGCGCGGTCGCGGGCGCCCGTCCCCACTCTCCGCGCCACCTCGGAGAGCTCGCGGAAGTGGGCTCGCCCGGTTGCTCCGGCGAGCGTCAGAACCTGCTCCTCGGTGGGCAGCGTCTTGCCTTCGGCTGCAAGCGCCGCGTCGAGCTCCTCGCATGCGCCAACAAGCTCGCACAGGGCGCTGGCGGTGCCGCACAAGAGCTCTCCGCCGACCCAGGGAGGCGGCTCTCCGGAGTCGTTCCCTTCAGCGCCATTCGCGTCGCCCGCGCGGCCCGCGCCGCCTTCCGGGTTCGCGTCGCCCGCGCCCCCCGCGCGGCCCTCGAGGTTCATCGCCAGCTCCCCGATCGCCCTGCGCGTGAGGCCGTCCGTGCCGAAGCCGACCGTGTCCCAGTCCGGCCCGTAGCCGATGTAAACGCAGCCGATCTCCGAGGGAGCGGGTCCGTTTGCGAAGGCCAGTTGGGGATCGACCCACACGCAGTCGAGGTCGGTCAGCCAGAGCTGACGCTCGGGCGGCTGGCCGGCGGCGGCTGAGAGGATCGCGTCGAGCACGTAGCGCGAGGACACGTAGTTCCTGGTGTCCTCGCTGGGGCGGTGGCGATACTCGGTGGGAAGGATTCGCACACCGAGCGCCTCCAGCTGGTTCATCAGCTCGGCGCCCGCGCGTCCCAGAGCGTCGCGGTCGTGGATGTTCGTCGCGAAACACAGCTCGCAGCTGACGTCCCTCAGTCGCAGCGTGGCAGCTTGCGTGAGAGCGCACTCCAGATAGCGCACGGCGACCCCCTCGACGGATGAGTCGGCGCGCACCTGGGGGTAGTAGAAGGCCTCGCCCTGCTGGTGCACGTACAGGTACTGAACGACCATTGGGACCGGAGCGCTGTCCACGCGAGACATTCTGTCACGCGGGCGCGCTGCTAACTTGCTTGATCCTCATGCCGAGCACCGTGGATCTCGCGCGCAACATGAGGCTGCATCTCGGCGAGGCCGCCGCGACGGCCTCCAGCGCGGGCACGCGGCGGGTGCTCGCTTCCGCGTCCGTCCCATCGATCGCGGTGCGCTCGGCGCAGCGGCTGGCGATGAAGCTGGGGCGCCTGGATTGGGAGCACGCATGGCTGGCCCCTCTGATCGCGGCTCGTCGTGAGGCATTGGGCGAGGACGCGTCCGGGCCGCCGCGGTTCCTCGTGCGGGTTGACGAGTTCCCCTATTACACCGCGTTCGATCAACCCGATCAGCGGGATATCGAGATGTCGCGGCGCTTTCACGATGTGATGGCGAGCAACCGCGTGCCCCACCTCATGTCGATCGTTCCGCAGCTCACACATTCACCTTTGGTGGCAGGCTTGAGTGGGGGGCGCGCGCTCGGCGACATCGAGGTCGAGCTGATCGATCGGATGCGTCGGGACGACGTCACGTTCGCCCAACACGGAACGACCCATCGCACGCGCTTTCAGAGCCCGCGCAGGCGATCGGAGTTCTGTGGCCTCTCGCCGGCCGGGGTGGAGGAGATCCTCGAGGACGGCCGCCGGCGCCTGGCCGAGGTGGACGTCCATCCAAGGGTGTTCGTACCGCCCTTCAATCGCTTCGACGCGGCGCACTACGCCGTGCTCGCCGATCGCTTCGAGGTCGTCTGCGGTGGGCCGGAGAGCGTCCCCCTGATGGGCTTTCACGGCGGCCCGCTGTGGCGCGATGGCGCGGTCTATCTCCCGTGCTATGCGCCGCTCTATGCAAACGCGCAAACGATCCTACCCGAGGTCGAGCGGCTGATCGATCTGGCCCCCGGGACGTGGATCCCGATCGTGCTGCACACCTCCTGGGAGCAGGAGGACCGGTTTCGCTCGCTCGAGCGTCTCGCGCATAGGATCGCCCCCTTTGCCGAGAGCTGGGAGCACTTCCTCGCTGCCGTCAGCTCCTCAGGCGCGACCGCAGACGGCGAAGCCCCTCTGGGAGCAGGTAGCGCATAGTCGGCCCCGGATCGCGCGGATTCCACATCGAGTGGGAGGCCAGCGGGGCGACCGCCAGTGCGCCGGCGAGCGCGCGCGGCCCCTGCGCATATGCCGCGGCGAGGTCGCGGTTGAGCCATTGGAAGCCGGCGCCGTGCCGCGGGGGACGTGCCAGCGCTCCGGTTTGCCCGAGCGCCTGATTGGCCCACAGCGCCGGCAGGTTGGCGCCCGCGCCGGTGGCGAGCGCCAGCGAGCCGTAGAACCTGCCGTTGAAGTCGGTCATGTGCGGCGTGCCGTCGGCGCCGCCGATGAACTCGACCTGCGCCAGGCCGAACCAGCCGAGCTCGCGCACGAGCTCTCGCACGCCACGCGAGAGCTCCGACTCGCCCGCCACGATCCGGCCTCGCACCGTGTCGCCGGCGTCCGGCGGCCAGGTGCGCAGGGCGGTCTGGTGGATCTCGGCGACCACCTCGCTGTGGCGATCGGCTACGACGACGACGGCGCCCATGCGGCCCTTCATCGGCTCTTGCAGCAGCGGCTCGCCACCGCCCGCGCGGATCTGCTCGACCAGCTCACGTGCCTGCGGGGCGGAATCGAACAGGGCGGTATCGAAGCGCTTGGGCACGTGCGTGCGGGCCTTGACCACGACGGGACCCCGCCACCCTCCGAGCGCATCCTCCGTGGCCGGTTCGGTGCGTGGCGCGGCAAGGCCCGCCGCGCGGGCGGCGCCGGCCATCTCCAGCTTGTCGAAGGCGCGCCGCACGACCTCGTATGGGGCATACGGCCAAACCGCCGGCTCGATCTCGGCCCGGCGGCGCGAGAGCGTCAGCAGGCCGACGTCGTAGCTGCAGAAGACGACGTCGTAGCGGCCCTCGGTCACCGCCGTGGCGATGTCCGCCACGAAGCGATCCTCGTCCTCCTCGCATTCGTGCACCGTGTGGTGGCGCTGGGAGTGGCGCGAGGTGCTGGCAAAGCTTGGCTCGAAGGCCCCAGTGCCCACCGTGAACCCGGCGGCAGCTAGGCTGCGCACCGCCACCAGCGTTGCGCGGTCTCGGGACTGGTCGACCACTAGCGCCCGCACCGTGCCAGCTTATTGGACAGGGGACGCCCTCACCCACCGCGGAGGACGCCCTCACCCACCGCGACCCTTGGGTGTCATCTCAGCGCAGGACGTCGCGGTGCGCGAATGTGAGCCTTACGGGCTCCAGCTTCGCGATCAGCTCATAGCGGCTCGCGGTCAGGTCAGCGATCAGCGCTCGCGCCGAGGCCACGCGGCGGTTGTGATGTAGCTGAAGCGCGAGCACCTTCACCTCCAGCGAATGCAGATCGAGCGTTGGCAGAACCTCGTACTCGCCACCCTCGATGTCCAGCTTGAGCAGGTCGATCCGGTCGTCGTCGAGTTCGGCCATCAAGGACCGGAGGGTGCGTCCGGGAACCTCCAAGAAATCGTGCGTGTCGTACAGCTGCGCCGAAGAGAGCGAGCGGCTACCGGGATGGTGTGTCCGCTGCATGCGCAGCGGCCCATCGCGGAGGGCGATGGCCGCGCGGTGAGCGGAGAAGCAGGGCTCCCCCCGCGCGCATGCGAGGGCCGCCGCGACGTGCTCCGGCACCGGGTCGATGCAGCGTACCCGCGCCTGAAAGCGCCGGATCAGCCCGAGGTCGAACGAGATGTCGGTGCCGGCGCCGACGCAGTAGCACGTCCACCCTGGCTGGATCGCGGCGCGCGGGATCATCCATGCGCCGTATGCGCTGCCCAGTGCGATCGGCTCGCCGCGCCCGCTGACCGGCATGCCGGCGAGCTGGCGCTCGAACCAGCGCCGGCGCAGAGCTGAGCTCACCTTGGCGGGGCGAAACTTGGGCGAGAGGGGCGTATGAATAGGGCTCTGAAGCTTCCTTTTCCCGTTGTTCGGGCTTTCTACCCGGATAGAACACCCACTGCTCCGCCGATCGTCCTCGACAGCGACGATAATGGGGTGGATGAAAATCGTGAGCGTCATGACGACCGACTCGAGCGGCGGCGCCGAGTTCGCCGCGGTGGAGATGCTCGAGGCCCTGCGCCAGCGCGGTCACAACACGGTGATGCTCACCGACATGCCCGAGATCGGTAGGGACACCCATGTGGAGATCCAGCCGGTCGCCCTCGGTCCAAAGCTCTCCAGGCGGAGCTGGATCGGCCTGGCGCTGCGCTGGCCGCTGCTGTCGATGCGGCTGCGGCGAGCGCTGCGGGCGCAGGCGCCCTATGACGTGCTGATGGTGCACTACAAAAAGGAGCAGCTGCTGGTCCCGATGCTTCCCGCCAAGCTGCGCGGGACGCTGGTGTGGGCCGAGTGGGGTCCCGTCCCGTTCCCGCTGCGCAAGGGCATCCCCCGCCGCGCGTATCTTGCGGCCGCCAGACAGGCGGCGCTGGTCCTGGCGATCTCGCAGGGCACGCGCCGATCGGTGACAGAGGTGGGGGTGCCGGCGAGCAAGCTGATCGTGGTCCCCAACGTGCTGCGCGCGGATGAAATCCGCTTCAGCGAGGAGGGCAGGGCGAGGGTTCGCGGCGAGCTCGGCATCCCGGCGGACGCGTTCGTGGTCGGCTGCATCTCACGATTCCATCCCAAGAAGCGCAACGACGTGGTGGTGCAGGCCGTGCGCGCGCTAGAGGATCCGCGTGTCCACCTGATCCTGGCGGGCGATGGGGAGACCGAGGCCGAGCTGCGCGCTCTGGCTGCCCCGCTGGGCGAGCGCGCGCACTTCATATCGACGCCGGGCGTCGAGGTGCCGGACGTGCTGTCGGCATTCGACGTGTCGGTGTTCTGCCCGAGCCCAACCGAGGGTGCGCCCCGCGCGGTGATCCTCGGGATGCTCGCCTCGCGGCCGTGCCTATCGACCGGAGCTGAGGGCGTCTCGGACCTGATCGCCCCGGAGTTCGGCGGCATCGCCGCGCCGGAGAACGACCCGGCTTCGCTGCGTGCTCTGCTGGCTGGTTACCTCGACGATCCACAGCGAATCGCGCGCGAGGGCGCGGCGGCGCGGGCCTACGCGGAGCGCACCTACGCGGCGCCCGTCGTGGCGGAGGAGATCGAGGGTCTGCTGGACGGTGCGCGCGCATCTGCGGTCCCGCGCATGCCTACGGCCGCATGAACGGCCCGCGAGGCAGGCGCCTGCTGATGATCGAGCAGGGCGGGCGTGGCGGCGTGGCGGACTACACCGCCGAGCTGACCCGTGCACTGGTCGGGCAGGGATGGTCGGTCACGCTGGCAACGGCCGACGACCACCGCTACGCGTCGATCGAGGGGGTGAGCGTCGCTCCGGTCTTTCACTATGTGCGCGAGCACACCAGGATCGGGGGCGAGCTGCGCCGCCGCGGGTTGGGTCGCATCGCCAACGGGGTGTGCTTCCTGCTCGCGCTGCCGCGCCTGACGCGTTTGGCGGCGCGCGCCGACATCGTTCACACCCAGGGGTGGGAGATACCGCAGATCGGGCTGCTCGCGATCGCATGCCTGCGCATGACGGGCACTCCGGTGGTGCAGACCTCGCACAACGCCTTCGAGCGTTCGCGCACGTTCGTGCGTACGCGCAAGCTCGTGCGGCGCCTGACCGCGCGCCTGACAGCGCGAACCATCGTCCACGCGCAGGCCGACCTGGCGCTGGTGGCGCCGGAGGTGCGCGAGCAGGCGGTGGTGATCCCGCACGGCGAGTACGGCGGGCTTGCGCGCAGCGGCGGCAGCGCCGAGCGTCCCGCGGCACGCGCGGCGCTGGGGATCGCCGCTGAGGCGCATGTGACGTTGATGTTCGGGCAGCTGCGCCTCGATAAGGGCCTTGGCGATCTGGTGGAGGCGGCGCGGCGCGTGCCCTCTCTGCACCTGTTGATCGGCGGTCAGGACGCCGGTGGGCTGGCCGCCGTGCGACCGTCGCTGGAGGGCCCCGAGCTGAGGACGCGGGTCACGGTGCGCGAGGGCTTCCTGGAGATGAGCGAGGCAGCCGAGCTGTTCGCCGCGGCCGACACCGTCGCCTTGCCCTACCGGGCGGCGAGCCAGAGCGGCGTGCTGCTGCTCGCCTATGGCTTCGCCCGCCCCGTGGTGGTCTATCCGGCCGGCGGGCTGGTCGAGTTCGTGCTCGACGGCGAGACCGGCTGGATCTGCTCGGCCGCGGATGTGGATGCGCTTGCACGCGCGCTCGCCGCGAGCGTGGAGGCGGGTCCGCACGAGTGCCTGCGTCGCGGTGAAGCCGGTCGTGAATTGGCTCAGGAGCGCTTCGCCTGGCCGGTGATCGCCGAGCGCACGAGTCGCCTGTACAGCGAAGTGCTGGCCTGAGCACTGCGGATAAGTGCTGGCCTGAACGCTGCGGATGCGCCCTACGCCGCCCGCCTGGCTGGGGCTGCTCCACCCCCAGCCGGCGCGCGCCGGACGTCCCTACGCAGCCCGCGCGAAGGTCGAGCGGACGACGTCGACGACGGTTTCCACGTCCCCCTCGTCCATCGTGGCGCTCAGCGGCAGCACGCAGTGGCGATCGGAGACCGCGAGCGCCCGGGGCAGCCCCTCGGGGGGCGCGGCGTCGCGGTACTCGCTGAAGGTGTGCAGCGCGGGGTACCACGTGGTTTGCACACCGTTCGCCTTCAGCTCCTCGCGGAAGCGGTCGCGCGTCTGCCGGTCCTCCAGCAGGACCGGGAAGGCGAAGTGGGTTCCGAGCTCGACCGCGCGCTCGTCGAATGGGACCTGGAGGTCGGGTATCTCCGCGAGGCGCTCGCGGTAGGCGCGGACGAGCGCCCGGCGCGCCGCGATTTCGTCGTCCAAGCGCTGTAGGCGGCTGAGGCCCAGCGCCGCCCGCGGCTCGTCGATGCGGTAGTTGAAGCCGATGTCCACGATGTCATAGGCGGGGTCATGGCCACGGTGGCGGTCCCACGTTCCGCTGGTGAGCGCGTGCGAGCGCAGCAGGCGCACGCGCTCGGCAAGCTCATCGTCGGCGGTGCTCACCATCCCGCCCTCGCCCACGCAGAGCTGGTTCTTCGAGAAGAAGCTGAAGGCGCCGAGGTGCCCGACTGAGCCAACCTGGGGACCATCCTCTTCAACGCATGCGGCGATCGCCTCCGCGCAGTCTTCGATCAGGATCAGCCCGTGCGCGCCGCACAGTTCCCGCAGCGCGCGCACGTCGGCTGGGTAGCCGAAGAAGTGCACCGCCATCACCGCGCGTGTGCGTGGAGTGATGCGCCGCTCGACGTCCTCCACGTCGAGGTTGACGTCGTGCGGGCCGCGGATGTCGCACAGCACCGGCTTGGCCCCCACGAAGCGGGCGGCGCTGGCGCTGGCGACGAATGTGAAGGCCGGCACGATCAGCTCATCGCCCGGACCCAAGCCCGCGGCCCGGCAGGCGAGGTGCAGGGCGGCGGTACCGCTGGAGACCGCCAGCGCGTGGGGCACGCCGATGCGCGCGGCGAGCGTCTGCTCGAAGACCTTCGTGCGGGGTCCCATCGTCAGCCAGCCCGAGCGCAGGCAGTCGAGCACGGCCTCCACATCGCCCTCGGTCATCTCGATGTCGGTCAGCGGCACGCCCCAGTCGTTCATGCCGCGACCGCCTCGGCGAGCTCTGAGACGACGCGAACCTGATCCTCGCCGGTCATGTGCGGGAACAGCGGCAGCGTGAGCTCGGTGCGGGCGGCCAGCTCGGTAATCGGCAGCGACACCTCCGGGAAGCGCTCGCGGTAGGCGCTGAAGCGGTGCACAGCCGGGTAGAAGATGCTCGTCTGCACGCCGTGCTCGCGCATCCGCCGAGCGACCTCGGCCTGAGTGTCGTCGCGCTCGAGCATCACCGGCAGCACATAGCACGAGGATCCCGGCACGTCGGCGTCGTCGAATGGCACGATCACCCTGGGTACCTGCGCCAAGAGCTCGCGGTAGCGCAGCGTCAGCTCGCGCCTGCGTGCGATGTCCGCCTCCAGCCCCTCCAAGCGCGAGAGCAGCAGCGCGGCGCGGGGCTCGTCCAGGCGGTAGTTGTAGCCGAGTCCCATCACGTCGTACGTGTCGGTGCGCCCGCGATGGCGGTCCCACGTGCCGCTGGTCATCGCGTGCGAGCGGCGCGAGCGCGCCAGCGCGGCGACGTCGTCGTCATCGGTGCACAGCAGGCCGCCCTCGCCCACCGAGAGGATCTTGTTGGAGAAGAAGCTGAACGCGCCCGCCAGGCCCCACGTCCCGAGCTTGCGTCCGGCCAGGGTCGCGCTCGGGGCGTGGGCGACATCCTCGATCAGCGCCACGCCGTGCGCGTCACAGCACTCGCGCAGACGATCGACGGTGGCCGGGTAGCCGGCGAAGTGCACCACGCAGACTGCCTTTGTGCGTGGGGTGATGCGCCGCGCCACATCCTCGACGTCCAGGTACGGGCGCTCGCGCGAGACGATCTCCCCGAACACCGGGGTCGCGCCGCAGTACAGCACGGCGTTGGCCGTCGCCGCGAATGTGAATGAGGGCACGATCACCTCATCGCCTGGACCAACACCGGCGGCCAGGTATGCCAGGTGCAGGGCTGCCGTGCAGCTCGAGACGGCCACCGCGTGACGCGCACCGAGCTGCGCGGCGAAGGCCTCCTCGAAGGCGGCGGTGCGCGGTCCCATCGTCAGCCAGCCCGAGCGCAGCACCTCGGCCACGGCCTGTAGATCCCGATCGCGTAGGCGCAGGTCGAACAGCGGGAGCTCGGGGAAGGTCTCGGTGGCTGCCATACGGAGGGCTGGCAAGAGTCGGGCGTCAGGGTGCGCCACGCCGCGCTGCGACTTGCTCAACAGCGATGGTAGCCGCTGGGTCGGGCCGACTCAGCTCAGCTCGCCGATCAGCTTTCGCCAGCGCTCGGACCAGCGCTCGAGGCTGTTGTTCTCCAGCACAAACGTTCGAGCGGCTGAGCACGGGCCGTCGCTATCGATGCCGGCCAGGGCGCGCAGCTGTCTCGAGATGTCCTCGATGTCGGGCTCGATGCAGAGCTCGTCGTATTGCGGCACGGCACGCAGGAGGGTCTTCATCCAGCCAACCCGTGTGCTCAGCAGGGGTCGCCCGCAGGCGAGCGCCTCCAGCACAACCAGGCTGCACCCCTCATAGCGAGTGGGGAGGAGCACGCAGTCGCTGGCCGCATACGCATACGCGAGCGCCTCGGGCTCGAGGATGCCCAGATGCCGCGCCCCGCGCGCGCCGGTCGATCCCGCCACCAGCAGCTCATATCCGCCGCGCGCGGCGCCCTCGACGAGCAGATCGCTGCCCTTGCCGTGCTCCAGGCGCCCCACGAACAGCGCATAGCGGCCATCTCTCGGCAACCCCAGCCGATCGCGTGCGCCGCTCGGGTCACGCGGGGCAAAGACACTCGTGTCGATGCCATTGGGGACGATTGCGTCGGAGCGCAGGCGGTAGTAGCGGCGAACCTCCTCGGCGACGATCTCCGAAACGCAGACCACACGCGTCGCGCGGCGACCGGCCAGCGCCTCGGTGAGACCCGCGCTCACCGTTCGCCGCAGGCGCTCGCGTGCCGGCATATCGCCGCTCTGCGCTCTTGTGTTGCCCACCATCGTGCCGTGGTAGAGGTGCACTCTCGGGGTCTTTCGCGGGCACCCGATCCCGAGGAATCCGTTGGTCACGATCAAATCGAAAGGTCGTTTTGCTCTGCTGGCCTCGGTCGCCGACCACGCCATGGCGGGGTAGCTGAGACCCAAGCGGAACTCCCAGCGCCTGGGCGGACGCGTTGGGCCGACGATGCTCACCTCCCAACCCTCACGCTCGAGCACATTCCCGAGCAGCGTGCAGACTCGCTCGACGCCGCCGGCTCGATTGGACGGGTCTGGCGAGACGATCGCGACGCGAGGCACCGAGTCAGCCCGCCGAGCGTCGGCTGCCCGAGCGTTGTCTGCCAATACGCGCGCCGAGGCTCGCCCGGAGCCGCTGCAGTCGTGCGCGGGAGGCGCCGAGGAGGAGCGCCCCGCCCCGCAGCCGCGCAAAGCGCAACTGAGCCCTGAGGACTCCCGGTATGTAGCCGTGCTCAGCCAGCCAGGCGCCGTGTCTGCGCAAGAAACGCCAGTTGTTGCGCAGGGCCCAGTACTCGTAGCGCAGAGTCGAGGACTGGTGCTGGCCCCCGCCCCAGGTTTGCAGCTGGTAGGCGTAGGTCGCCGGTGTGAGCACGCAGCGAAAGCCGGCACGTGCGGCTTGCACGAAGAAATCGGTCTCCTCCCGATAGCCGTTGACGGCGAAGTCCTCGTGGAAACGCACCCGTTCGAAGACCGATCTGCGCACCAGCGCGAGCGCCGTGAGGAACGGGGTCTCGATCGCCGCCACGGGGAACACGCCGACATCCTCCATCGCGGGCCTCTCCCGGCGGGCGGCGGCGGCGGCGATCTGAGGCAGCTGGCTGTCTTCCGTGCCCGCGTGGAGGATCGGCGCGCCCACGATGTCGGCCTCGAGGCGCTCCGCCTCGGCACGCAGCGCCGAGGCGTAGTCGATCGGAAAGCGGCAGTCGTCCTCGCCAAACAGCACCCACTTCCCCCTGGCGGCCTCGACGCCGGTGTTGCGCGCTGTGGCGACTCCTCGGTTGACCGGGTGGCTGATTACGCGCAGACGTCCATCTTCGAACTCCTCGCATGCGCTGAGGGTGTCATCAGTCGAGCCGTCGTCGACGACGATCACCTCGGCGATATCCCGCAAGGCCAATATCGAGCCGAGATTGGCCCGCAGGGCCTCGGCACGATTGTAGGTGGGGAGCACCAGGTGGATATCGTCGCGCTCCGGTGAGCTCACTTGGCGGCAGTCTAGCTGCCGCCCTCTGGCGGGCAACACGGGGAGGCTCGCCGCCGGGGACGGCCTCTCTACCATCCCTCACCGGTGCGTGAGGATGACGAAATCAGGGCGGGGCCTCTGTCGCTGGGCGAGCCCGTCCAACTTGGCAGCAGGCGAGTAACCCTCGACGTCGTCGTCCAAATCGTCGCCCGCATCCTCAATCTCGCGCTTGGCGTCGTGGTGACCTTCATCCTGGCGCGCGGCCTTGGGTCCAGCGACTTCGGCACCTGGTCCACACTCTTCGCGGCTTGCCAGATCGCGGGCAGCTTCGGCGAACTTGGTCTAACTCAGGTGACTGTCAGCCGTGCCGCCGCCGAACCGGATCGCGAGCCGGAGTGGCTTGGCGCTCTGCTCTTGCTGCGCCTGCTCGTGGTGATCCCGATCACCATCGCATCGCTGATCGCGGTGCTGCTGATCGCTCCTACACCGCAGGATCAGGTGGCTGGTGCGCTGATCGCCCTTGTGGCGCTCGTGGGGGCTCCAGGGGTGATAGGGGCGGTATTCCAGCTGCGTATCCGCAACGACATCTCGATGGCGATCATGACGCTGAACAGCATCTTCTGGGCGGCTGCGGTAATCGTGGTGGCGGCTCTATCCGGCGGCATCACGGCCTTTGCCGCCGCGTTCCTATTCACCACTGGGCTCATGACCTTATTGAGCATCGTGATCGCCTTGAGATTCACGAAGGTGCGTCTGCGTGGAGCACATCGACTCTGGACGCCGCTGCTGCGAGTCGGGGTTGGGGTTGGAGTGGCGGGTATCTTCGTGACCTCATATGTGAAGCTGGACCAGATCCTCGTGTATGAGTTTGCCGGCAGTCACCAGGCTGGACTCTACGGCGCTGCCTACAGGTTGCTCGACCAGGTCCAGTTCATCCCGATTTCGATGATGACCACGCTTTTTCCCTTGATCGCGGCGGCCTATGCAAGTAATCGCGATCGCGTCAAGAATCTGCTCCAGGCCTCCGGAGAGTATCTCTCGATGGCATCGCTGCCGATCCTCGCCTTCACGATCGTCGCCGCTCGCCCGATCATGGTTCTCCTGTTTGGACCGGCCTACGCGGCGGCGGCGCCGGCGCTGCCGATCCTCGCCGGCGCGTTCGTCTCGATCTCCTTCGGCTACCTCGTTGGCAACATGGTGGTGGTCCTGGAACTCCAGCGCCGTTTCGCGCTCTACGCCGGCATCGGTCTGCTGCTCAACGCGGCCCTGAACGTGGTGCTGATCCCTCGCTACGGTTTCCTAGCCGCCGCCTGGGTGACGCTGCTCACCGAGGTGACGGTGATGTCGCTGTCGGCGCGCAGCGTGTTGGGGAAGCTCCAGATGAGGCCGCGCACGAATCGCCTGCTGCGCACCCTGGCGGCGGCTTCGGTGATGGGCGTGACGACGCTGCTTGCTCGCATAGCCGGCATGCCGCTCGCCGGCCTTGCAGCCGTTGCGGCGCTCAGCTACTTCCCCTGCCTGCTCGCGCTGCGGGTGCTCACCGTGGGCGAGATACGCTCGGTGCTGCGCAAGGAACCCCCGGCGGCAGTCGACGAGC
The DNA here is from genome assembly GCA_044446265.1 of Solirubrobacterales bacterium. GTDB lineage: Bacteria > Actinomycetota > Thermoleophilia > Solirubrobacterales > Solirubrobacteraceae > Palsa-744. Next base: position 24,550 of record JBIOES010000015.1, read on the forward strand.
CCAAGGCGTCCGCTTCGCCGATGCCGTAGTAGTCGTAGCCATTCGCCGCTTCGGCAAGCGTGTTGACGACAAGGCCGATGCCCCTCATCTGCCGTCGCTCGAACACCAGACGAGCGCGGCTCACCTGATCTCGGGTTGTGACGCCGGCTCGGGCCACAACCAGGCAGGCATCCAGGTTGATCCCGTCGAGCAGCACACGAGTATCGGCAACGGGCAACAGTGGCGCCGAGTCGATGATGACGAGTTCGGCGTTGGATGTGAGCGTATCGAATATTTCGGCCAGTCTTCTTGGTTCCATCAAGCTGGTGACGTTCAAGGGGATCGGGCCGCTTGGCAGCAGCCTCAGGTGCTCCAAGCCTCGAATCCGTGCTCGCAGCAGCTGCAGGGGATCCACGCCATCGTGCAGAGCCGAGGTGAGCCCGAGCGGACTTCGATCGAGGTCCAGGCGCTGCTCCAAGCTCGGTCTCCGAAGATCGGCCTCGACCAGGATGACGTTTCGTTCGGACTGTGCCGCGGCACGCGCCAGGCCGAGCGCTACGCTCGTCTTGCCCTCGCCCGACACGGCGCTTGTCACCAGCACGGTCTTTATCGGATGGGTGTGTGGAAGTAGGGACAGGCCGTTGTGCAATATGCGAAATGGCTCGAGCGTGAGCTCGACTTCCCTGGGGGTGCGTGGCCTGCGTGGAAGGCGTGGGATGCTGGCCAGTGCGGGAACTCCATAGAGCTCTTCGAATTCCTCCCACGACTTCACTCGACGGTCGATCAGATTGAGCACGAACGCGATCCCGATGCCAAGCAGCAGCCCCACGATCAGCGCGATCAGGGCCGTGGACTTCTTCTTCGGTGAGCTGGGCGATGTCGGTTCGGTGGCTGTGCCCACGACATGCGCATTTCCCGTCTGAACCGACTGGAGCAGCAACAGCTTCTGATAGAGCCCGCGCAGGTTGGCGCGACGGTCAGCGCTGCCAGGATCGCCGC
>JBIOES010000016.1:0-24151 GCA_044446265.1 Solirubrobacterales bacterium
GCCATCGATCGTGATCGGGTGCGTCACGCTCACCGTGTTGCCCCCAACGTCGATGGCCGTCAATGTGACTTCATAGGTGCCGCCGTACTGGTAGGAGTGGAAGGTGCTCGCCGCACACGGCGAGTGCCACGGGAAGTCGCAGTTGAAGCCCGAGGAGTTGATCGTGGGACCGCCCGGCGCGTAGCCCGTAACCGTGGGAGTGCCATCGCCGTAGTTCCACGTGAAGAGCGGATAGTTCGCTTCTTCTTCGACGAGCTTCGTGTACCTGGTGCCGGCGTCGAGCGTGATATCGGACTCCATCCCATCGAAGCCCACCAGTTCGCCCGCGTTGGCCACGTTGGGGGAGGTGAACTGAGGTTCCTGCCTGATCCCCGGGATGCACGGCACGGCCGGATAGGGGAGCTTCACGGAAGCCAGGTTGAAGGCCGTGTTGAGGTAGTAGTTGGTTGAGTCGAACGTATGGTTGAAGAGGGTGCCGGCGTCGGTCTTTTCGAGCGCCGTCGAGCTGCCCTGAGCCGGAGCGAAGAAATTGCGGCACTCATCGGTCGCCTCGTTGGACTTCGAGTCCTGCCACGCGTTGAGCAGCGGATTGGTGACCGTGTTCTGCTGCTCCACCGCGATCTGGTTGATGATCAGGTCCGCGAGGCCGGTGTCATAAGTGCCGTCGGGGCCGGGAGCGGTGATCGGCTGGTTGGGCTCCTGCGGGTGAGGGCCCTCCCGTTCTTCCGCTTCTTCGAAGGCCTTCTTTTCTTCCGCGGACATCTTCAGGAAGGCTTCTTCTTCGGTAGCGCTTCTTTCGTGCGACTTCTCGCGTTCCTCAACCACGTGCCCCGCCGGATCGAAGCCACCGTCCTGGCAGTCCCACGCCGTCTTGAGGGCTTCGGGGGAGAGGTGGTAGTCGGGGAACGTCCCCGCCGTCCACGGGATCACCGCGTACAGCACCGTGTTGGCGTCGCCGCTGACGGGGTTGGTGGGGCTGATGTCCGAGTGGTAGCTGCAGAAGCTGTTTTCATAGCTTTCGGCCGACCCTTCCACGCTGTCGGAGCAGTGTCCGGTGGGGCCGCCCGCATCCACGCACACGGTGACGCCGGGGGGAGTCAGCAGGTAGTAGATCGTGCCCATGCCCTTCGGGAGGCTGTGAGCTTCGATGAAGTGTTCGAGCTGCTTCTGGAGCTGGTGATCGGTCAGGCACGCGATGCGATTGGCGAGGGACATCGGGTGGGGATCGGTGCAGCTGCCGAGCGGGGGGTAGGCTTCGGTGTCGGTGTAGGCGCCGCGGAAGTTCATCGTGTGGGCGGCGCCTTCGTTGGCCTTATCGGTGTACTGCTCACTGACGGTCAGCACGTTGGCGAAGGCGCCGCTCGCGGACCCGATGCCCGCCAGGAAGTTATCGATCAGGCTCTGCCAGTCGCCGTGGTACGCGTACCCCTTCGGATCCCAATAGATCGCGTAGACGTTGCTGTTTGGAACGACGGGGTGGCCTTCCGCGTTGGCGAAGGTTTCGGGCGTCGCTCCCGCAGTTCCGACGCTCACGCCGTTGCGCGGCTGCAATCCAACGATCGCCGGGCCCGATTCGGTCGGGACGCTGGTCACGACCGCCTGCGCGGATGTGGACAGGGCGAGTGTCGCGACCGTCGCGATGCCGAGGGCTGCCGCCCAGGTGCGGAGCGCGCCGAGCGCGACGAATGGGCGGGGGATATGCCTCACGGTCCCCTCTATCGGCAGGGAGGGCCTCCTCCCTTAGCCCTGTCCGCCGTTATCCACAGGCGGCCGGTCAGCGGCGTGTGGCAGCCTCGCGGAAGCGCTCGGATCGGCACGCCGCGCGTTGCGGATCCACAACCTCCGGCGCTGCCGATAAACTCGACCCATGGGTGCCCATTCTCGCCACATCCTGCTTGAGCCAGGCCACGAGGCGGAGTGGGCCGCGCTCAACCGTGAAGAGGCCGAGCAGTTGCGCGCCAGCAACATGGCGTTGACGCCGATCCAGCGACTCGAGCAGGGCCAGCAGCTCTCACGCCAGGCGGTCTCCCTGCTGGCCGCCTCGATACGCGCCGGGCATGCCCCCAGACGAGCCTTCTGGTCCTGATCTCGACGGCGTCGTCGCCGACGCCAACGTGGTCGGGCTCGAATATGTCGTGATTGGCGGGTTCAGCGTGATCTACCACGGCTACGTGCGCGCCACGAAGGACAGCGACCTGCTCGTGCCCGACGGTCCCGAGGCCGACGCAGCTGTGTTGCGATTCGTCCAGCACGTCGAAGGGACGCGTCTGAGGGACGGCAAGACGCTCACGCAGGAGGATATAGCCGGTGCGGCGAATCTCCGCATCAACAGTCGCCACGGGATCATCGACATCATGCACGGGGGACTCCCGCCGCTGGACTACGCCACCGTCGCCGATCGCGCCGTGGTGGCCGAGTGGTCAGGGCAGACGGTTCGGGTGGCCGCGCTGCCCAGCGTCGTCGGCTTCAAGCGCCTCGCCGGGCGCCCGCAGGACCGCCTGGACCTCGCCGAGCTCGAGGCGATCTACGGGTCGCTGCCCGTGGAGCCGATTCCGGGACTGGATGGCTGAGACGGAACGCTACGCGGCGAGGGGCTCCTTGACGTTCACGGCCTCAACCTCGATGGCACGCGGGTACAACGCCCCAAGGTCGGTGGCGTGCAGAGCGCGGGAGACCGCGCCGGAGGCGATCTCGGCCGCAGCCGCGGCGTCCTCGGCGTCGGTGGCGACCGTGATGCGCGCAGTCGTGCTGTCGTCCCACGAGATCACCGGCCCAAGGCCACCATGATTGCCCTCGAGCCAACCGATAAGACGCTCCCACGAAGCCTCGTCCGCGAGCGGTACGCCGGGAATCTGAACGAAGATGCGGTACTCCATGCTCACTGCTTATACCCCTTCCGCTTGAGATCGGCAAGCAGGTTGCTCCAAGTTCTTTGCGACGAAGGCGTGCCGGGCATCCGTGCGGGGGCTGTGGAGCCGTCCGGCGGGAAGAGCAGCCAGTACTCCTTGCGCTTCTCGACACGCCACCCCTTGCGCTCAAGGTCTCGGCGCAGCTTCCTCGCGTCTCCTTGATAGCTCACGAGTCCCGAGCCTACACAGATGGCTGGTGAAGGTTCGACCCCTACGACTCGTTGCTTGTCGCGCTTCGCGCATCTATGCGGTCGAGTCGATCCTCAACGCTGCGCAGCCCGTTGTTCAACTTCTCAACTCCGGTCCTGATCTCCGCGAGGTAGCTCGCCACAGGCCGCGGGCGCTCCTCCGCAACCTGCTCGACGAGCTTGGCGCCCGGGATGGTCGCGGAAACCTTGTTGAGCAGGGGCACCGTGACTGCAAGTAAAACGGACTCAAGCGTCCTGACAACGGTCGCCTGCGACGCGGTTTGGCGTAGACCGAGTTTCCCAAGTTCTCCGGTTCGGTTGACTGCTCTAAGTCCATACCACGAGAACCGGCCCCATCTACCCGCGAGACGCCCATTCTTGTGCTCCCGGAGTCGCGAACCCAGCGAGCGCTTTGTCGCGTCAACGCGCCCGACATAGACGACCTGCCAGTCGTGGAGCAAGACATAGACTCAAGCTGGTCCCACACATCGACGGTCTTATCCCAAGCACGGCCCAAAAGCTGGCCATGCCCCCCAGCGCCGGGACGACCCCAATCGACTAGATCCGGACTCCAGAACTCTCCATACGAACGGATCACGCCGGTCGCCATTGGACACACATACGGCGTCGCCCAGATATCTCCTGCCCGCCCGCGAGAAACCTTTGGCCGTTTGGACAGCGAAGTCGCCCGTTGCCCAAACGACTATCCTTGCTGCGTGACGCCACGACTCGAAGGCGTAACCAAGGGCTGCCTGCTCATGGCGGGAGTGACGATCACGGCGTCTATTGCTTGCGCCGGGGCGATCGCCGGCACTGGGCGTCACTCCAACTGTCGACCGCCGCACACTCGAACTATTGCCGAGAATCGGAACGTTCGAGTCTATTCGCTCACAGGCCGCCTTCCGGCATACGAAGGCATATATGCCTGCCTTCTACGTCGTGGCACCAAAGTGACGATCGCCGAGACGGGCCGACGGCGCCCGGCATCAATCGACCACATCGGGCTCGCCGGGGCGATCGTCGCCTACACAAGAAGTACTCACGGAGTCGATACGGGAAGCACCGACATCGTGGTGGTCGATGTCGCCAGCGGACGCACCCTGCTCACGGTCCCCGGAGTCGGGGGCTTCGTGGATGCCTGCTTCATCAGCTTCAGTCAAGTCACGGATCTCGTGGTTACCCATCATGGCTCCGTCGCATGGATCGTGCGCAAGGGAACCCGGTGTCAAACAACCACCTTCGAGGTGCACAGCGCGCAGGTATCTGGCACCCCTGCCTTGCTCGAAGAAGGGCCGGCCATCAGTCCCGGATCGTTGCGCTTCTCCCACCAAACCGTGAGCTGGGAAAACGCCGGACAGCGAAGGTCCGCACACCTTCCATAGCCAAGAGAGCGTTGCCCGCGATCAGCGGGGGTAGAGTGCCACAGGGCTGACGTGGCGAGCACGAGATCGACTCGTCGCCTCGCGGCGTCGATGCTACGTTTAGGCCATGACCGTTGAGGTCATGTTTCGGCGAGGACACGGCCCTCCGTCAGGGCGTCGTGGAGCATCGTCCCGGGAACGTCGCCCCATTCCTCCACGTACTCCCGCGCGAGAACCACAACGTCTGCGGCCACCCTGAGCGGGTCGAGCGCATCCCGCAGGCGCACCATCTCCTTCGCCTTGCTGGCAACCAACGGCTCGATGACGAGGAAGTCAAAATCACTGTCGGCCGTTGCATCGCCTCGGCCATGCGATCCAAAGAGGATCACCTTCGACTCGGGTGGGGCCGCATCGGCCAAGAGGCGGCCGGCTCGCTCGACGATCTCGGGTGTCGTCATGGCGTCGAAGCTACCGCAGTTGGCGGCGAAGAGCGGTTCAGCTCGCCGGCCACCCACTATTTGCAGGGCTTCCGACCAGTGGGCGATCCTGGATTCGAACCAGGGACCTCCTCCTTATCAGAGAGGCGCTCTAACCAACTGAGCTAATCGCCCGCGGACGGCGATTCTAGCGTCCGCTACGGGCGCGAGCGCAGACGACGGGCGAGCGCGAGCGCCTCATCGCGCGATGCGAAGGCCAACTCCACCCGGTACCCCCCATCGGCCGTGGGCCGAACCCCCGCCTCGGAGCCCAGCGCCTCGGCGAATGCCTCGGAGATCTCGGCCGCGGCCGCTTCCTGGTCGGGGTGGAGCCGGCCCTTGCCCCGGTGCCCTGCGCGTCCGGCCCCCTTCGCCGCGCCCGCCGCCTCGTTGCTCCGGCGCGCGCGCTCTTCGAGCACGCGCACCGACCACCCCTCCGCCGCAGCGCCGCGCGTCAACCGCCGCCGCGCGGTGTGATCCTTGGCCAAGAGCAAAGCCCGCCCGTGGCCCTCGCTGAGCGTGCCGTTCTCGATCGCCGCGAGTGCCTCCTCGGGCAGCTCCAGCAGGCGCAGCAGGTTGGAGACCGCCACGCGGCTGCGCCCCACGCGGATCCCCACCTGCTCGCGCGTGAGGCCCAGCTCCTCCACGAGGGCCACGCAGGCGTTGGCCTCCTCGATCGGGTTGAGATCCTCGCGCGCCATGTTCTCGATCAGCGCCACCTCCAGTGCGAGGGCGTCGTCGCGGGGGCGTACGAGCGCGGGGATGCTCTCCAGCCGCGCGAGCTGCGCAGCGCGCCAGCGGCGCTCGCCGGCCACGAGCTCGTACCCGCCGCCGGGGCGAGGGCGCACGAGCACCGGTTGCAGCACCCCCCGCTCCCCGAGCGACCCCGCGAGCGCGTGCAGTGAGTCCTCGTCGAAGCGCCGCCGTGGCTGGCGCGGGTTGGGCGAGATCAGCTCGATGGGGATCTCGCGCAGCTCCTCGCGCTCGGGGTCCACGCCGGCGCTCGACACCGACAAGATCGCCTCCAGGCCGCGGCCCATGCCGCGCTTGGGGGCGCTCATCCTCGATCTTCTCCCACGGAAGCGTTCCCGGCGTGGGCTCTTGGCACCAAACCCGCCATCACTCGCGCGCCGCGACCTCTTTGGCCAACTCGAAGTACGCCTCCGCGCCCGCGCTGTGCGGGTCGTGGTGGGTCACCGGCAGCCCGTAGCTGGGGGCCTCGCCGAGGCGCACGTTGCGGGGGATCACCGTATCGAACACCAGCTCGGGGAAGTGCGCGCGCACTTCGCGCTCCACATCGCGCCCCAGGCGCGTGCGGGAGTCGTGCATCGTCAGCAGCATCCCCGCGACCGTCAGGCGGGGGTTGAGCTCGCGCTGCACCAGCGCCAGCGTATCCAGCAGCCCCGCGAGCCCCTCCAGCGCGAAGTACTCGGTCTGCACGGGCACGATCACGCGATCCGCGGCCACCAGCGCGCTCACCGTCAGCGGCCCGAGCGATGGGGGGCAGTCGAGCAGGATGTACTCGAAGCGCTCGCGGATCGGCGCGAGGCTCTCGCGCAGGTGCCCCTCGAAGCCCTCCAAGCGGGGCATCTCGACGCTCGCGCCCGCCAGCCCCGCGCCCGCCGGCAGGATGCTCAGCCCGGAGACGGGCGTTGGCGCGAGCGCCTCCGCGGGCGTGCTCTCGCCCGTCAGCACCTCATACAGCCCCGGCGCGTGCGTCCTTGCGAGTCCCAGCCCCACCGTCGCGTTCGCCTGCGGATCGACATCCACCAGCAGCGTCTCGTAGCCGGCCTCCGCGATGCACGCCGCGACGTTCACGGCCGTGGTGGTCTTGCCCACGCCGCCCTTCTGGTTGGTGATCGCGTAGACGGTGCCCACTCCCCGGGGAAGCTAGCAACCGAGTGGGCGCTTGCGAGCGACGCCCGCGCGGCGCGGGTAGCGCGCGGGGGTCTCCTCCACCTTCTCGTACACGTGCAGGTGGTGGTTGCGAGCGCCCGCGTAGGGCTCCACCCAGCGGATCTCGAGCAGTCGCAGGCCAAGCTCCGCGGCCGCGATCGCCGCCGAAGCCTCCTCCTCGCCGTCGCGCCGCCCGCGCCAATCGACCAGCGCCCCTCCCAAGCGCAGCAGCGGGGCCGCGTACTCGAGCACCACCGGCTGCGCCGCCAGCGCGCGGGCCACCACCACGTCGTTGGCCCCGCTCCCCTCCGCCCACTCCTCCGCGCGGGCGCACACCACGCGGGCGTTCTCCAGCGCCGCCGCCCCGACCATCCGCTCGATGAACGCGCACTTGCGCGCCTGACTCTCCACGAGGGCGACGGTGCAGCCCGGCAGGGCCACGGCCAGCGCCAGCCCGGGGAACCCCGCGCCTGCGCCCAGGTCAGCCAGCGAAGCGGCGGTCCTGACAGCCTCGAACTCCAACCCAGTCAGCGAATCCGCGAGGTGGACGTCCAGCGCCGCGTGCGGATCGCGCACCGCGCTGGGTGCCCGTGCATCGGCGGCCAGCTCGGCGAGGATCGCGGCCAACCGGGCCCGCTGATGCTCGCTCAACCCATACCGCCCACCCAGGGCCTTCAGGTGTGGCGTTTCACGTGAAACAGCCATTCAGCGTCGGGTGCGGGCTACGCGGCCCACGGCGGAGCCCCTCCGGGGCGGAGCTCTAAGACCCACACACCCGGAGCGCCTCCTGGTTTCACGTGAAACACTCACCCCTCGAGCGGCGAGACGACCAGGTACCGCTCGGGTTCCTCGCCCTCGGAGTGCGTCTGCACGTCCCCGCGCTCGCGCAGGTGCTCGTGCACGACCCGCCGCTCGGAGGCGGGCATCGGGTCGAGCTCCACGGGCTGTCCCGAGCGCAGGGCCTCCTCGGCGGCGTCCTCGGCGTCCTCGCGCAGTGTGCGCGCGCGGCGCTCGCGGTAGCCGTCCGCGTCGATCACCACGCGCGCCGTGGAGGGGCCGCCGCGAAAGACGATCCGTTGCGCGAGGTGCTGCACGGCGTCGATCGTCTGCCCGCGGCGCCCGATGAACAGGCCCACGTCGTCGCCTTCGACTAAGCCGGTGAGCACACCGTCGGACTCCTCGACCTCGATCTCGACGTCGAGGCCCAGGCCATCGACGATTTCCTCGAGCAGATCCGCGAGCACGTCCAGCGGATCCTCCCCATCCGCCGCGGGCTCGGCCGCGGGGGCGCTCATCGCCGCCGCCCCGAGCGCTTCTTCTTCTTGCGCGGTGGGGGAGGAGGCGTACCCGCCCCGCCGCCGCCCACACCCGCGAGGGCGGGCTCGCCCTTGGGCACGCCGGGCAGGCTCTTCTTGCCGTTCGAGGATGCTCCATCGGTGCTCGCGTCGGATCCCTTGCCAACGGGCGCCGCGGGGGGTCCGACTCCCCGCCGCACGAAGTACTGCTGGCCCATCGTCCAGAGGTTGGTGGTGATCCAGTACACCAGCAGCCCAGCGGGGAAGCGGAAGATGAACAGCACGAACACGAGCGGCAGCGCGAGCATCATGCGGCGCTGGTTCTTGTCGGCGGTGGCGCTCATCATCAGCGTCGAGGCGAGCTGCGAGCCGATGTAGAGCGCGAGCAGCACCACCAGCACGGCGCCCGTGGCCTGCACGGTGATGTCGGGGATGAAGAGGAACTTCGCGGAGTGCGGCGCGACCTGGTTGCAGCCGATGCTCTGCAGTTCGCTCGCGTGGTGCTTGGTGATCGCGGCGTTCGTGAGCACGTGGAAGTGCCTGCGCAGCTCGGGCCCGCAGATGTCGAGCTTGAGTTCCTGGCGGAGCATGTAGAAGAGCGAGATGAACACCGGCAGCTGCAGCACGATCGGCAGGCAGGAGGCGAACGGGTTGACCTTGTTCTCCCGGTAGAAATTCATCATCTCCTGCTGCTGGCGCTGCTTGTCGTCCTTGTACTTCTCCTGCAGCGCCTTGATCTGGGGCGCGAGCGCCTGCATGCGCTGCATCGAGCGGAACTGGCTCACCGTGAGCGGCACCATCACCGCGCGCACCACCACCGTGAGGCCGATGATCGCCAGGCCCCAGCTCCCGCCCACGATGTTTTCGTGGATGAACACCAGGATCGACTCGAACAGCGAGATCAGCGGCCCGAACGCTTCCTGGATGACTTCGGTGACGTTGGCGAAGATGGGCATGGGAGAGTCAGGTGGCCCTGAAGAGGCGCTGGGCCTGCACGGGATCGTACCCGCCGTGGCTCCACGGGTTGCACCTCAAGAGGCGCCACGCCGCGAGCACACCGCCGCGCAGCACCCCGAAGCGTCCGATCGCCTCGAGCGCGTAGCGCGAGCAAGTGGGCTCGTACTTGCAGCGCCGCGGCAGCGCCGGCGAGAGCACCCGCTGGTAGAAGAGGATCGGCGCCCGCGCCACCGCACGAACGCCGGTGCGCACGGAGCGACTCACGCGGACCCCTCCACGGGCGTCTGCGGCCCCCGCAGGCCGGACTTCTCCAGCAGCTCCCCGAGCGCCGCGTCGACGCCGGCGAGCCCCTCGCGCTCGGCGAGCTCGCGGACGTCGGGGCGCGCCACCACAACCACGTCGTAGCCCGCGCTGAGGGTGTCCCGCGCCTGCGCGAACGCCTCGCGCAGCAGCCGCTTCACGCGGTTGCGCTCCACCGCGCCGCCCACCTTGCGCGAGACCGAGAGCCCCAGCCGCGGGCACTTGGAGGCGGGGTTCGGAAAGGCGTAGAGCACGAGGTGGCGGTTGGCGGAGGAGCGCCCCTGGCGGTACACGCGCTCGAACTCCGCGCTGCGCGAAAGACGGCCGCGGCGGGAGGAGGACGGCCTCATCGCGCCGGCCCCGTCAAGCGGACAGGCGCCTGCGGCCCTTGTCGCGGCGGCGCTTGAGCGTGAGACGCCCCGCGCGCGTGCTCATACGGGCGCGAAACCCGTGCGTGCGGGCACGCTTGCGCTTCTTGGGCTGGTAGGTGCGCTTCATGGTCGTTTGAGAATGGGATCGGGAAGAAAGGAGAAAAGGGACCGGCAGGGCCGGTCCTGCGGGGGCCGCGTCGTGCGGACCCGCGCGAATGCCGAAGCAGCTCGCCAAACGCGGCCGGCGAGCGCTTTCCAGATGCCCAGTATACCCGTCTCGCGCGCCGGAGATCCCCGGCCCCGGGGAGATGCGAGGGCGCCACAGAATTTCCCGCCAATTGCGGCCATGCCCACGGCGCGGGGAGGAGGGCTTTGGGTATATTCGCCCAGCTGGGCTCCTCCCTGGCGGAGGAGCGGGCGGGACCTGATGAATAGCCACTTACTTCCCCCGGAGGGGCGGATCAACGCTGCCGTGAGCGCCGAGCTGGAGCACACATGGTCGCGCGTGCAAGCCGAGCTTGCTGCGGCCGTCGACGAGCCCACCTACCGCATCTGGCTCGAGCCCCTGCGCGCGTGCGAGCTAAAGGAGGAGCGGCTGCTGCTCGACGCGCCGCCGCACGCGTGCGGCTGGATTCGCGAGCGCTTCGGGCGGCTGCTGCAGACGTGCGCGGCCGCGGTTCTCGGGCCCAACGCCACCGTCGACGTCGTGGAGCGCCAACTGGAGCGCGGTGATGCCCCGGCGCGAGCGCGGAGCGGCGCTGGAAGGCCCGCGCGAGACCATGCCGCGCCCGATGCGTCGAGCGAGCCCGAGCTGCTGGGCAACCCGAAGCTCACGTTCGATCAGTTCGTGATCGGCGACTCCAACCGTCTCGCGCACGCCGCGGCGCTGACGGTCGCGGAGATGCCGGCGCAGGCATACAACCCGCTGTTCATCTGCGGCCCCCCTGGCGTCGGCAAGACCCATCTCCTGCGCGCGATCGCCACGCTGCTCGCGAGCCACAGCCCGGAGCTCGTGCTGCGCGCCGGCACGGGGGAGTCCTTCACGAACGAGTTCGTGCTCGCGCTCGGCGAGGGACGCGTGGATCGCTTCAAGGCCCGCTTCCGCCACGTCGATGTGCTGCTGATCGACGACGTGCAGTTTCTCGAGCGCAAGGCCAAGACCGAGGAGGAGTTCTTCCACACGTTCAACTGGTTGCACGACGTGGGCAGCCAGGTCGTCCTGACATCAGACCGCCCGCCGCGCGACTTGCAGGCGCTCGAGGACCGCCTACGCGAGCGCTTCGAGGCCGGGCTCGTTGCTGACATCAGACCGCCCGATCTCAACACCCGCCTGGCGATCCTGCGCAAACGCGCCCATCACGATGGCGTCGAACTCGCCGACGAGCGCGCACTGGAGCTGATCGCCGAGCGCGTAACGCTCAACGTGCGCGCACTGGAAGGAGCGCTGATCCGCGTCGTCGCGTTCAGCTCGCTCACCGGGCGGGCACTGACGGAGGAGCTTGTGAGCGAGGTGCTCGACGGGCTCTACCCCGCCTCAGTGGGGGCGTCCCACTCGATCGCAGACATCCAGCTGGCGGCGTGCGAGCAGTTTGGCGTCTCCGAGCAAGAGTTGCTCTCCAGCACGCGCGTCGCGCGCGTGGCTCAACCGCGCCAGCTGGCCATGTACCTGGCACGCGAGCTCACCAGCGAATCGCTGCCGGCGATCGGGCGACGCTTCGGTGGACGCGACCACACCACCGTCCTGCACGCGTGGCGGCGCATCGACGAACGCCTTCCAAACGACACCGCGACGCGCGAGGCTGTGCACAAGCTGCGCACCCGCCTGGAGAACCACACATAGATGACCGCCGCGCCTGAAACACTTCCTCGGTTCACCTTCCCCATCCACAGCCTCCCAGCCCCCATCTGGCTCCAAGCCTGCCGATCCACATACCCCACAGCCCCTACTGAAACAATCTCTTTCGCCAAGGTGTCATCGCAACCGTGAAGATCTCCCTCTCAACCGCCGAGCTGCTCGCGCAGCTGCAAACCGTGACCCGCGTGGCCTCCACGCGCACCGCGGTACAGGCGCTCTCCGGCGTGAAGCTGTCGATCTCCGCCGATGCCGCTCAACTGCTGGCCACCGACATGGAGGTCGGCCTCTGTGTCCCACTGCAAGCCGCGATCGAGCGCGCCGGCGATGCCGTCCTCCCCGCGCGCCTGCTGCTGGATGTGGCCCGCGCGCTGCCCCACGAGCAGGTCTCGCTGGAACTACGCGCCGCCGAGCAGGACGTCGAGCTGATCTCTGGGCCCGCCACCTTCCACCTGCGCACGCTGCGCGTGGAGGACTTCCCGGCGCTGCCCACCGCCGCGCCCGACACCCAGGTGGCGCTGCCGGCCGAGGCGTTCGTGCAGACCGTGACGCGCGTCGCGCGCTCGGCCTCCAGGGATGAGACCCGCCCAATCCTCACGGGGATCCTGATGTCCGCGAGCGAGCAGGAGCTGCGCATGGTGGCCACCGACTCCTACCGCCTCAGCGTCAAGCAGACGCAGCTCGACACGCCACTCCAGGGGTCGCTGGAGGCGAACATCCCCGCGCGCGCCCTGCAGGAGCTCGTGCGTATCGCCCAGCAGGCGCAGAGCACGGCGCTCACGGTGAGCGTGGGTCAGAACCAGGTGATCTTCGAGCTCGACGGCGTGACCCTCTCCTCGCGCCTGCTCGATGGGCAGTTCCCCAACTACCGCCAGCTGCTGCCGGAGACCGTCGAGCACGAGCTGCGCCTCGCCACTACCGAGCTCACCGAGGTCGTGCGCCGCATCAGCCTGCTCGCTCAGAAGAACGCCCCGCTGCGCCTGGGGTTCCGCGAGGGGGAGCTGACGATCTCCGCCCAGACCCCGGACGTGGGGGAGGCCAGCGAGACGATCCCGGCGCCCTTCCACGGTGAGCCCTTTGAGATCGGCTTCAACCCCGAGTTCCTGCGCGATGGGCTGGAGAGCGTGGAGTCCGAGGAGCTGGTGATGAAGCTGATCAGCCCGCTGCGCCCCGGGCTGATCGAGTCTCCCGAGGGTGATGACTTCGTGTATCTCATAATGCCGATTCGACTCAACGTGTGAGGGTGTTGAGCGTCCAACTGCGCGATTTCCGCTCCTACGCGCGCGCGGAGGCGCACCTGGGCGAGGGGCTGACGGTCGTGCACGGGCCCAACGGCGCCGGCAAGTCGAACCTGCTGGAGGCGCTCTACTTCGGCTGCACCGGGCACGCGCTGCGCACCCGCAACGAGCGCGAGCTGGTGCGCTTCGGCTGCCAGGCCACGCGCGTGGAGGTGCGCGCCGCCGCCGGGTCCCAGGAGCACGAGCTGAGCGTGGGGTACGGCGTCTTCCCCGACAGCGAGCGCCCCGTGAAGCGCATGCGCGTCGATGGGGCCGTGGTGGAGCGCATGGTCGATGTGCAGACGCGCCCGCTGGTGAGCGTGTTCCTGCCAGATCGCCTGGAGCTCCTGAAGGGAGCCCCGGCCCTGCGCCGCGCGCACATCGATCGCCTCGTGGCGGCGATCTGGCCGCTGCGCACCGCCACGCGCCGCGCTTACGCCCGCGCGCTGGCCCAGCGCAACGCGCTGCTGGGCGCGATCCGCGCGGGGAGGGCCTCGCGCGAGACGCTGCCCTCGTGGGACCGCGAGCTGGCCGTCCACGCGGTCGCGCTGCGCGAGGATCGCGCGGCGGCGGTGGAGCTCGTGAGCGCCCCGTTCGCCGAGCGCGCCGAGCAGCTCGGGCTCGACGGGGGGGCGTCCCTGGAGTACCGCCCCCGCTCGCGCGCCGCTGACCCAGAGGAGTTCGCCGCGGAGCTGCGGGAGCGCCTCGCGGGCGAGCTGGAGCGGGGCTTCAGCGCCCACGGGCCCCACCGCGACGAGCTGGCGTTCCTGCGCGAGGGGCGCGAGCTGCGCACGTACGGGTCCCAAGGCGAGCAGCGCCTGACCTTGCTCGCGCTGCTGATGGCCGATCGCGCGGTGCTGGCGGAGCAGCGCGGCGGCACGCCGCTGATGCTGCTCGACGATGTGATGAGCGAGCTCGACTCCCACCGCCGCGAGCTGCTCTGCGGCGAGCTCTCCAGCGGCGGGCAGAGCGTGATCGCGACCACCGACCTCGCGCACGTGCCCGCCGCCGCGGATGCACGCACCGCGCGCCTGCGCATCGCCCCGGGCGCCGTCCTGCGGGAGGCGCTGGCGGCGTGAGACGCATGGCCCCTCGCCCCTTCGCGCTGGCGATGGAGGGCCTCACGGCCACAATCGCCCCCGCGACCCCCCTGGCGCGCGTTCAGGGGGCGTGGGCGCAGGCCGCCGGGCCGGCTGTCGCCGAGGCCGCGCGACCCACCGCCGAGCGCTCCGGCGTGCTCACCGTGACGTGCACCGCGGCCGTGTGGGCGCAGGAGCTCAGCCTGATGGCGGTGGATGTCCTCGCTCGCCTCAACGCGGTCCTGGGAGAGGAGCTCGTGCGCGAGCTTCGCTGCCGCACCGGATGAGCAGCCAGCCCACCGTGCTCGGCACCGCCCGGCGTCTGCGCCAGCGCCCCCGCGACGCCCGTTTTTGGCTTGTTTGCAGGCGATTCGACCACTTGTGCGGCCGCTCCGAACCCCCCGCTGTGCTATCGTCTCCCGTACAAATGCACCCGCCCCGGCCCGCGGTCTTCGTACCGGGAACCGGGGCGTTCTCACGTCATCGGAGGATCATTGGCCACAGGTGAGCAGAGCCCTGACGGACGCGCGAGCGCCCGTTCCGAGCAGGATGGAGTAGCCAACACCTCGGCGGGCGTGAGCGCCGGCTACGACGCCCAGGACATCACCGTCCTCGAGGGTCTGGAGGCGGTGCGCAAGCGCCCCGGCATGTACATCGGCTCGACGGGCGTGATGGGGCTGCATCACCTTGTGTACGAGGTTGTGGACAATTCCGTGGACGAGGCTCTCGCGGGCTATTGCACGGAGGTGTCGGTCACGATCCACCCCGACAACTCGGTGACCGTGGTGGACAACGGCCGTGGCATCCCCGTGGCGATGCACGAGAAGGAGGGCCGCCCCGCCGTGGAGGTCGTGTTGACCGTGCTGCACTCCGGCGGCAAGTTCGGCGACGGCGGCGGCTACAAGGTCTCCGGCGGGCTGCACGGCGTGGGCGTGTCGGTTGTGAACGCGCTATCGGAACAGCTGCGCGTGGAGATTCGCCGCGACGGCTATGAGTGGTCGCAGGAGTACTCGCGCGGCGCCCCGTTAGCCGAGCTCGCGCGTGGCGGGAAGCTGGAGAAGGGCGCCCCCACCGGCACCACCGTCACGTTCCTCGCCGACGCCGACATCTTCGAGACGCTCGACTTCGACTTCCACACGCTGGAGGAGCGCCTGCGCGAGACGGCCTTCCTCACGCGCGGCCTGAAGATCTCGATAACCGACGAGCGCGGCGAGGGGCACGCCGCGGAGTTCCAGTACGAGGGCGGCATCGAGGACTTCGTGTCCTATCTGAACGAGAACAAGGACACCGTGCACCGCAAGGTGGTGTTCTTCGAGGGCGAGTCCGACGAGGGCGCCGCGGAGGTCGCGATGCAGTGGAACTCCTCCTACCAGGAGTCGATCCACTCCTTCGCGAACAACATCAACACCCGCGAGGGCGGCTCGCACATGTCGGGCTTCCGCTCGGCGCTGACGCGCACGCTCAACAAGTACGCGCGCGACCATGGGCTCCTGAAGGAGAAGGAGGACAACCTATCCGGCGAGGACGTCCGCGAGGGATTGACGGCGGTGATCTCGGTGAAGCTGCGCGACCCCCAGTTCGAGGGGCAGACCAAGAGCAAGCTCGGCAACCCCGGCATCGCGGGCTTCGTGGAGTCGATCGTCAACGCCGGGCTGGGCGAGTTCCTGGAGGAGAACCCCAGCGAGGCGCGCGCGGTGATCATGAAGTCCGTGCAGGCCCAGCGCGCGCGCGAGGCCGCGCGCAAGGCCCGCGACCTGACCCGGCGCAAGTCGGCGCTCGAGAACTCCACGCTGCCGGGCAAGCTCGCCGACTGCTCGGTCAAGGACCCCTCGCTGGCGGAGCTGTTCGTGGTCGAGGGCGACTCCGCGGGGGGCTCGGCCAAGCAGGGGCGCGATCGCAACACCCAGGCGGTGCTGCCGCTGCGCGGCAAGATCCTCAACGTCGAGAAGTCGCGCATCGACAAGGTGCTGCAGAACACCGAGGTGCAGGCGCTGATCACCGCGATCGGCACGGGAGTGCGAGATGAGTTCAACATCGAGAACGCGCGCTACCACAAGGTCGTGCTGATGACCGACGCGGACGTGGACGGCGCGCACATCCGCACGCTGGTGCTGACGCTGCTGTTCCGCGAGATGGAAGACCTGATCAAGGCCGGCTACGTCTACATCGCCAAGCCCCCCCTCTACAAGCTCAAGCAGGGCGCGCGCGAGCGCTACATCGAGCGGGAGTCCGAGCTGGAGGAGATCCTGCTCGCCGACAAGTGGGAGAAGCTGGCCGTGTTCGATCGCCACGGCACGCCCTTCAAGCTGACCGAGAACCGCTGGCAGCGCTTCACGCGCCTGCTCAAGCAGTACGAAGGGTGGGCGTCCTCGCTGCGCGCCGCCCATGGCCACGAGATGGTGCAGTTCCTGGAGGAGTCAGCGCTGCTCGACGAGCAGGTGATGAGCGCCGAGGCGGCGATCGAGCTGCTCTCGCGCACGGGCGTCGAGGGGGAGACGCACGCCACCGAGCTGAAGGAGGAGCTCGACCCGCTCGAGCTGCGTGTGAAGGCGATGGAGACGAGCACCGGCTTCGCGCGCACCCACCGCATCAAGCGCACGCTGTTCGAGTCCCAGGAGTACCGCCAGCTCGCGGCGGTGCACAAGCAGCTGATCGAGCTCGCCGGCACCCCCGCCTTCGAGGTGCGCCTCGGCGACGCGCGCGACACCGCGCCCTCGTTCGAGGCGCTGCGCCAGTCCGTGATGAGCGTTGTGCAGAAGGGCGTCAAGCTGCAGCGCTTCAAGGGGCTCGGCGAGATGAACGCCGAGCAGCTGGGCACCACGACGATGGACCCCGCCTCGCGCACGCTGGCGCAGGTGACGCTGGAGGACGCCGCGGCAGCCGATCGCATCTTCTCGATGCTGATGGGCGACCAGGTGGAGCCCAGGCGCGCATTCATCGAGGACAACGCACGCACAGTTGTGAACCTGGATGTGTAGGGGGTGAGCAATGGCCTCGGCTGATGTCATAGGCGGCGGCAACGTCGAACCGCGCGCGCTCGAGGAGGAGATGCGCACCGCGTACCTCGACTACGCGATGTCGGTGATCGTCGGCCGCGCGCTGCCCGACGTGCGCGATGGCCTGAAGCCGGTGCACCGCCGCGTGCTGTACGCGATGAACGAGCTCGGTCTCGGCCCGACCCGCTCCTACGCGAAGTGCGCGAAGATCGTGGGCGAGGTGATGGGCAACTATCACCCCCACGGCGACTCCGCGATCTACGACACGCTCGTGCGCATGGCGCAGGAGTTCTCGATGCGCAACGAGCTCGTCGACGGGCAGGGCAACTTCGGCTCGATCGACGACGACCCGGCCGCCGCGATGCGCTACACCGAGGCAAGGCTGGCGCGGATCGCGACCGAGATGCTGCGCGACCTCGACATGGATACGGTCGACTTCGCGCCCAACTACGACGGCTCGCGCCAGGAACCGCTGGTGCTGCCGGCGCGCTTCCCCAACCTGCTCGTCAACGGCTCCTCGGGGATCGCGGTGGGAATGGCGACGAACATCCCGCCGCACAACCTGCGCGAGACGATCGACGCGACGGTCGCCTACATCGAGGACCCCGACATCGAGGTCGAGGGGCTGATGCGCCACGTCAAGGGCCCGGACTTCCCCACCGGCGGGATCATCCTCGGCCGCGCGGGCATCCGGGACGCGTATGAGACCGGACGCGGCCGTGTGCGCGTGCAGGCGCGCGCGCACATCGAGCCGCTCAAGCAGGGCAAGGAGGCGATCGTCGTCACCGAGCTGCCCTTCATGGTCAAGAAGGGCGGCGAGGGCGGGCTGATCCAGAAGATCGCGGACCTCGTGCACGAGAAGAAGATCGCCGAGATCTCCGACCTGCGCGACGAGTCCGACAAGCGCGGGATGCGCCTCGTGATCGAGCTCAAGCGCGATGCGATCCCGAAGGTGGTGCTCAACAAGCTCTACAAGCACACCTCGATGCAGAGCACCTTCGGCGTGAACATGGTGGCGCTCGTGGACAACGTGCCGCGCACGCTGAACCTGCGCTCGGTGATCCACAACTACGTGGCCCACCAGCGCGAGGTGATCGTGCGGCGCACCAAGCACGAGCTCTCAGAGAAGGAGGCGCGCGCGCACATCCTCGAGGGCCTGTTGATCGCGCTCGAGCACCTCGATGCGATCATCGAGCTGATCCGCGGCTCGCGCGACCGCGACGCCGCGCGCGAGCAGCTGGTGGAGCGCTTCGAGCTGAGCCACATCCAGGCCACCGCGATTCTCGACCTGCGCCTCTCCCAGCTGACGGCGCTGGAGGCCGATGGGATCAAGCAGGAGCACGCCGACGTGACCGAGCGGATCGCAGAGCTGCGCGCGATCCTCGGCGACGAAAGCCGTGTGCTGTCCGTGATCAAGGAGGAGCTGGCGGAGATCCGCGAGCGCTTCGGCGACGAGCGGCGCACCGAGATCACCCACTCCGAGGACGAGATCGACATCGAGGACCTGATCGCCGATCAGCAGATGGTGATCACGATCACGCACACCGGCTACATCAAGTCGCTGCCGCTGGCGACCTACCGCCAGCAGCACCGGGGCGGGCGCGGGATCACGGGGATGGACATGAAGGATGGCGACTTCATCGAGCACCTGTTCATCTGCTCCACGCACGACTACCTGCTGTTCATCACCAACCGCGGCAAGATCTACCGCTCGAAGGTGTATGAGCTGCCCGAGGCGCAGCGCACCGCCAAGGGCCGCGCGCTGGTGAACATCCTGCCGCTGCGCGAGGGCGAGCGGGTGCAGTCGGTGCTCTCCACGCGCGACTTCACCGAGGGGAAGTACCTGATCTTCGCGACGCGCAGAGGAATGGTGAAGAAGACCGAGTTCCTCGCCTACAACACCCCCATAAAGGCCGATGGGATCATCGCGATCAAGATCAACGACGACGACGAGCTGGTGGCGGCCAGGCGCACGAGCGGCGAGGACGAGATCCTGATGGTCTCCCACGACGGCGCCGCGGTGCGCTTCGCGGAGTCCGACGTGCGCGCGATGGGCCGCGACACCGCCGGCGTGCGCGGCATGAACGTGTCTTCGAAGGGCAACAAGGTGCTGGCGATGGACGTCGCCCGCGACGATCAGGATCTGCTGGTGGTGACCGAGAACGGCTACGGCAAGCGCACATCGGTCGCCGAATACCGCAAGACCAAGCGCGGCGCGATGGGCGTGAAGACGATCACGCTCACCGACCGCAAGGGCGGCCTCGCGGGCGCGCTGGTGGTGCGCGAGCACGAGGATCTCCTGTTCATCTCCAGCGGCGGCATGGTGCAGCGCACCTCCGTGCGCGGCATCAACCGCTACGGCCGCGCCTCGCAGGGCGTGCGCGTGATGAACCTCAAGGACGAGGACGTCGTCAGCGCCGTGGCGCTCGTGGTGGAGGGCGGCGAGGACACCGCCGCGCCGGTGGCCGAGGACGAGGTCGGAGACACCTCCGCACCCAACGGCGCCTCTCCCCCCGCCTCCTCGGAGTGAGTGAAACACCCCTTGCCCAACGTCACCTTCGTCCGCTACTCTGGCTGGACCAGAGAAAGGAGGTGGTCCAAACGTTGAGTGACAGTTCTCGAGGGACCCTGGAGGTGACCGGCCGCTAGGTCGGCAGGCTGGACCGCGTAGCGGAATCCAACCCGGGACACCCCGACACGCTCGCCGGAAATGGTCCCTCCGGCAGCAGAGAGAGCGTTTCGGTCTTTCCAGTCAGATCAGCAACGCGAGGGGCACCCGACGGTCGAGCGGTGCCCCTCGTCGTTAAGGGCTACGCGGCCGCTGGCACAAGAGGGTGGCGCAGGCGGCCGATAGGCCGGCTGGCCGAAACGGGGACCGATCAGGGAGACACTCGCTCCGCTCGCATCCCCGAATCGGCCAGCGCCGGAGGCGCGTGTCTCCCGGCTTCGGTCGGGCCCCTCGCTTATCGATCAGGCGGCCGCAGGCAGATACTGCCGCCACGCCGCGGGGATCGTGGGCGAGGCGACGTGGATGAAGACCTCCGCGCGCGGCGTGCGCGGCGCGCGCCGCGGGTGCATCCCGGCCTGGCGCGGCAGGCGGTCGCCCTTGCGCCGGTTGCAGGGAGCGCAGGAGGCGACGATGTTCTCCCAGCTGGAGGAGCCGCCCTTGGAGCGGGGGATCACGTGATCCATCGTCAAATTGGAGCGCGAGCCGCAGTACTGGCAGGTCCAGCCGTCGCGGGCGAACACCGCGCGGCGCGTGATCTTGCGCCGGTGCGCGTCGCGGGGGACGTGGACGTAGCTGACGAGGCGGATCACCACCGGCCGCGCCATCGTGGCGTGCTCGGAGTGAAGCTCCCAGCCGCCACGCTCCACCACCTCGGCCTTCTCCTTCAGCAGCAACACGACGGCGCGGCGCACCGTGCAGACGTTGATCGGGGCGAAGGTCGCGTTGAGAACGAGCACCCGGCCACCCTCACGCCCGCGCCGCTGGTGCTCGGAGAGCGGCGCAGACCCCACTGAAGCTGGTGGAATCGTGGCATCCATCGCAGCCGGAGTGTAGCGGGGCGCAAACCAGCCTCAAGCCACTGGATCGAAGCCGAGCATCAGGCCGCTGGATAGGAGCCGAGCACGCGCACCTCCTGGCAGAAGGCGCGCATGCCCGCCAC
Organism: Solirubrobacterales bacterium; assembly: GCA_044446265.1. GTDB lineage: Bacteria > Actinomycetota > Thermoleophilia > Solirubrobacterales > Solirubrobacteraceae > Palsa-744. The sequence continues at coordinate 20,626 of JBIOES010000016.1, forward strand.
GGCGCTCGCCACCGGCTCTTGCATCAGGGAGCCCTGCAGGTCGGCGAAGAACATGTAGTGGCCAAGGCGCTCGCGCATCGGCCGCGACTCGATCTTGGTGAGGTTGATCTCACGGCGCGCGAACTCGTCCAGGCAGCGCACGAGCCAGCCGGGGCTGTCGGCCCCGGCGCCCCAGAAGACGAGCGATGTCCTCCACCCCTTGCCATCTGCGGGCTTGCGCAGGGGAGGACCCCCAGTGTGCTCGCCGGCGCGCGCCAGCCACACGAAGCGCGTGGCGTTGTCATCGCGATCCTGGACGTCCGCGCGCAGCACCACGGCGCCGTAGATCTCGGCTGCCAGCCGCGTGCCCAGCGCCGCGACGCCGCGCTCGGAGCCGGTGGCAACCAGCCGCACCGCCTCCGCGGTGGAGCTGGCGGGCAGCACCTGGGCGTGGGCGAGCTCGGCGCGCAGGAAGCGCGTGCACTGCCCCGGAACCTGAGGATGGGAGAGCACCGTGTCGATCTCCCTCAGCTCCACAGCCGCGCGCGCGATCAGCGAATGCCTGACTCCCAGCAGCGTCTCGCCGACGATCTCCAGGGCGGGCTGGAAATCTCCGGCCAGCAGGTCCAGGGTGATCGTGACCGAGCCGTCGAGCGAGTTCTCGATCGGCGCCAGCGCCCACTCGACCGTGCCTTCCCTGACCGCGGTGACCGTCTCGTAGATGCTCCCCAGCGCCACCGGCTCCACAGCTCCCTCGACGGCGCTGGCCAGCAGGGCCTCCTCGCTGAAGGTGCCCGCGGGCCCAAGGTAGCCGGCACGCGGAGGCATCTCAGAGCGCGGACTGGCGAGCGTCGCTCGGGAGGGGCGCGGAGAGCGCCAGCTGCACTGCCTCGGCCTCCTCGGGGGAGAGCTCGAGCTCGCTCTGTCCGTGGCGCACCTGCTTGGCGTACACGCGCGCCTGGTCGCGGTGGTGGATGCAGGAGAGCACGATCCCCGAGCGCGTGCCGTCGAGCAGCGCGATCGACATCGACTGCTGTCCGGAGAGCTCGTTGTAGGCGTCGTAGCGGACCAGCGAGCGGTGCGCGATCGCGCCCTGCAGCGCCAGCTCGACGGCCCCCAGCCGGTCCTCGAGCCCCTGCGCGGCGTCCGCGACGTACTCGCGCAGCGCGCCGAAGGCGTCCTGCAGATCGACCGCGTGGGCCACCACGTCGCGCTCGGCCTCGCCCAGCACGACGCGCTGTGCGGCGCGCAGGCGGCGCAGGCTCAGCGCCAGCGCAAGGCAGCCGAACAGCGCCACGACGGCCACCGCCGCGGCCGCGATGGCGAGGATCCCCTGGGTGTCGGTCAGCGAGGTGGCCACCACCGAGACAACTTACTCGGTGGGCTATTCAAACACGACGTCGAAGGTGCCCTTGTTGTTTTCGGTGTTGGTCTCCCCGGGGACGGGCTGGACATTGACGGTGACGCTGGAGGCGACGTTCAGCGTGACTCCTTCGACGGGGATGTCGACGGGCACGGTGGAGCCCGGTTCGGTCTTGTTGACGACGTGGGAGCCCTTGCTCTGCTTGCCGCCGCTGGTGACGGTGACTTCGACCTTGACGTTGGTCTCGGCATTGGAGCCCCCGTTTTCGACCATCACGGTGAAGGTCGGGTTGGTCGGGCTGGCGCCGCTCTTGACGTGGCTCACGGCCGGCGCGGGCTGCAGCGTGGTGGCGCCGACGCTGACCCCAGTGATCGCGTGCCCGTGGGTGCCGGGCGCCACCGCCGCGTTGCTGGTCGAGCCGGAGCTCTTTCCGCCCAGGCGCGCCGCCACCGTTTCCGGTTCGAGCCATCCCAGGTTGGGCAGGAAGTTGCTCGTGGCGGGGGTCTGTTCGTGGATGCCCGCGGAGACGAGCGTCTGCTGGATCAGCGGTGCGACGCGCTGGGAGTAGACCACGTCGGAGGCCAGGAAGTTCTCCATGTCGCCCGCGATTTCGGTGGTCGCCTGCTTGCTTTGGCTGCCGAGCGCGGTGCGCAGCTTTTCGGAGACCTTTGTGACCCCTTCGGTGCGCAGATCGAGCACCAGCAGCAGGTGGCCCTGCGCGCCGCTCATCCCGTCGGGGACGCTCAGGCCCCTCGCCCGTTCGGCCTGGCTCTTGGCTTCGGCGATCAGCGGAGCGATCTGCGTCTCCACCTGCAGGGGCGTCTTGCTGGAGGCGCTGGAGAGCGCCGTGAAGAGCGGATGGGAGACCTGGCTGTCGGATTCGCCCACCAGCAGTCCGACGTTGTGGTTGTAGTCCTCGAGCGCCTGTTCCTTGCCGCTCTTCAGGCAGCCGTTGACGATCAGCACGATCACGATCAGCAGCAGGACCCCCACGCCGGCGGCGATGCGCCGGCGGACCAGCAGCGTGTGCCGGTCGATCGAGCCGCCCTCGCCGCCGATACCGTCCCCACCCCGCGGGCGACGGGGGCTCGGGCTGTCCCGCGGCGGCGCGGCGGGACGGGGTGCTCTGGGCGACGGCCGAGGGGCCTCGTCCTCGTCATCGTCGAAGAACGACAAAAAAGGCTCCTTGCAGGGGCTTGTTCCGGTCTGGAGGAGTACACCAGTATGACCGGCGGCCACCTCCCTGACGAACCTGCAACTTCTCGCTCGCACCGGCTTTTCCTGCCGCTGCCGGGCAGGGAGGGCACGCGTGGGCGCCGAAAAGGGAAGATCGGTGGACTCGCTCGACACCCTCGTGCTCGCCCGCGCCGAGACGCTCGCACTCGGGCGCTACCGTCTGCTCGAGCGCTTGGGGGCGGGTGGCTTCGGGGTCGTATGGAGCGCCCACGACGAGCGCCTGCAGCGCGAGGTGGCGCTCAAGCGGATCTTCCTGCCCACGCAGGACGACGATTCGATCGCCGAGCGCGCGGAGCGAGAGGCGCAGGCCACCGCGCGCCTGTCCCACCCGGCGATCGTCGCGCTGTACGAAGCGCGCGGCGAGGGGGAGGCGTTCTACCTGATCTCAGAGCTCGTGCACGGGGACACCCTGGCGACGCTGATCGCCGAGGATGCCCTCCGCGACGAGGAGGTGCTCGCGATCGGAGTGGCGCTGGCGGGCGCCCTGGAGCACGCGCACGCGCGCGGTGTGATCCACCGCGACGTCAAGCCCCAGAACATCCTGATCCCGCACGACTGCACCGAGCACGCCGGCGCCGTGGCGAAGCTCACGGACTTCGGGGGCGCGCGCGTGGCCGGCGAAGACGTCCTGACACGCACGGGGGACGTGCTGGGCACCCTCGCCTACATGGCCCCCGAGCAGAGCGAGGGCCGCGAGGCGAGCGCCCAGGCGGACCTCTACTCGCTGGCGCTGGTGCTGTACGAGGCGCTGTGCGGCGTGAACCCGGTGCGCGGCGCCACCCCCGCGGCGACGGCGCGCCGGATCGGCAGCGAGCTCGCGCCGCTGGAGCGCCGGCGCGGGGACCTGCCGCGCGAGCTGACGCGCGCGCTGGATCTGGCGCTGGCGCCGAACCCCCCCCGCCGCGGGACGCTGGTGGAACTGCGCGAGGCGCTCGAAGAGGCGTTGGA
>JBIOES010000017.1:0-23762 GCA_044446265.1 Solirubrobacterales bacterium
CGCTTGGGGTCGAAGAACAGCTGGTTGAGCAGCGCCTTCGCGTTGTCCACGCTGGGCGGCTCGCCTGGGCGCTGCTTCTTGAACAGCTCGATCAGGGCGCCCTCTTCGGTGCGCGTGACCTCGGTGTCGGCCTCGATCGTGTTGCGGATGTAGAGCGAGTTCTCGAACAGGCGCAAGATCTCCTCGTCGGTGGCGTAGCCCATCGCGCGCAGCAGGACGGTCACCGGAAGCTTGCGCTTGCGGTCGATGCGCACGAAGACCTTGCCCTTCTTGTCGATCTCGAGCTCCAGCCACGAGCCGCGGGCGGGCATCAGGTTGGCGATGAAGACCTGCTTCTCGCGGTCCTTGGGCTCCATCAGGTAGGCGCCCGGGGAGCGCACGAGCTGCGTCACGACGACGCGCTCGGTGCCGTTGATGACGAACGTGCCGCGCTCGGTCATCCACGGGAAGTCGCCCATGAACACCGACTGCTCGCGGATCTCGCCCGTCTCGCGGTTGATGAACGCCACGGTGACGGTCAGCGGGCGGGCGTAGGTCAGATCCTTCTCACGACACTGCTCGAGCGAGGCGACGGGCTCGTCGAAGGTGAACTTGCCGAACTGCACCGCGAGGTTGCCGGTGTAGTCCTCGATCGGGGAGATGTCGTCGATCGTCTCGCGCAGCCCCCCCTTCTCGGGGTCGGTGAGCCACTGAAACGAGCGGCGCTGGATATCGATCAGGTTGGGAACATCGACCGTCTTTGAAAGGCGCGCAAAAGTGCGGCGCGTCCGGAGAGCATCAACAGCAGCCAAGAAACGACTCCTTCGGAGGGCGAGAGACGGGCAGAGGAAGGGCGCGAAAGCGCGACCACCAAAGATAGCACACGTGATCGCCGCCCTCAAGGGGGCAGCCAGCGCTCACGGACCCCGCTCCCAGATCGCCGCGTATGTGGCGCGGCATCGGTGTCGTTGGAGCGGCTGCGACTATCGGCTGGCGGGCGGCATTCTACCGGAACGCGCGCGAATTTGTTAGGCGCGGATAAAGAAGAGGACCCCGCCGAGGCGGGGTCCTTACAGCAAGGGTGGGATAGCGATTGCGACCAGAAGGGCCGAAGGGCCGGTCACGAGGGTCTGGAGGGCCCTCGTCCTATCAAGGCGACGGCCGGATGCCGTCGCAATCACTTCACCTCGACGGAGCCGCCGGCCTCCTCCAGTTCCTGCTTGAGCTTGTCGGCCTCCTCGCGCTCGATGCCCTCCTTGACGGGCTTGGGGGCCTCGTCGACGAGCGCCTTGGCCTCCTTCAGACCGAGGCCGGTGGCCGCGCGAACGACCTTGATGACCTGGATCTTCTTATCGCCGGCGGCCGTGAGCACGACGTCGACCGTCGAGCTTTCTTCCTCTTCCGCTGCGCCATCGCCTCCGCCGCCCGCGGGAGCGGCGACGGGTGCGGCGACGGCCGCGGCCGAGACGCCGAACTCCTCCTCGAGCGCTTTGATGCGCTCCGCCAATTCGAGCACCGAGATGCCCTTGAGCTCCTCGATCCAATCCTGTGTGCTGGTAGCCATGAGTCAGTCCTCCGGGGTTGTTGAAGTTGAAGTTGCTGGGGTCGCGGCCGCATTCTGCTCCTGCACCTGACCGAGCGCGACCGCGAGGCCGCTGACGAGCGCGCTGAGGGTGCGCACAAGGCCGCTGACGGGGGACGCCACGATCCCCACGAGCTGCCCGTAGAGCACTTCGCGCGAGGGCAGCCGCGAGATCGCGCGGATCTGATCGGCGTTCACCTCGCCGCCGTCCATCATGCCGCCCTTGAAGGGCAGCAGCTGGGTGGCGCGCGCGTAGTCGGCCACCGCCTTCGCCGCCAGCGCCGCGTCGCCGCGCACGAAGGTGAGCGCGGTGGGACCCCGCAGGAAGGGCTTCAGCTCAGACGCGCCGACCTCGTCGGCGGCGCGTTCGGTGAGCGAGTTCTTGACGACCCGAAAGGAGGCGTCGGCCTCGCGCAGCTTGGCGCGCAGCTCCGCCACCTGGGCGACCGAGATGCCGCGGTAGTCGACCGCGAAGATCGCCTGGGACTCGTCGATGTTGGTGGCGATCTCGGCGATCGCCGAGGCCTTCTGTTCTCGGTTCATGGGTCTCCTATCCCGGTCTTATGGCGTACTGCCGCGCCGCCGGGGGTCTTTGGGGGCCGTTGTGATGACGCTAGACAGCCGCAGCTGCAGGCGCCTCCTCAACGATATCGCGTGTGCGGCTGGGATCCACTTTGACGCCGGGCCCCATCGTGGAGGCGAGCGTGATCGTGCGCAGGTAGCGGCCCTTCGCGGAGGAGGGCTTGGCGCGGATCAGCTCCTCGATCACCGCCGCGTAGTTCTCGAGCAGCTGGCGCGCCTCGAAGGATGCCTTGCCGATCACGAGGTGCACGATCGCGGTGCGGTCGGTGCGGTACTCGACCTTGCCGGACTTGGACTCTTCGACGGCCTTGGCGACGTCCATGGTGACGGTGCCGACCTTCGGATTGGGCATCTTGCCCGAGGGCCCGAGGATGCGGCCGAGGCGACCCACCACCGACATCAGATCTGGGGTGGCGATGGCGACGTCGAAGTCGTCGAAGCCCTCCTGGATCTTCTTGGCGAGGTCCTCGCCGCCGACGACGTCGGCGCCCGCGGCCTGCGCCTCAGCGGCCTTCTCGCCCTGCGCGAAGACGGCGATCTTGACGTCCTTGCCGAGGCCGTTGGGCAGCGCGATCGTGCCCCGCAGCTGCTCGTCGGCGTGGCGCACGTTGAGGCCCGTGCGCACGTGCACCTCCACGGACTCGTCGAACTTGGCGCTCGCGAGGTCCTTGATGAGGGCGATCGCCTGCGCGGGTTCGTACTCGTGCTCGCGATCCACCCGCTGCAGCGCCTCGCCGAGGCGACGCCCGTGATGGGTTGTCATGCGAACGCTCCCGAATGCTCACCACGCCGGCATGGACGTGCAGGGCAAGCCGGGCAAGGACGCAGCGAGCGTGGCGTGCTTAGCACGCGAGCGAGCGAGGACGCCGATCCGGCGCCGCCATGCACGTTCATGCCTCCACCTCCACGCCCATCGAGCGGGCAGTGCCGGCGATGATCTTCGATGCCTGCTCGACGTCGTGGGCGTTCAGGTCGGGGAGCTTGCGCTCGGCGATCTCGCGGAGCTGCTTCTGGGTGAGCTTGCCGACCTTCGTGCGGTGGGGCTCGCCCGAGCCCTTCTCCAGGCGAAGCGTTTCGCGGATCAGCACCGCCGCCGGGGGGGTCTTGGTGACGAACGTGAAGGAGCGATCCTCGTAGACCGTGATCACGACGGGGACGATCGTTCCCGTTTCGGACTGGGTCTGCGCGTTGAAGGCCTTGCAGAACTCCATGATGTTGATGCCGTGCTGGCCCAGCGCGGGGCCCACCGGCGGGGCCGGGCTTGCCTGGCCCGCTCGGGCCTGCAGCTTGATGGTTGTGAGGACTTTCTTGGCCATGACTAGAGCTTCTTCACCTGATCGAAGCCTACCTCGACCGGAGTCTCGCGGCCGAAGATGGATACGAGCACCTTGAGCTTGGCGGCGTCGTCGTTGATCTCGGAGATCTCGCCGCTGAAGTCGGCGAGCGGGCCGGAGACGACCTTGACGGTCTCGCCGATCGTGAACTGGGCGCGGGTACGCGGGGCGGTGGCGACCTCCTTGTGGAGCAGGCGATCGACCTCGACCTGAGTGAGGGGGACGGGCTCCTGGGAGGCTCCCACGAAGCCTGTCACGCCGGGGGTGCCCTTGACGACGCCCCAGGAATCCTCGTTGAGCTCCATGTTGACCAGAACGTAGCCGGGCATCGTGCGCTTCTCGACGGTGATCTTCTGGTTGTCCTTCATCTCCGAGACGGACTCGGTGGGGACCACCACCTGGCGCACCGCGCGCTGCTGGCCCAGCGAGACGACGCGGTGCTCGAGGTTCTGCTTGACCTTGTTCTCGTGGCCTGAGTAGGTGTTGACGACGTACCAGCGAAACATGCGATTCCTGACGTGTTCAGATGGGAGCGAAGAGAAGATCCTGCGAGGCGCCGGCCGGCGGGCGAGAGACGCGGCCGGCGGCAAAGTGCGACGTGCGGTGGAAGAGACTAGAGGATGGCCTCAGAGGATGGCTTCCACGACTTCCTTGGCAATGTAGTCGGCGAGGCCGAAGTAGACGCCGGCGACCGCCACGAAGCCGAGCACGACCGCAGTGGCCTGCGTGACCTGGGAGCGGTTGGGCCACTGCACGCGCTGGAGCTCGGCCCAGGAGGCGCGCAGGAAGGCCAGCGCCCGGCTGGGGAGCCGCTGGCGGCCCTCGGCGGGCGCACGCGTGGTGGAGGCCCGTGCGCGCGCCGGCGCGCTGGAGGCGCCGTTGGCGAGGGCCTCCTCGGCTGGGGGCGGAGAGACCTCGGGGTCCGTCTCGATCTCCTCCGGCAGCGAGTCAGGGGAAGCGGGCACGCCGCCGGCGCCGCGCACGAGGGCGGCGTCGAACTCGTCGACGTCGCCCATGTGGTCGAGGGCGCCCGGGAGGTCGGCGCGGACGATGTGGGCTGCTCCACCCTCGGCTAAGCCTTCGCCGTCGGAGGGGCGCCCGGCGCCCTCCTCGCGCTCCTGCGCCCGCTCGTCGGGCGCGGAGGCGCGACCGGCCGCGCTGCGCGCCGCGCTCCGGCGCTGGCGCTGCTTTGCGCGTTTGCGATCACGGGCCACAGGAGCTCCCGCTAGCGCGTCTCCCGGTGGCCGGTGTGCCGGCGGCACCAGCGACAGTACTTGCGCAGGGCGACCCGATCGGGGCTGTTGCGCTTGCTCTTGTTGGTCTGGTAGTTGCGATGCTTGCAGTCCTCGCAGGCGAGGGTGATAGCTATTCGAACGTCTCCGCGGGCCATATCGAGAAACCTCGTGGTGGAGTGGAAAAAGCGGCAGTGGGCGAAGAAAAACCCCGCCCAGCGCGAGGTACGGAGCAGTCTAGCGCGCTTTCCGCCTGTGGGAGCGCTAGCTTGGCGAGCCGGGCCGGGGGCGCTGGCGTGTGCGGGCGCTCCGAGCGCGGGCGAGTGTCTCCGACAGGGCCTCACGTTGGTCGGCGCGCGGTCGATAACAGCTCAAAACCAGCCTAGAGGAGTCCCATGCAGCTGCCCGAGCCGATCCAGAGCACCATCCACGACGAGAGCTTCGCGGGCGTGACCTACCACGTGCGCGGCGAGCTGGTGCCCGAGCTGCAGATCGAGGTGAGCAACCGGGCGGTGATGTTCGAGCATCACGTGCTGCTGTGGAAGCAGACGCAACTCGATATCGAGCTGAAGAAGCTGCCGGGCGCGGTGAAGCGCAAGATCGCGGGGCTGGAGTTCTTCGTGACGCGCACGAAGGGCTCGGGGCGCATCGCGTTCTCGCGCGACTCGCCGGGCCAGTGCATTCCGCTGCACCTGCGCCAGGGCGAAGGGCTCGATGTGCGCGAGCACCAGTTCATCGCCGCCACCGACAACCTCGATTACAGCTTCGAACGGATCAAGGGCGTGCAGAACATGCTGCTCGGGGGCACGGGCTTCTTCATGGACAAGTTCCGCGCCACCGAGGGCGATGCGCTGGTGTGGCTGCACGGCCACGGCAACGTCTTCCTCGTGGAGCTGGGCCAGGGCGAGCAGCTCGATGTGGAGGCCGGCGCATGGCTCTACAAGGACCCGAGCGTGAAGCTCGAGGCGATCACGATGGGCCTCAAGAGCGGGATCTTCGGCGGCGGCGGCAAGCTCACCTGGAACCGCTTCACCGGCCCGGGGCGCCTGGCGATCCAGACGATGTTCATCGCGCCGCTGGAGGGCATGGACGGCAACGTGGGAGCGGCCGCGGCCGGCGGCGTGGCGGGGGCGCTGATCAGCGGCCTCGCGCGCGGCTGAGCGGATTTTTCAGGAGGCCCCCACAGGGGGGCCGGGAGAGGGCCGCGTAGAGCGAGTTGGCGGTCGCGCGGCAGGGACGCAGCTACTCGTAGAGCGTGAGCGTGGCGAGGATCACATAGAGCGCCGCCAGCGCAAGCCCCTCGAACATCATCGCCTCGCCGTCGCCGGTGACCTGCCAGACGACGAGCGCGGTGAGCGCGAGCGCCCCTACGTAGACGGGAGCCAGCGCGAAGGTGAGCGTCGTCGCGAGCAGCAGCGAGATGAGCACGAGCAGTGGGTAGAGCAAGGCCGCGATCTGCGCCACCGAGTTCTTTACGACCGAGATCGCGAGGTCCGAGCGGCCCTTCCACGAGAGGACCATGCCGGCGACGTTCTCCACGGCATTGCCCGCGATGGCCACGATCACGAGGCCGGCAAAGGCCTGCGAGAGGTTGAGCTCTTCAATGGCCGGCGCAAGGCCGTTGATGAACCAGTCGGAGACGAACGCCGAGCTGACCCCGGCAATGCCCAGCAGCACGAGGGTGAAGCCAAGCGAGAGCCGCGGCACGCCGCGGCTCCGGTCGCCCGTGTCGGGGCGCTTGTCCGAGCGCAGATACGGAACGACCCACGCGAGGTACACCACCAGCAGACACACCGCCCCGACGCTCGATATCTCCTTCACGTGATGGCTCGCGGGATCGTGCGAGCCGAGCGAGAGGCCGAGGAGGACGATGATGAAGACGGTCACCAAGAGCAGCGTCGCCGTGTCGCTGGGCAGACGATGCGAGAAGCGCATCACGCCATCGCCCGAACGACGCGCGCCGATCACGATCACGAGCCCCAGCACGAGCAGGGCGTTGGCGAAGATCGAGCCGATGATCGCCGTCTGCGCCACCACCAGCTCGCCCTTCTGGAGCGCGAAGATCACCACGAACAGCTCGGGGAGGTTGCCGAGCGTGGACTGCAACATCCCCGTGATCGCGGGCCCGAAGCGCTCCCCGAGCTGCTCGGTGGCGAAGGAGACCACCCACGCGAGCCCCGCCAGCGCGAGCGTGGCTACCGCGAAGCGGGGTACGGCGGCCCAGGCCTGGTAGTTGGCTAGCCCCGCGAGCACCGCCAGCACGGCGACCAGCAGCAGCACGAGGCGCTCGATCGGGGTCATGCCGGCCATCGACCGTGGCGACGATACCCGCTGCCCCAGCGGGATAGTCTCACGCTCATGCGCCTAGCCACCTTCCTGCCCCCTGACGCCACCAACCCCCGCGCGGGCGAGGTGCGCGGCGAGCGCGTCTACGGCTACGCGCTGGAGGAGCTCACGGTGCTCGACCGCCTCGCGGCGTCGTCATCGAAGGTGGACCCCGAGGCCGTGCCCGTGGAGGGAGACTCGTGGGCACTCGAGGAGGTGACCCTGCTGGCGCCCGTGCCCGCGCCGCGCGCGATCTTCGGGATCGGCCTGAACTACGCCGATCACGTGCGCGAGATGGGCGGTGCGTCGTCATCGAAGGTGGAGCCCCCCGCGCAGCCTGTGGTGTTCATGAAGCTCCCCTCCTCAGCCGCGCCCCCGAACGCGCCGGTGCGCTGCCCGAAGGTGGTGCGGCGCCTGGACTACGAGGGCGAGCTCGCGGTGGTCATGGGACCGGGCCGCTCCGTGGCGGGATACGCGGTCGCAGACGACGTGAGCGCGCGCGATCTGCAGGGCCGCGAGCCGCAGTGGACGCGCGCGAAGGGTGCCGACGGCTTCTGCCCCTACGGCCCCTGGATCACGAGCGCCGACGAGGTCCCAGATCCGCACGCCCTCTCGCTGCGCACGTGGGTGAACGGCGAACTGCGCCAGGACTCCAACACCTCCAACCTGATCTTCTCGGTGCCCGAGCTGATCGAGTTCATCTCCGAGACGTGCACGCTGCACGCCGGTGACCTGATCCTCACGGGCACCCCCGCGGGCGTGGGCATGGGCCTCGACCCGCCCCGCTTCCTCGCCTCCGGCGACACCGTGCGCATCGAGATCGAGTCGCTGGGCGCGATCGAGCACGCGGTGACCTGAGCGTTCGGCCGGCCCGATCAAGAATGGTCTCCCCGGCCCCCAGTACTGTGGCGAGCCATGTCAACGCCCAAGAACTCCGATTTGAGATTCGCCCCCGAAGAGGTTGCGACACTCGATGAGTTGCGGGAGAGTCTTCCGCAAGTAGCTGGATGGCCTCCGGAGAGCCCGTTGAGCTTCGTATTGACGCTCGCTCCGCGAACTCGCGGCAAGCTTGGAGAGATGCTGGTGGACAGCATCGCGCAGCGAACGGGACTCAGCACCAGCAGGGCATCGTCCCGCGCGTACGATCGACAGATCGGGTCGAGTCGGTGCGAGATCAAGTTCTCAACCGAGGATCCGCCTCGCTTTCAGCAGGTCCGGGACCCCCGACTGGGTGTAGATGAACGTAAGTACGACCATCTGATCTGCGTATCGGGCCGCCCTCACGGTTTGGCCTACTGGCTGATCCCTGGGCAGGCGGTCGGCTCGCTGATGGACGCTGGTGAGATCGTCATACAGCACGCGATGAGCGATACGAAGTGGTTCCGTCCGTCACGAACCTCAAGCGATGCGTTCTCGGACTTCCGCTTCGACTACGAGGGATTCGTGCAAGCCATTACTGCACTTGCCTGAGTCCGGTCAAAACAGTTGGACAGCAACCGGCGTATCGAGCGAGGACACGTCTTCCTCCACGGAGACCCCCAACCGCCGCCGAGCGACGTCAATGGCCTCGGGGTTGCAATCGATCAGGACATAGCGGCGATCCAGCTTGGCTGCGACGGCCCCCACCGTGCCACTACCCGCGAAGAAATCGAGGCACCAGTCCCCTGGGCGAGTCGATGCCTGGATCATCCGGTTGACGATCCCTTCTGGCTTCTGGGACGGATACCCAGTCTTCTCACGTCCGTTGGTCGGAACGATCGTGTGCCACCACACGTCTGTCGGCAGCTTGCCCTTTGCGGCCTTCTCGGCCGTGACCAAGCCAGGTGCCATGTACGGCTCTCGGTCAACGGTCTCTGCGTCGTAGTAGTAGCCCGTGGGATCCTTGACGTAGACAAGGATCGTGTCGTGCTTGGCTGGCCAGCGCCGCTTGGATCGCGCTCCGTAGTCGTAGGCCCAGATGATCTCGTTGAGGAAGCCCTCGCGTCCGAAGATCTCATCGAGCAGCAGCTTGCAGTAGTGGGCCTCGCGATAGTCGATGTGGAAATAGAAGGTCCCACTGTCCGCCAGCAGCCTGTGTGCCTCGCGTAGGCGAGGCTCCAGGAACGCGAGGTAGTCGTCGAACATGTCGAGGTAGGAGGATTCGGCGAGGAGGCGCGTTTTGTAGCGGCGCCCCATGAAGCCGGTGCGATCCCCGCCCGCATCGGGCACGGTCTGAAGAGTCTTTCGCGTCTGTGCTTTGCCGGTGTTGAACGGAGGGTCGATGTAAATCAGTTGAAACGCGCCGTCCTCGAAGCGAGGAAGTACATCGAGGTTGTCGCCCAAGATGATCTCGCTGTCAGTTAGCACGTCGGCAAATCTACGAGACGCATCGGCGGATGCTCCTCTGCCCGTCCGTCAATGGGAACCGCGCCCCGGCCCCGCCCACGCGGCCCATCCCTGGCCGGCTCCGGCCGGCCCTCCTCCGGACAAAGGCCCGCCGGCCCGCGCGCGCTCAGTGGCTGTTGAGCACGCGGTCGATCAGGCCGTACTCCTCGGCCTGCTGCGCGGTGAAGAAGCGGTCGCGCTCCATATCGGTGCGCACCTGCTCGGTGGGCTTGCCGGTGTTATCGGCGTAGATCTCATCCAGGCGTTCGCGGACCTTGAGGATCTCGCGGGCGTGGATCTCGATGTCGGTGCTCTGGCCTTCGAAGCCCGCGCTGGGCTGGTGGATCAGGATGCGACTGTTGGGCAGCGCCGCGCGCTTGCCCTTCGTGCCGCCCGAGAGCAGCAGCGAGCCCATCGACATCGCCACGCCCACGCACATCGTCGCGATGTCGGGCTTCACGAAGCGCATCGTGTCGTAGATCGCCAGCCCCGAGTACACGCTGCCTCCGGGGGAGTTGATGTAGATCGAGATGTCCTTCTCGGGGTCCTCGCTCTCCAGGTGCAGGAGCTGGGCCACCACGAGGTTCGCGACCTGATCGTCGATCGGGGTGCCGAGGAAGATGATGCGCTCGTTGAGCAGCCGCGAGTAGATGTCGAACTCGCGCTCGCCGCGCGCCGTGCGCTCTATGACCATCGGGATCAGGGGCATGCCGGCTCCACCCTAGCGGGCCGGCTTCCACCTGGCCTGCTAGGAGGTTCGCTGAGCAAGCCAGGCCAGGACGCAGGGAGCGCCGCGTACTACGTACACAAGCGACCGAGGACGCCGGCTGGCGCCGGTCAGCGGGCGTCCTAGCGGTTGATGGTGGTCATCCCCTGCTGGTCGTAGCGATCGCCCGCCGCCGCCGGAACGGCGTTGGCGATCCGCTCGGACTCATCCGCGCTCAGCTCGATCTCCGCGGCCTGCAGGTTCTCCTCCAGGTACTTCACCCGCTTGGTTCCCGGGATCGGCACCACCTGCTCGCCGCGGCTCAGCACCCATGCCAGCGCCAGCTGCCCCGGGGTCACGCCCTTCTCGCCCGCGAGCTCCTTCACGCGCGCGGCCAGCTGCAGGTTGTGCTCGAGGTTCTCCCCGCTGAAGCGCGGTCCGTAGCGGCGGAAGTCGCCCTCATCGAGCTCCTCGGGCGAGCTGAAGCGGCCCGAGAGGAACCCGCGCCCCAGCGGCGAGTACGCCACCAGCGCGATCCCCAGCTCGCGCAGAGTTGGGAGCACCTCCTCCTCGACGTCGCGCGTCCACAGCGAGTACTCGCTCTGCACCGCCGCGATTGGGTGCACCGCGTGGGCGCGGCGGATCGTGGCGGCGCTCGCCTCGGAGAGCCCCAGGTGGCGCACCTTGCCCTCCTTCACCAGCTCCGCCATCGCTCCGATGGTGTCCTCGATCGGCGTGTTGGGGTCCACGCGGTGCTGGTAGTACAGGTCGATGTGCTCCACGCCGAGGCGCCCCAGCGAGCCCTCGCATGCTTCGCGCACATACCCGGGGCTGCCATCGATGCTCCGCCGCGGCGCGCCATTCGCGTCGAACTCCAGCTTGATTCCGAACTTGCTCGCCAGGAACACCTGCTCACGCCTGTCTCCGATGGCGGCGCCCACGAGGCGCTCGTTGGTGTGCGGCCCGTACATGTCCGAGGTGTCAAGGAAGTTGCACCCGAGCTCGAGCGCGCGATGGATCGTCCGCGTGGCCTCACCCTCGTCGGTGGCTCCATAGAAGGCCGACATGCCCATGCAGCCCAATCCGATCTCCGAGACCTCCGGACCGCCGGTTCCCAGCGTGCGCTTGTTCATCTCTTCTGCTCCTCCATAATGCTTGGGAATGTTTGCCCCAAACCTACCCAACGTGCTCACGGTGCTACGCATCATGCTCGTTCCCGTGCTCGTGGTGGCCCTCCTGGGCAACACCCCCGAGGGCGACGTGCTGGCAGCGGTGGTCTTCGCGCTGGCCTCGCTAACGGACTTCGTCGACGGCTACCTGGCGCGCTCGCGCGACGCGGTGAGCACCTTCGGCAAGCTCATGGACCCGCTCGCGGACAAGCTCCTGATCGTCGCCGCGCTGCTCGCGCTCGTCTCGCTCAACCGCCTCGCCGCATGGGTGGCGATGGTGATCATCGCGCGCGAGCTCGCCGTCACGGTGCTGCGCATGGGCGCCACGCAGGCCGGCGTGGTGATGGCCGCGAACAACTTCGGCAAGGTCAAGACGTGCCTGCAGATCGCCGCCATCCTCGCCCTCATCGCCGTGCCCGGCCACCCCGCGTGGGTGTCGCTGCTGGTCTATCTCGCCGTGCTCGTCACGGTCCTCTCGGGGCTCGACTTCTTCTTCGGCCTGCGCCGCCACCTCCAGCAGCAGGCCCAGCCGCAGCCGCGCGGCTGACCCTCGGTCCCGGCTGACCCTTGGGCCCTCAGGC
Organism: Solirubrobacterales bacterium; assembly: GCA_044446265.1. GTDB lineage: Bacteria > Actinomycetota > Thermoleophilia > Solirubrobacterales > Solirubrobacteraceae > Palsa-744. The sequence continues at coordinate 11,855 of JBIOES010000017.1, forward strand.
GCCGCCCTCGAGCCACTCCTGGAGCGTCGTCTGCTTGGCCGGTGGGCTCCCGCGGTCGAGCTCGTGGCGCAGCTCGCCGAGCAGACCGTGACGCTCGGCCACCACGTTATGCTGGTGGATCGTCTCCAGGTTCTCCTGGCGCGCGGAGACGAAGCTCGCGCCGTCGAGCCGCGGGAACGCGTCCACCACGCCGCCCACCATCTCGCGCACGCAGTCCTCCACGAAGCGCGGGCGGCGGTGCGCCTTCTCGACCACCTCCACCTCATCCGAGCGCTTCATCAGCTCGTAGATCTCCGAAGACATCGAGCCCTCCACGATCTCGAGCAGCGCCTTGGCGTCGATCTCCGTCTCACTGCCCTCCACGCACCCGATGTGCAACGTCCCCAGCCCGCGCTGGTTGTGCGTGGCCACCGGGACGCGCTCCATGATCCGCTCGATCTGCTCGGCCGAGAAATCGTCCGCCGCGAGGCGCTCGCGCGCGCGCGCCGCCACCAGCTCCTGCGCGCAAGGGCACGCCGTCATGCCCGTCGCCGCGACTCCCACCATTTGGCGGGTCCCCCGCGCGGAGGCCACCGCGCGGCCATAGAGCGTGTAGATCTCCTGCGTGCTCACCGCCGAAACCGGCGCCGGCTTGTGCTCGGGGTAGCGCGCCGCGATCACGACCTCCGCGCGCGCCGCCCCCTGACGCTCGCGCACCTGCTCGGCGATGCGCCGGGCGAGCGCCTCGGCCCGAAATGCGCTGCCGCTGAGCACCACCTCGCCGATCGCCTCGTTGACCACCTCCTCGAAGCGCGACATGTGCGCGCCCTTCTGCTCGCTCCCCAGGTCCACGAAGCACTCCAGGCGCGCGAAGAACAGCTCCTCGCGGATGCGTACCACCTTCTCCACCCCCGTCACCCCCACGCGCGAGAGCCCAACGCCGATCGCGGGCGAGCGCGCCTGGACATCCGCGAGGCCATCGAGGCCACGCTCGGGGAGGGCGGGTGTCGCTTTGGTGCTCGCCTGCACGTCGCCGCAAGCCTAGCGAGCGCAACCCCGCTCTCGTTCAAGCGGCGTCCTCGCACGCGGATTCTGGTATCACTCCGCACATCACTGAGTCAACCCCTCCCGGGTTCGGGGGGGTGGGATCGGGAACGAGGAGGAGGACGCGGGTGGCGCAGAACATCGGAACTATGGGGGGCCGCCCGCGTTATATAGAGCGTCAAGGCAACTGCATAGGAGGTTGGTAGCAAGGTCGGGGAGGTCGGAGAGCAGCTAGCTCCGACAGGGAGTCGGATGGATCCTGGGGGTCCGAAGTGAGCAATGAGGTTGAGATCCTGTTGGCCGTGGCTGCACCCGCCACGGGAACGGCGGTGGCAGAGGCGGAGACGGGCGAGTTGCAGGCCATGTTCGCCGACGACGACGTGTTCGCCCCCGGCGTCGAAGAGGGAAACAGCGACGACGAGAGCGAGACCGAGCTCGAATCCGTTCCCGAGCTACGCGCCAACCTGGACGAACAGGGCGGCAGCGACGGCGGCGAGCTCGATCTGCACGTCGAACCGGGCCTCGACTCGCTGCGTCTGTACCTGAGCGCGATCGGACAGGTGCCACTGCTCACCGGAGCCGAGGAGATCTGCCTGGCCAAGCGCATCGAGCGCGGCGACGTGCTCGCCAAGCAGCACATGGTGGAGGCCAACCTGCGCCTCGTCGTCTCGATCGCGAAGGGCTACATGGGACGCGGCCTCACCTTCCTGGACCTCATCCAGGAGGGCTCGCTGGGGCTGATCCGCGCCGTGGAGAAGTTCGACTACCGCCGCGGCTACAAGTTCTCGACCTACGCCACCTGGTGGATCCGACAGGCAGTGACCCGCGCGATCGCCGATAAGGCCCGCACGATCCGTATCCCCGTGCACATGGTCGAAAAGCTCAACAAGGTCATCCACGCCGAGCGCCAGCTGATTCAGCGCCTCGGGCGCGAGCCCACCCCCGCGGAGATCGCCGCCGAGCTCGAATGCTCGACGAGCGAGGTGCGCGAGGTCCAGCGCATGGCCCAGCAGCCGATCTCGCTGGAGAAGCCCGTCGGCGAGGAGGAGGACTCGGCGCTGGCCGACTTCGTCGAGGACATCTCCGCCGAATCGCCCTTCGAGATCGCCTCCGAGGCCCTGCGTCGCGAGAGCGTCGGCCGCGTCCTGGCCGCCCTGCCCCGCCGGGAGCGCGAGGTGATCGAGATGCGCTACGGCATCACCGGCGGGCGCTCACGCACGCTGGAGGAGGTCGGCCGCGCCTTCAACATCACCCGCGAGCGCGTCCGGCAGATCGAGAACCGCACGCTCAAGAAGCTGCAGACCTTGCCCGAGGCGCAGCTGCTGCGCGAGGCTTCCTAGCCAGCGGTCCCGCGGGTAAGCCTCCCTCTAAACTGCGTTCAACCCCGGCGGGGTTCCCGAGCGGTCAAAGGGACGAGACTGTAAATCTCGCGGCTCAGCCTTCGCAGGTTCGAATCCTGCCCCCGCCATTCTTTCTTCGGCTCGTCATCCCCCGCCGTAGGAGACGATCAGATCGGTCGCCACGCCGACGAGGAAGCCGGCGGCGAGCAGGCAGAGGCCGAGCTGCTTGTAGCCGTAGCGGCGCATGCCCATCCAGATCTCGCCCACCACGTAGAGGATGGCGCCGCCGGCGAGCGCGTAGAACAGCAGCTCGAGCGGTTCGGAATCGACCTGGTAGCCGACGATCGTGCCAATGAAGGTGGGGCCGCCCCCGATCAGTCCCGCCAATCCGAGCCATGCCCACGAGGGCCGCACGCCGCCAAGGGGCCCAACGATGCCGAAGCCCTCGGTGGCGTTGTGCAGGCCGAAGCCGATGATCAGCACGGTGGCCAGCCCGACCGCGCCGGTCTTGGCCGATACGCCGATCGCCAGACCCTCGGCGAAGTTGTGCAGGCCGATCGCCACGGCGATGGTCATGCTGGTCTGCATGGCTCTCCGCCGGGCCGTATCGGCCTCGGCCGCGTAGCGCGCCAGCTGTGTGGCCTCCAGCTCCACCCCCGCCTCGCCTCCCCCCACCGGCGCCAGCGCCGGACGCGGGCGAATGCGTCGCTCCAGCGCCGAGATGCCGGCGGTCCCCGCCATGAAGCCCAGCGCCAGCAGCAGGAACAGGCCCAGCACATGGCTGAAGCTCGCCGTCCCGGCCTTGTAGCCATCCAGAGCGCGCACGACGATGCTCTGGGCGTTCGAGGTGACGTCCATGAAGATGAACGCCAGGATCCCCACCGAGAACATCGCAAGGCTCACGCGCAGACGATCGTCGACCTGACGGATCCGCCCGATCGGCAGACCCAGGTAGATCGTGAATCCGGCTATCGCGCCCAGCAGGACCGTCTCGGGGAAACTCATGTCGCCTCGTGTTTAGGGACACCTAATTAGGTTGCCCTAACTTCTATCACAGAGGTCCGGCGAAGACCACAGCATGGAAATCACGGGTAGAAGCCCTCCTAGAGGCCGGCTGGCCGAAACGGGGATTCGCGCCGGAGGCGCGTGTCTCCCGGCTTCGGTCGGGCCCCTCTATTCCCAGTCAGACCAGACCGTTCAATCATCCAGGAGGGAAGCCATGGAGTTCTCCGCCCCAACCCGCGTGCTGGTGGTGGCCCACAAGACCGCCGCCACCCAGCCGCTGCTCGACGCCGTACGCGAGCGCGCCCAGCGCGAGCCCTGCGTGTTCACGCTGCTGGTGCCCAACTCGACCCACGGCCTGCACAAGGTCGTCGACCCCGAGGATCAGGGAGCCGGCGAGGCTCAGATCGTCCTCGACCACGCCCTGCCCCTGCTCGGCGAGGCAGCCGGTACGCCGATGGAGGGGATCGTCGGCGATCCCGATCCGGTGGCCGCCATCCACGATGCGATCAACCTGCGTGGCTTCGACGAGGTGATCATCTCAACGCTCTCGCCGCGCGTGTCGCGCTGGTTGAAGCTCGACCTCCCCAGCAAGGTCACCGGGATGGGCCTGCCCGTCACCACCGTCACCCCCGGGGACGCCGACACAGAGCCGGCGGGGACGGCGACCACAAAGGCTTGACTGTAGGATAGGATGACATTTCTATTTCGATCGACCCGCACGGCGAGGTCCAGTCGAAGACGCCAGGGAGACAAGCGTCTGTGGACCTTTCGTCTGCGAGGAGCGAGAGTCATTGTCGATGGAGCCTGTCCGCAAGCAATTCGCCGCCAACCTCCGTGGCTTCCGGGAACGAGCCGGCCTCTCCCAGGAGGCGCTGGCGGAAGCCTGCAACCTGCACCGCACCGAGATCAGCCTCCTGGAGCGCTGCAAGCGCTCCCCCCGCCTGGAGACGCTCGTGATCCTCGCCCGCGGCCTGGAGCTGTCCTCGCTGGCGGAGTTGCTCGAGGGGATTCGCTGAGCCCCCCGCGCACCGGCTCTCGAACTACGTACGCCCCGCCCGTCTCAGTGACATCGCGCTAGCGGTGGGAGGCAGCGGCAGGCGATAGCTGCTCGTGGACGAACCGCACGACCATCGCGCCTTCTCCGACCGCGGTCGCGCAGCGCTTGATCGACCCTGCGCGTACGTCGCCGGCGGCGTAGATGCGCGGCACGCTGGTTTCGAGCAGGCCCTCCGCCCCCGCGTCACGTCCGGTGAGGATGAATCCGTTGGAATCTCGCGCGACCAGCTCACCGAGCCAATCGGTGCAGGGAGAAGCGCCGAGGAAGAGGAAGAGGAACGAGAGCGCCAACGTGGAGCCGTCGGTCAGCGTCACCGACTCGAGCCGTCCCTCCTCGCCGTGCAGGGCACGGACTTCGCTTTGGTCGCGCACCGCGACGCCATAGCGCTCGAGCTCGTCGATCAGGTAATGCGACATCGTCTCGCTGAGGTCTGCGCGACGGTGCAGGAGTGTGACCAGGGCGCCGCCGCGCGCGAGCCAGACCGCGGCCTGCGCCGCCGAGTTGCCGCCGCCCACCACCCCAACCCGTTGCGCGGCGCAGAGCTGGGCCTCCGGCGGGCCCGCCGCGTAGAAGACGCTGATCCCCTCGTACAGGTCGAGGTCGACCACCGGCAGGCGCCGGTATTCGGCGCCAGTGCAGAGCAGCACCGCCCGCCCCCTCACCTCATTGCCCTCCTCCAGCCTGACGAGGTAGCGGTCGCCGCTCGGCTCGAGCGAGCGGGCATGGTACCCGGTTGCGGTCCGGGCGCCGAACTTCCGCGCCTGGCTGACCGCGCGGGTGGCAAGCTCGGTGCCGCTGATGCCAGCCGGAAAACCGAGGTAGTTCTCGATCCTGCGCGAGGCGCCGGCCTGGCCGCCGAGGACCGTGCTCTCGATCACCAGCGTGTCGAGGCCCTCTGAGGCGCCGTAGACCGCCGCGCCAAGACCGGCGGGCCCACCACCGACGACGAGCAGGTCGACCTCCTCGCGCTGCCCCAGCTCGAGACCGATCCCCAGCGCCCGCGAGAGCTCGCCGTTGCTCGGCCGTCGCAGCTCGGCGCCGCCGGGAAGGCGAACGAGCGGGATATCGGCTGCGTCGAGCTGCTCGATCAGAGCCGCCGCCTGCAGGTCCTCCTCGGGGACGAGCCAGGCATGGGGAAGCCGCATGCGTCTGGCGAACTCCACCAGCCGGCGCGTTTCGCCCGACTCGCGCGGGCCGACGATCTCGATTCCGATTCCCTCGAGCTGCTGGAGCAGCTCGCGCCGCTCCACGAACGCGGAGAGGAGCAGGTCGGAGAGCGATCCATCCTCGAAGAGCAGCCGCCTGAGCACTTCGCGATCGACAGCGATGTAGCGCATCGGCTGGGTCACGACCGCGGTGAGGAAGACGGTCTGCCCAGAGAGCAGGTTCATCTCCCCGAGGAAGCCCGAAGCGCCATGGCGGACGATCTCTTGCCCCGCGGCGTCGGTCACCATGACCTCGCCCTCGATTATCGCCACGAACGGATAGCTCTCGTCGCCGATATCGAACAGCGTCTCGCCGACCTCGGCGGTCCGCTCCTGCCCGTGCTCAGCAAGCATCCCGAGCTGCGAGCTCGAGAGCACTCGGCTTACCGGAGCGGCCACTCACTCACCCCAACGGCAGCCGGGCGACCCGAACGTGATCGAGGTGGGTGCAAGAGGTCATCTCCCCACCAGCCTAGATGGTCAGCCCAGGGAGCGGAAGAAACGCGCCGGCCCGGAGTCCTTGTCAGTAACAGCAGGACCCACACGCGCCAGCACGGTGCTCGACTCGCCACAGGAGTGAACACATGCGCCATCTACTGAAGCTGTCCCTGCCAGCAATCGCAGCGTCGCTCCTGATCGCCGCCTGCGGCAGCAGCTCATCCAGCAACACGACCAGCTCCGCAGCCGGCACACAGCCCTCCGCCCAGACGAGCAGCGGCTCATCGAGTGCGGTCGTCGTGAAGACCGCCTCCAACCCCACGTTCGGCACGATCCTAGTCGACAGCCAGGGAATGACGCTGTATCACCTCAGCGGCGAGCAGAACGGCAAGTTCATCTGTACCAGCTCCGGCTGTCTCGGTGTCTGGCATCCCCTCACCGCACCGTCCAGCAGCGCTCAGAGTGGCGAAGTCGGCTCGCTCGGCACCGTAAAGCGCTCCGATGGAACTATCCAGGTCACCTACAAGGGCACGCCGCTCTACACGTTCACGCAGGACCAGCAGCCCGGTGAAACCAAGGGTCAGGGGATCAAGGACGTAGGCACCTGGAGCACCGTCACGATCAGCTCCAGCAGCACCCCACCGAGCACGACCAGCACACCGGCGGCACCCGCGTCGTCGAGCGGCGGCGGCTACGCCTACTAAAGCCGTCCCGGCGGATGCGCGGCGTAGCGCTCGTGGGTGTGACGCTCCGCCCCAGCGCGTTGGCCGCCAGTTGTTTGTGCGCGGTCGCGTTTGGGGGATGCGCGGGCCAAACCGGGTCGGCGGCCTCAACGCAGCGTGCGCAACGGTCAGCGATCGAGCGCTATATGGGCGAGGTAGAGCCGATCAGGCTCGCGGTCAACAAGCTCTTGGGCGGGGCCGACCCGATCCTCGGCGCGTTTCACGACCGACGCATCGCACCCGGCGAGGCCGCCCGGCGGATGGGCGAGCTCCAGCAGCGGTTTGCGGCCTATGCGGTTGACATCGCGGCAGTCGACCCACCAGCCGCCCGGCTGCGCGCTCTCAATTCTGGCTACGCCAACACCTACGTGCTCGAGGACGCCTACCTGAGCGCGCTCGCCGCCGGCCTCGCTGACGGCGAGCTCACCGACCTGCCCAACACGCAGACGGCACAGCGCGCCGCGATCATACGCTGGCGCATCGGCCTGACCGTTCTCGCCCGCGCCGCCAACGCGCCTCTGCCCGCCGACCTGCAACACGCCGGCCGCGGCGAGATCGCGCCGTCCCCCAATGGCAGCTAAACAGTCCGGGCGACGGTTCAAGCGTCTGACCCAACTCGGATGGCCCAGGGACTTCCCAATCGTGCAGTTCCCCAACGCGCCGCTCATCGTCGGGTTCCTCGCTGGCGCCGCGGCTGCTCGCACGCATGACCCAGGCCACGCGTATCTCGCCGCTATCTCCTTCCTGGCAATTGGCATATGGGCTTATGAGGAGCTCCTACACGGCGTCAACTGGTTTCGCCACCTGCTCGGCCTTGGATTCGGGATCTCCACCGTTGTGCACCTCGCGCTCGTGCTCGGAAGCTGCCCACCGCACCACTGACGAGTGAGGGTCCCGGCTAAACTCTGGGGCGTTCGTCCGTAGAAGGGAGGTCGTGGCCGTGCCTGACGAGCATGCGGCGCAGGAGGAGGCTCCCGGCCTTGGACTCCTCAGTCCACGTCGCCGGCACCTGATTGAGCTTGAGTTCGGCTCCAAGGCCCAGTTCGACGATCCGAGCCTGGAGTGGCGCAGGCTCTTCTCCGAGCTGCTGGGCACGTTCATGCTGGTGCTCGTCGCTGCTGGCGGCGGGATCCTGCACGGCCAGGGCCAGATCAGCCTGGCGGCGGCTGTGGTCGCGCCGGGGCTGATGGTCCTCGGGATCATCCTGTTCATGGGTGCGGTCTCGGGCGCCCATTTGAACCCTGCGGTTTCGCTCGCGTTTGCGTTGCGCGGGGACTTCCCGTGGAAGCGCCTCCCTGGGTACATCATCGTTCAGCTCGTCGGTGCCACACTGGCGTGCCTGTTCCTGCTCGCGGTGTTCGGCAACATCCAGCATCTCGGCGCGACGCTGCCGGGCCCGGGGTACGCGAACTGGCAGGCACTGCTGATGGAGATAGTCCTCACCGCGACGCTGGTCAGCGTCATCCTCGGGACCGCCTCGTCCGCGCAGAACGTCGGCGCGATCGCCGCGCTCGGCGTCGGCGGATACATAGCGCTCGCCGGGCTCTGGTCGGCGCCTGTGAGTGGGACATCGATGAACCCCGCTCGCTCCTTCGGACCGGCTCTCGTGAGCGGCGACTTCACGAGCTACTGGGTGTATGTCGTGGGACCGCTTGCGGGGGCGCTGATAGCCGTCGGCTGCGCCTACGTGCTGCGGGGGCGCGGTGGGGACGCGGCCGGCTACGCTGCCGGGTCCGGCAGACTGGACAAGGACGAGTGGAGCGAGCGGGAGCGTCTCTCACGGCAGGCCGAGCGCGGCGAAGCTGCCCCTCCCGGTATCACCGACACCGACACGCAGAGGAGTTGACCGCCCGCGCACTGCTCAAGGATTGGCCGCTCATGAACCACTGAGCGGCGCCGCGACGTGCTGTGAGCAGCCCCGCTGTTACGGTGGGGAAGTCCATCGCGCCCGTCGTGGGTTGGCGATTGTGCGTTCGCTCGGTCCTTCCTGACCTCTCTGCCTCGCGACCGCAGCCCCTGAGAGGCTTCGTGAGGAGTGCCCGTGAGCGTTGTGGCCGTAGGGTCTGAGAGTGGGTCGCGCCGCCCGTCTTCGACACGCTTGCTGAATCGTTCGGGGGCGGCGAGGCCCTCCCGACTGGCCGGAGTACCGCTGCGTGTCGCGATGCTCGCTCCGCCCTGGATCTCGGTCCCCCCGCCGGGGTATGGGGGCGTGGAGTCGGTGGTCAGCGTGCTCACCGAGGCTCTCGTGCGGCGAGGAAACGCGGTGACGCTCTTCTGCGCTCCAGGCTCTGAGTCGAGCGCGCGCGTGGTGACCCTGCTCCATGAATCCTACCCCGATGAGATCGAGCGTTCGCTCTACGAGGTCGATCACGTCGCCAGGGCGTTCGAGGAGATCGACCTCGCCGTGGGCGATGGTCGCTTCGATGTCGTTCACGACCATTGCGGCTTCACGGCGCTCGCTATGGCGGACCGGCTTGACACGCCGCTCGTGCATACCCTGCACGGGCAGTTCACCGCCAGTACCGCCGCCTTTTATGCTCACCACGGCCACAAGGCGGCCCTCGTGGGCATCAGTCAGGCGCAGCTCGCCTCCGCGCCGGAGGGTATGGAAGCGGTTGACGCGATTCCGAATCCCATCGATCTGCGGGCCTGGCCACTGCGTGAACACAAGGACGATTACCTGCTGTGGATCGGCAGGATGACTGCCGAGAAGGGTCCCCATCGCGCGATCGCCGCCGCCCGCGCGGCAGGTGTGCCGCTCGTCCTCGCGGGGGTCATCCAGCCCGGCCAGCAGGCCTTCTTCGACCGCGAAGTGGCACCACACCTCGATGGTGAGCGCGTGCGCTTCGTAGGTGAGGTCGGTGGCTCTGTCAAGCGTTCGCTCTTCGCGTGCGCTCGTGCGCTGCTCATGCCGATTCGCTGGGAGGAGCCCTTCGGGATGGTCATGGTCGAGGCGCTGGCCTGTGGAACCCGGTGATCGCCTTCCCCGAGGGTGCAGCCCGCGAGCTCGTCCTGCATGGGCAGACAGGTTTCCTCGTCGAGGACGAGCGGGCGATGGCCACTGCTGTCGGCGAGCTACCCAGCATCGCCGCGCGGAATTGCCGTGCCTGGGTCGCCGAGCACTGCGACGTCGACGTGGTCGCCGCCGCCTACGAGGCGACCTATCGCTCGGTGGCGCACGAGCCCGCGGGAACCCTCGTCCTTGTCTGAGCGCACTCTGAGCGTCCTGGACGGCAGCACCTTCGTCGTCGGGGACCGCCTCGGGGACGTACGCGCCGATGAGGGTCGCGAGCACGGCTTCTTCTGCGAGGACACCCGCTTTCTCTCGCGCTGGGTCCTGCACGTCGGGGAGGCGCCGCTGGAGCTGCTCGGCCTCGACCAGAGTGCGCACTTCGCCGCACAGTTCTTCCTCACTCCCCGTGTTGGGCCGGACGAGCAGGCGCCGTGCTCGATCATTCGCCGGCGGCTCGTCGACCGCGTGTGGATGGAGGAGGTATCGGTGACCAACCACCGCCACGAGCGCAGCGAGGTGCGGGTGGTGCTGGCCCTGGACGCCGACTTCGCCGATTTGTTCGAGGTCAAGGACGGCGTCGTGGCTGAGCGAGAGATCACCCATAGCCACGACGATGGAACCCTCACCTTGGCCTACGGGCGCGCGGGCTTCCAGCGCTCGGTCACAATCTCCGCGAGCCGCGCCGCGGCAATCACCCGTCAGGGCTTCGCCTACCTGCTGGCACTCGAGCCTGGCGAGCATTGGTCGACCACCTTCACGGTCACGCCCCACGCCGCGCAGCCGGGAATCGCATTCGCGCCGCGCGAGCCGCGGGGTGCCCTCGCGCAGCTGAGCGCCTCCAAGTCGGCCGAGCTGCAGCAGTGGCTGGCCCGGGCGCCCGTGCTGCAGGCGCAGGACGCCGCGCTAATGCGTACCTACCGCGCCAGCCTCAGCGATCTCGGCGCCCTGCGGATGCACCCCGATCCGGCCGAGGCCGCGACCTTGCCCGCGGCGGGGCTGCCCTGGTTCATGGCGCTCTTTGGCCGCGACAGCCTGATTACAAGCTTCCAGGCGCTGCCTTACCTGCCCGGTCTGGCCGCAACCACCCTGCGCGTGCTCGCGGCCCGCCAGGCCAAGGCGCGCGAGGACTTCCACGAACAGGAGCCGGGCAAGATCCTGCACGAGCTGCGCTTCGGCGAGCTTACCGCGCGCGGTGAGCGCCCACACTCGCCGTACTTCGGGACCGCCGACGCCACGCCTCTGTTCCTCATCCTCCTGGACGAGTACCACCGCTGGTCCGGCGATGCGGAGCTCGTCCGCGCCCTCGAGCCCAACGCCCGGGCTGCCCTGGCCTGGATCGATGACAGCGGGGACGCCGACGGCGACGGGTACATCGAGTACGCCTGCCGCAACCCGGCTACCGGACTGGTCAACCAGTGCTGGAAGGACAGCTGGGATGCCATCCAGTTCGCCGACGGCACGCTGGCCCGGGGGCCGATCGCGACGTGTGAGATCCAGGGTTACGTGTACGACGCCCGGCGTCGCTCAGCCCGCCTGGCACGCGAGGTGTGGGGCGATGAGGCGCTCGCCGCGCGCCTGGAGCACCAGGCATCCGACCTGCGCGAGCGCTTCCGCCGCGACTTCTGGATGCCCGAGCGCGGCTGCCATGCCCTGGCGCTGGACGGCGAGAAGCGCCAGATCGACAGTCTGACCTCCAACATCGGCCATCTGCTGTGGTCGGGCCTGCTCGATGCCGGCGAGGCAGCCACGACCGCCGAGCTGCTGCTCGGCGAACAGCTCTATTCCGGCTGGGGAGTGCGGACCCTCGGCGCCCACGAGGCCGGCTACAACCCGCTCGGCTACCACACAGGGACCGTCTGGCCCCACGAGAACTCGCTGATCGCGTCCGGCCTCTTCCGCTACGGCCACCGCGACGCGGCGAGCACCATCGCTTCCGCGATGCTCGGCGCAGCTCCGTTCTTCGAGCACCGCCTCCCCGAGGTCTTCGCCGGCTACCCCGCCTCGATGACGACCGTGCCCGTGGCGTTCCCGACGGCCTCACGTCCCCAGGCATGGGCCGCCGCAACCCCGCTGCTCCTGCTGAGCACGCTGCTCGACCTCCATCC
>JBIOES010000018.1:0-23706 GCA_044446265.1 Solirubrobacterales bacterium
CTGTACGTGCTCGTGCGCGTGCGCGCCGACGAGCGCTTCGTGCGCGAGGGCGACGATCTGATCACGCTGCTCGACGTCCCCGCGCCGCTGGCCGCGATCGGCGCGACGCTGGAGGTGCCCACGCTGAGCGAGCCCACCGCGCTGGAGGTGCCCCCGGCACCCAGCCCGGCGAGGTGATCGTGCTGCGCGGCCAGGGCATGCCCGCGCTGCGCCGCGGCCGCCACGGTGACCTGCGCGTCGTCGTCAACGTCGTGATCCCCCGCCGCCTCTCGGCAGAGCAGCGCGAGGCGCTCGAGCGCTTCAACGACACCCTCACCGAGGAGAACCTGCGCTCCGAGGAATCGATGTTCGCCAAGCTGCGCCGCGCGCTGCACAGCCGGGCGGCGTGATTCGCCTCGCGCTGCGCGTCCGCCGCGAGGACGCCGAGGTGGCGCTGGCGGAGCTGCTGGAGCTCGCTCCCTCCGGGGTGGAGGAGCTCGAGGTGGGGGAGTGGGTCGAGTACGCCGTCTACGGCGCGCCGGGTGAGCTGCCCGAGCTGCCGGATCTGCGTGCGGCCGTCGGCGGAGCGCTCGTGGAGGTCTCGACTTCCGAGCTGCCCGACGACTGGGGCGAGCGCTGGAAGGGCTTTCACCGGCCGGTGCTGGTGGAGCCTCCCTCGTTGCCTTTCGGTGAGTCCGTGCTGAGCGCCGGTGGAGGTCTTTCCGGCACGAGCTCGGTGCCCTCGCTGCACGTGCGTCCGCCATGGGAGCCGCCCTCCGGCATCGCCGGCGCCAGAGAGATCGTGATCGACCCAGGCCAAGCGTTTGGCACGGGCGCCCACGACACCACGCGCATGTGCCTGGAGCTGCTGCTGGAGCTGGCCTCGCTGGAGTCTGAGCGTGGGCCCGTGATGGACGTGGGCTGTGGCTCCGGGGTGCTTGCGATCGCTGCGGCCCAGCTTGGCTTCGCCCCGGTGCTTGGCCTCGATCACGAGAGCGAGAGCGTACAGGCTGCCCGTGAGAACGCGGCCGTCAACGGCGTTAGCGTCGATGTGCGCCGCTTCGACCTGCGGCGCGAGCCGCTGCCGGCGATCGGTGGCGGCCCAGCGTCGGTGATGCTGGCCAATCTGGTGAGGCCGCTGCTGCTCGACCTCGCCGGGTCGCTGGAGCGCCCGCCGGAGCACCTGATCGCCAGCGGGCTGCTCCGCGAGGAGGCCGAGGAGGTCGCGGGCGTGTTCGGCGAGCGGTTGGGTCTGCGTCTCCGCGCGCGGCGTGAGGGCGGGGAGTGGGCGGCGGTGTGGCTGACCTCGCGCCAGGGCTGACGGCGCGGGATGATGGCCCGGGCTTGGGGGCTCGGCTGGGGCTCGCGCTAGGGGCCCGGGCTGGGAATCGCCTCCCAGCTGAGGACCTGTCGCTCGAGCGCCTGGAGCTCCTCGAGGCTGGTGAGAACGGGCGGGCGATCCATGCCCCTGATCCACACCAGCCCGCTGGGGAGCGGATTCAGAGGTTTGTCGAGTCTCGGCCGTGAGCCGTCGAGCGTGAGGTCGCGGAGGATCAGCGGCATGTTCAGCCCCGCGCGGGTGAAGAAGTGGATCGTCGTGAAGAAACGGCCGATGTTGATCTCGGTCAAATTTGGGCGCCCCTCGCGGTCGTAGGTCATGTCGACCCCGAAGACGCCGTGTGGCGTGGGGTCGATTGCGAGAATCGAGGCTCGCGCCAGCTCGTCGATCTCCGGCTCGGCGGCGGTCGCCGCGATGTGGGTGACGCCCGTGACGCCGGCGGGCGCGCGGTTGGAGAACGCCCACCCGTAGCGCCGGCGGGTCTGCGCGACGACGAGCTCTCCCTCCCACCAGATGGACTGCCAGGTGATGCTGTCGCTCCCGAGCATGCTCGCCGCCGTGAAGGCGCCCCAGCCGCCGAAGCGATCCACCCAGATGCGCCCGAACTCCGGCGAGGAGGTCGCGATCGCGCCGCTGCCGCCCCCTCCCTCGGTGGCCCTCAGCCAGACTTCGGGTCCCAGACGATCGATCGCGTCCTCCAGGTCCGCCGGCGACTCGAGCAGCACGGTGGTGGGAACCGGCAGGCCCGCCGCGGCCCATGCCGTGTAGGAGCGGTACTTGTCGACGCACACCTCGATCGTGTTCTGCGCGGGCAGCGCAAGGCGGATGCCGCGCGCGAGGATCTCCTCGCGAATCCTCGACACGGCTCGCACCTCGAAGTCGTGTTGGAGGAGGAGCACGTCGGGGCGGGTGCGCTCCAGCAGCTCCAGCAGTACGCGGGGGTAGTCGGCGTTGGTGGCCTCTGGTACGAGGTGCGCCTCATCGACGTCGGCCAGGAACAGATCCGCCGGCGAGGATGACTGGCCGATGATGTGGTCGCCGCGTCCGGATGCGCGCAGCGAGCCGATCACGTTGTTGCCCGGCGCCCCGCCGGCGCCGCCGATCTGCACGCGCGCCATCGGCGCCGACCTCAGACTCCGCTCGGAACTCGCTGCGAGTTCCGTTCGCGGGCCACGACGTGCTCGACCTCGCGGCGCAGTCCCTCGGCCAGAGCCGTCCGATCGGGGTCGCCGGCGATCTCGCTCAGGAGCGCGGTGTCGAAGCTCAGCGACGGGGGGCGCGGCTGATCGCTGAGATACCGGATCCTGCCCATGAAGCCAACGATCTCGATGAGCGTCCGGGCGATCTCCTCGACGGTGTGCGTGCCGGATGCGGTCAGGTTGAGGATCTCCGGGAGAGGGCGGGAGCTCAGCGCGAGACGGCGAATGGCCTCGGCGGCGTCGTCCACGTACAGGAAGTCGCGTCGCGTCTGACCGTCGCCCACGACCGTCGGCGGGCGGCCGCGCATGAGCGCTCCGATCATCGTGGGGACGATCTTCTCGTAGGCCTCCTCCCCGGGTCCGTAGAGATGACCGATGCGCACCGCCGATGCCTCGTATCCGCGCGCGCGAGCATCCGCTCTCACCAGATGCTCGCCGAGCAGCTTCGAGGCCGCATAGGCGTCCGTGGGGTCGAGCAGCGAGCGCTCGTTTAGATGGGGCCCGTCCTGCATCCCGTACACGCTGATCGTGCTGGCGAACAGGAACCTGCGCGGCGGCGGATCGAGCGCGCTCAGGAGCCGCCGAAGGCCGAGCACGTTCGCATCGACGATCCGCTCCGAGTCGGTCAATCCAACGCGCTTGGGCGTCCAGGCGGCGAGATGGATGACGACATCGACCTCGGGGAGGTCAGCCGGCTGAAGCTCGGCGAGTCTCCTTCCGAGCACGCTGAGCTCGATCGCGGGGTCGGCATCGAGGCTCGCATGGACACGCCTGCCCAGGAAGCCAGCCTCGCCGGTGAGCAGCACAGTGGTCGACACGCGCGCAGCATACGCGCGGCTTCGATTGTCACTGCCGCTCTGGCGCACCCCGGGCCCCGTGGCGGTGCGAACCCCAGCGCCACAGCGCGGGCGGGCGATCGGCACCTCGCGCGAAGCGTTTCCTACAGCCCCGTGGCGGCCACCGTCATCGAGCGGAACAGCAGGTCGATCGCCGCGGGCGCGCCACCCTCGGTGTCGAGCAGCGCGCGGGCCGCCGTGAGCGCCGCGCCGATCGTCTCGAGCGGCTCGCCAACCGAACCCGGCTCGGGATCGCGGCAGGCCGCCAGCGCCATGTCGACCATCGCCTTGGCCTGCTCCACCACGCCCGCGAACAGAGCAGGACCGGCGAGGCTGCCGTAGCCGTAGACCCGCGCTAGGCGCCCGGCGAGGGTGATCGTCGGGCCGCGGCGCGGTGGGGTCACCGGCGGCAGGCCGCGCCCATCGAAGAGGCCGGCGACCGTCTCGCCCAAGAGGCCCCGCGTGGCGGCCTCGTCGAGGCCCGCGTGGTGCGCGACCCGCAGCGCCATGTGCAACCCCGTCGCCGGTCGTCCGTAGGGGGGGTCGCTGGCGAACACGATCCGCTCGATGGGCACGCGCGCGAGCAGCTCGATCACGTCGAGGGTGAAGAAGCAGGAGATGTCATACAGCACCCCCGGGTGGCCAGCCAGGCGGGAGGTGAGGATCCCCTGGTCGCAGATCGCTCCGTGAGCGAGGATCAGCACGACCTCGGGGTGACGCAACGCGAGGTTGGCCAGGCCATCGGCGACCGGCGGCATCCCGCGCCCGGCGTGAATCAGGATCGGCACGCCCGCTTCGCCGGCGAGCGCGAAGATGCCATCCATCTCCGGGCCGTCGAAGGAGAACGACTGCGCGCGCGGGTGCAGCTTGATGCCACGCGCGCCCGCCGCCAGGCAGCGCTCCCCCTCGGCGAGGGCGTCTTCGGCGGGATCCAGGCGGCAGAAGGGGAGCAGGCGTCCCTCGCTTTCCCCGGCCCACGCCAGCACGCGGTCGTTGGGCACGCTGTAGGCCGGACGGCGCTCGGGGTCGTGCAGCGGAAAGACGCACGCGCGCGAGGCCCCGGCCTGGTCCAGCATCTCGAGCAGCGCGGGCAGCGAGAGCGAGCGCCCATCCTCATCCAGACCCAGGTGAGTGTGGCAGTCGAAGACTTCGGCGCCGGGCGGGAGCAGGCGCTCGGCTTCGGCCTGGAAGGGAGCCAGCGCGTTGGCGTAGAGGGAGGCGCTCACAGCGGGCACCTTATTCGTTCGCTCCTTGTAACACGCTTGTAACATTGGTCTCTTCCGCATGAGGGGTTTAGCCTCGACACTGTGGCCTGGCACGTGGTGATCGCCGGAGGGGGGTTCGGCGGGTTCTATGCCGCGCGCGCCCTGGAGCGCGTGCTGCCGGCGCACAGCGCGCGCGTGACGCTGGTGAACGACGCCAACTTCATGCTCTACACGCCGCTGCTGCCGGGAGCCGCGGGCGCGACGCTCGACCCGCGCCACGTGGTGGTGCCGCTGCGCTCGCAGCTCAGACGCACAGACCTGCTGATCGGGCACATCAGCGCGGGAGACCCGGGTGCGGGGACGCTCGCGGTGAGGCGCATCGATGGCGAGCAGCTGACGCTCGGCTATGACCGCCTCGTGGTGGCGCTGGGGTCGGTTTCGCGCACCCTGCCGATCCCGGGCTTGGCCGAGCACGCGATCGGCCTGAAGTCCCTCACGGACGCCACGGCGCTGCGCAACCAGGTGCTGAGCTGCCTGGACATCGCCGAGTCGCTGGAGGACCCCGCGCAGCGCGCGGAGTACCTCGGGTTCGTGTTCGTCGGCGCCGGCTACGCGGGCGTGGAGGGCTTGGCGGAGCTGCAGGACTTCGCCTCGCGCGTGATCGACCTGTACCCGCGCTGCAGCGCGCAGGGGATGCGCTGGGTGCTGGTGGAGGCCCAGGAGCGGATCATGGGGGAGGTCTCGCGCGGGCTCTCGCGCTTCGCCCAGCGCGAGCTGGAGGGGAGGGGGATCGAGGTCTGCACCGAGACCACGCTGAAGGAGCTCTCAGAGCGCCACGCCACGCTCTCCAACGGGCAGCGCATAGCGGCGCGCACGGTGGTGTGGACGGCGGGCGTGAAGCCCGCGCCCGCAGTGGCCGCGCTGGGCCTCGCGCTGGGGGAGGGCGGTCGCATCGCAGTGGACAGCAGGATGCGCGTGGAGGGTCACCACGGCCGGGTGTGGGCGATCGGGGACTGCGCGGCGGTGCCCGACCCCTTCCACCGCGGCCGGCCCTGTCCTCCCACGGCCCAGCACGCCCTGCGCCAGGGCCGCCGCGTGGCACGCAACGTGGCGGCCACCCTGGGCAACGGCCGCGAGCGCCCCTTCCGCTGGCGCACCCTCGGCGTGGTGGCCGAGCTGGGGCACAACAAGGCCGTCGCGATCACCCTCGGCATTCGCTGGCGCGGGCTGCCCGCGTGGTTCATCGCGCGCACCTACCACCTGCTGCTGATGCCCGGCCTCGGTCGCAAGCTGCGCCTGCTCGTGGACTGGAACGTGGCGCTCATCTTCGGCCGCGACGCGTCAGACCCCGGGCGGCTGGGGAGTCCGACACCGCTTGAACACAGCGAAGGGAGCGAGTCGGCGTATCCTGAGTCCTGAGATGGCGATAGTCGACCAGGTCAGCGCGGACGTGAAGGATGCGATGCGCGCGGGAGACAAGGAGCGCGTGGGCGCTCTGCGCTTGGTGCTGTCCGAGTTGCAGAAGGCGGCGAAGGAAAACGGGAGCGACGAGCTGGCGGTGCTGCGGCGCGAGCGCAAGCGCCGCGTGGAGGCCGCCGGCGCCTATCGCGAGGCCGGGCGCGAGGATCTGGCGGGCGGAGAGGAGAGGGAGGCGCAGCTGATCTCCTCCTACCTGCCGGCAGAGCTCTCAGAGTCGGAGCTCGAAGCGATCGTCGAGCAGGCGGTGCGCGAGAGCGGGGCGCAGTCGGTGAGAGACATGGGCGGAGCGATGAAGGCTGCGATGGCGGCGGTCGACGGCCGCGCGGACGGCAAGCGGGTGTCCGGTTTGGTCAAGGCGGCGCTCGATGGGTGAGGCTTGAGGACCCAGATCGAGCTGCCGGGGGACGTCGCGGCCGAGCTGGCGGGCAGTCAGGACGCGGTGCTGCGCGCGCTGGAGGGACACCTGGATTGCAGCGTATACCTGCGCGGCAACCTGCTGACTCTGGATGGCTCGGAGAACGAGACGCGTGCAGGCGAGCGGGTGGTGCGCGAGGTGAGCGATCTGATCGCGCGCGGGCACGAGATCGGACCGGGCACGATCAGCGCGGTGACGGGCGCGCTGGATGCGCACGAATCCCCGGCGCGCGTGCTGGAGGACATCGTCTGGCGCCACCGCAGCCTGCGGGTGGCGCCGAAGACGGTTAACCAGAAGCGCTACGTGGATTGC
This sequence comes from Solirubrobacterales bacterium, assembly GCA_044446265.1. GTDB lineage: Bacteria > Actinomycetota > Thermoleophilia > Solirubrobacterales > Solirubrobacteraceae > Palsa-744. The sequence goes on from JBIOES010000018.1 coordinate 6,765, forward strand.
ATCCGCAAGGCCACCGTGACCTTCGGCGTGGGGCCGGCGGGCACGGGCAAGACGTTCCTGGCGGTGGCGATGGCGGCGGCGGCGCTGAGCCGCAACGAGGTGAACCGCATCATCCTGACGCGCCCGGCGGTGGAGGCGGGCGAGCGCTTGGGGTTCCTGCCGGGGGATCTGATGGCCAAGGTGGACCCCTACCTGCGCCCCCTGTTCGATGCGCTGCACGACATGCTCGACCCCGAGAAGGTCAGCCAGCACCTGGAGCGCGGCGTGATCGAGATCGCGCCGCTGGCGTTCATGCGCGGGCGCACCCTGAACGACAGCTTCGTGATCCTCGACGAGGCGCAGAACACGACGCCGGAGCAGATGAAGATGTTCCTCACGCGCCTGGGGTTCGGCTCGAAAATGGTCGTCACCGGCGACATCACCCAGGTGGATCTCCCCCGCGAGCAGCGCTCGGGACTCGTGGTCGTGGGCGAGGTGCTGGACGCGATCGAGGGCATCGAGTTCGTGCGCTTCGGCGGTGAGGACGTGGTGCGCCACAAGCTCGTGCAGCGCATCGTGGAGGCATACGACGAGCACTCCCAACGCGACGCCCCCGAGCTTCACTCGGCCGAACGCCGGCGTGCTTAGGCACGCAACCTCGACCGGAGATGACGAGTGCCGTTCTTATGGAGAAGGACCCCACAAGGGGGTCCGGATGGGCCGCGTAGTGGCCGGGTTGGAGGTGGAGGTGATTGGCGCGCAGTCGACCGCCAACGCGCCTTCCCTCGCGCAGGTGCGACGTCTCTGCGCGGTGGCGGCCGCGGCGGCCGGCGTGCAGGATGGCCACGTGGCGATCGAGTTCGTCGATGCGGCTCGGATCGCGCAGCTGAACGCCGAGCATCGCGGCAAGGACGAACCGACCGACGTGCTGTCCTTCCCAATCGACGGGACGGAGTCGCCGGCGATCGACGCCCCAGCGACTCACGCAGGCGTCCCGCGTGAGCTGGGCGACGTGGTGATCTGCCCGGAGCACACCGTGGACATACGCGAGGCGATCGTGCACGGCGTGCTGCACCTGGTGGGGATGGATCACGAGTCCGACGAGGGGGAGATGCTGGCGGTTCAGGCTGAGCTGCTGCGCTGGGAGTCCCTGTGACCCGCAGTGGCTTCGTTGCCCTGGCGGGGCGCCCCAACGTCGGCAAGTCGACGCTCGTAAACGCGGTAGTGGGAAACAAAGTGGCGATCGTCTCCGATCGCCCCCAGACGACGCGCAGGGCGATCCGCGGCATACGCACCAGCGGGGAGAGCCAGCTCGTGCTGGTGGATCTGCCGGGTGTGCAGCGCCCGCGCGACGCGCTCACCGCGCGCATGGCAAGGCGCGTGGGGCAGGAGCTCGAAGGCTCCGACGCGGCGCTCTTGATCCTCAACGGCGAGCAGGGCGTGGGCCCGGGCGATCGGCACATCGCGCAGACGCTGCTCGACGCCGGGGTGCCGGTGACGACGGCGGTGAACAAGGTCGATCGTCTCAGCCGCGCGCAGACGCTGGCGGCGCTGGCGGGAGCCGCGGAGCTGCCGGTGGGCGAGCACGTCTTCCCGGTCTCGGCCCGCACCGGGGTGGGGGTTCAGGCGCTGGTGGAGCACCTGGCGGCGCTGCTGCCGGAGGGGCCCTTCATGTTCGACGCGGGGGAGCATTCCGATCAACCCCAGCAGCTGCTGCTGGCAGAGCTGATCCGCGAGGCCGCGATCAGGCGCACCTTCCAGGAGCTGCCCCACGCGGTGGAGGTGGTGGTGGAGGAGGTCGAGCGCCCGCGCTCGGGACTGGTGCGGATCAGGGCGCTGATCTGGGTGGAGAGCGACTCGCAGAAGGGCATCGTGATCGGCGCGGGGGGGCGCATGATCAAGGCGATCGGCAGCGCCGCCAGGCGGGAGTGCCAGCGGGAGCTGGGCTGTCAGGTGCACCTCGACCTCGCGGTGCGCGTGCGCCGCGAGTGGCGCGCGGACGAGGGTCTGCTGGATCGCCTGGGGATCGTCTAGGGAGGCTTGACTTCCGGACCAATCCGACCGTTCGAAATGCCAGGCTATTTGAATGGTTTAGGTTAAGATGCGGCGAGGCGGCGGATGGTGTACCGTCCCTGGACCTGGTAACGATAGTCTGCAAGGGAGTGCTCGCAGGATATGTCGGCGAAGATCGCTGTACTGGGATTGGTCATAGAGGAGCCCAGCCCGCCACACCGGCTGACGGCCAAACTGCGCCAGCGCCTGTCCTCGGCTGAGTTCGTGGACTCCAATGTCTACTCGGCGCTCACCCGCCTGGAGCGCGAGGGGCTCGTGCGCGCCGACGAGGCCGACGGCGGCTACGCGGCGACCGAGGAGGGCGTGCGCCACTTCGAGCAGTGGCTGTTCGCGTCCTCCTCGGCGCCGCCGCTGCGCGACGAGCTGCACATGAAGATCGCGCTCTGCCAGCCGCAGAACCTGCCGCGGATGATCGAGCTCGTGTACGGCCAGGAGATTGTCTGCCTGGCCCGGGTGCAGGAGCTCAAGCGCTCCTTCGAAAAGCTGCAGGCTCCCGAGCCCCACCGCTGGGCCGGGTTGGTGATGGTGCTCGTCAGAGACGCCGAGCTTGCGTTCTGGGAGGCGCGTCTGAGCTGGCTGCAGGGAGTGCGCGACTCGTTGGAGCACATGGGGACAGAGTTCGAGGACGCGAGCCGGCGGCGCCGGGAAGCCTGAGATGGACCCGCTGCTGTCGCTGGAGGCAGTCGGCAAGAGCTACCTGCGGGGGGAGCACCGTCTGCGGGTGCTCAAGGAGGTCTCGCTCGACGTCGGCGCCGGCCAGCTCGTCGCGGTGTGGGGCAAGCGCGGCGCGGGCAAGACCACGCTGCTGAAGATCGCCGCCCGCCTGGAGCGGCCCGACCAGGGCGTGGTTCGCTTCGGCGGGATGGATCTGGCGGGCATCCGGGAGTCCGAACACACGCGGCTGATGCTGGAGAAGATCGGCTGGGTGAGGCGCGCGGGACCGAAGAGCGATCTGCGGATCGTCGATTACGTGGCCCTGCCGAGGCTGGCCGAGCGCGGCCGGCGCCGCGCCTACGCGCTGGCGGCCGAGGCGCTGGAGCGCGTGGGTATGTCCGAGTGCGCCGGCCAGCACTGGGGCAGCCTCTCCGACGGAGAGCGCTCGCTGGTCGCGATCGCCCATGGGGTCGTGCGCGCGCCGAAGCTGCTGCTCGTGGACGACCCGACCGCCAACCTCGACGTGCTCGAGCGCGAAGAGGTCACGCAGCTGTTGCGCTCGCTCGCCGAGGAGGAAGGCATCGCGGTGCTGATGACGGTCCCAGATATGCCGGCGGTGATGAACGCCCACCACATCGCCTCGCTGAGCGGCGGGCGCCTGTCGACACCTCCGCCGGAGCCCTCCGAACCGCCGCCGCCGGAGGAAGAAGGCAAGGTTATCCGCCTGCGCGGCCGTGGGCAGTCGGCGTGAGACCAGGCTTCCGCGCGAGCTCGCTGGCCACAGGCGCGGGCTCTGGCTGTGCTTGAGCTGCGCGAGGTCGTCAAGCACTACCGGATCGGCGAGGCTGAGCCGGTGCGCGCCGTCGATGGAGTGTCGCTGTCGGTCAAGCAGGGCGAGCTGATCGCGCTGTACGGGCCCAGCGGCTCGGGCAAGACGACGCTGCTGCTGCTGATGGCGGCGCTGCTGCGCCCAGACGGCGGCTCGCTCCAGCTGGACGGTCGCGAGATCTCGACGCTGTCCGATCAGGAGGCGGCGCGCTACCGGCTGCGGGAGCTTGGGTTCGTGCGCCAGACGCTCAACCTGATCCCGGGCGTCAGCGCGATCGACAACGCCGCGCTGAAGCTGCTGGGCATGGAAGTTGGCCCGCGCGCGGCCCCCCGGCGCCGCGAAACGCAGCTGGAACGGGTGGGGCTCGAGCAGCGACTGCACCATCGCTCCGAGCAGCTGTCGATGGGCGAGCGCCAGCGGGTGATGATCGCGCGCGCGCTCTCGACCGACCCCAAGCTGGTGCTCGCCGACGAGCCCACCGGAAGCCTCGACAGCCGCCGCGGACGTGAGGTGCTCCAGCTGCTGACCGGCGTCTGCCGCGAGCGCAAGCTCGCGGTGGTGCTCGTCACCCACGACCCGCAGGCGGCGGCGTACGCCGATCGCGTGCACACGCTGCGCGACGGGAGACTCGTGGACTACGAGCCCGATCCGCTGTTTGCCTCGGCCGATGTTGGTTAGGAGGCCCACCCGCCCCGCGCTGGCGGCTTGAGAGATGAGGCTCTCGAGCGTCCTCCTGCTCTACCGCGTGCGTCTGCGCACGAGGTTGGTGCAGGAGCTGTTCGCGGTCCTCGGGATCGCGGTGGGCGTCGCGCTGCTGTTCGCCTCGCAGATCGCCAGCACGAGCCTCAACGGCTCGGTCGAGCAGCTCACCAAGGGCATCGTTGGAAACATGCGCTTTCAGCTCGCCGCGCGCGGTCCGGAAGGGTTCGATCAGCGGATGCTGGGCGAGGTGCAGAGTCTGCCCGGGGTTCGCGCGGCCGAGCCGGTGCTCGAAGCGCATGCGAACGTGATCGGCCCGGGGGGGCAGCGGGCGGTGAACCTGGTTGGCACCGATCCGCGCTTTGCGCGCATGGGTGGGCAGCTCCTGCGCCACTTCACGGCCGCTCAGCTCGCCAACCAGCAGGCGTTTGCGCTGCCCGCGCCGCTCGCTCAGTCGATCGGGCTGCTCTCGCTGCAGTCGGTCGATCTCCAGATCGGCGCGCGCGTCGTGCAGGGCTTCCTCGGCGCCGAGCTGCTCGAAAGCGACATCGGCAAGCTCATCGATAGCCCTGTCGCGATCGCTCCGCTCGCCTACGCCCAGCAGTTGACGGACATGACCGGGCGCGTGAGCAGGATCTTCGTGCGGCCCAAGCCCGGGCGCGATCGCGAAGTGCACGAAGGACTGGTTCGTCTGGCCGCCGGCGATCTCAACGTACGCTCTGCCAACTTCGATGCCACGCTGTTCAACCAGGCTGCGGGACCCACCAACCAGTCCGCGCTGCTGTTCTCCGCGATCAGCGCGCTGGTGGGCTTCCTGTTTGCGTTCAACGCGATCCTGCTGACCGTTCCCCAGCGCCGGCATCTGGTCGAAGATCTGCGGCTGGACGGCTACTCGCGCAGAGCCATCCTCGAGGTGCTGCTGCTCGACGCGCTCATCCTCGGCGCCGTCGCCTCGGGGTTGGGGCTGCTGCTCGGCGATCTGATCTCGCTCGCTGTCTTCCGCGCGAACCCCGGCTATCTCTCGTTTGCCTTCTCGATCGGAGCGCAGCGGATCGTGACCTGGCAGAGCGTCGCGATCGCCGCCGGTGGAGGGCTGCTGGCGGCGTGCTTCGGCGTGCTCGCGCCAATGCGGGCGGATGTCTTTTCGCATCTGTCGCTTGCGGCTCGATCCAAGCCGCCGCGTCGCAGCCGGGCGAATGCGAGCATCGCCGCAGGGCTGGTCTGCCTGGCGATCACAACGGTGATCCTGCTCGAGACGCCGCAGGCCGCGATCGTCGGAATCGTGAGCTTGGTGGCTTCGCTGTTGCTGCTGCTGCCGGTGTTGGTCGGAGGAGTCATATTCCTGTTCGATCGCCTGCAGGGTCAGATCAGGGGCGCGGCGCCATACCTCGCGGTGATCGAGTTGCGCTCGCGCGCCAACCGGGCGCGCTCGTTGGCGATCGCCGCCACGGGGGCCATCGCGGTGTTCGGCAGCGTTGCGATCCAGGGAGCCCACGCGAACCTCCAGCGCGGGCTGGACCGCGCTTCTCACGATCTGGCTGCGGTCGCGGACATATGGGTAACCGCCGCGGGATCCCAGAATCTGCTTGCGACAACGCCATTTCAGCCGACGGCCGCGGGCGCTCTCAGGCGTCTGCCGGGGATTCAGACCGTCCGTCTCTTCCGGGCTGGGTTCCTGGACTATGGCAATCGCCGAGTGTGGGTGGTGGCTCCTCCGGTGGCCGCGGCCGATCCGATACCGGGGAGTCAGCTTGTGAGTGGCGATCTCGCGAGCGCGACCGCCAGGTTTCGACGGGGTGGCTGGGCTGTCATCTCGAAGGCGATCGCCGACGAACTCCATCTGCGGATCGGCGAGTCCTTCTCGTTGCCGTCGCCCCAGCCGATGACGTTGCGTGTCGCCGCGCTCAGCACAAACGTGGGATGGCCACCGGGCGTGATCATGCTGAATGCGGATGACTATGCCCGCGCATGGGGCAGTGGCGAGGCGAGCGCGTACAACGTCACGCTTGGCTCCGGTATCGGTGCGCAAGCGGGACGCCGCGCCATCGAGCGGGCGCTGGGGCCTGCGTCGGGGCTCCTGGTGGAGACCGCCCACCAGCGCGAACAGAGACAGCGCGCGACGAGTCGCCAGGGACTCTCGCGCCTGACGCAGATCGCCACCCTGGTGCTGATCGCCGCGGTATTGGCGACCGCCGCGGCGATGGGAGCGATGATCTGGCAGCGTCGTCCCCGACTTGCCGACATGAAGGTCGATGGCTTCAGCAGAGGCATCCTGTGGCGCGCGCTTCTGCTCGAGAGCGCTCTGCTGCTTGGCGCGGGCTGCTCGATCGGCGCGGTGTTCGGGATCTACGGACAGCTGCTGCTGAGCCACGCGCTCGCAGCCGTCACCGGCTTCCCCGTCGTGTTCTCGGTCGGGGCTCTCGTGGCGATCGGCAGCCTGGCGCTGGTCACTGCGGTCGCGGTTCTCATCATCGCCCTTCCGGGCTATCTCGCGGTGCGTGTGCGCCCGGCGCTCGATCTTCAAGATTGACAGGCGATTGGGGAGGGCCAATCGGCTGACCAAGGGGGTGGTTGGCTCGAATCCTCGAGCGTCATCGGGCCGACCGATCGCCTGATTAGCCTCCTGGATCATCTTGCGTTCTGAACACATGCTCGGTTCGGGGAGCCGCTTCCTCGGACAGCTCTGGGCGCTCCTCGCCGCCACGGCGCATGAGTTGCTGTGGGGCTTGCCAAATGTCGCCCGCGACGCTCGTGCGTGGCAGGCGAGAGCGCTCACGATCCCGGATGCACCACTGCGAGAGGACGCGCTCGAGCTGTTCGCGAGCACCCGCGCGAATGCCGACGGCGCGGCCCTGTTCTCGATCCTCGCCCGCCGGCGCAATCCCCGTCTGCTGCGCCTGCTCGTGGCCTACGAGTTCATGGCCGATTTTCTCGACAGCGTCGATGAGCGCAGCGTGTCCGCGGGCGCCTCGATCGGTCGTGGACTGCACATGGCGATGGTCGATGCGCTCGACTTCGACCGGACTGCCTGCGACTACTATCGCCACCACTGGCAGGACGACGGGTATCTGCACGCGCTCGTCGGGACGTGCAGGGAGAGCACTGCTTCGCTGCCGTCCTACTGGCGTGTCCGCTCGCTTGCGATCCGCGTCGCGATGCTCGCTCAGGTTCAGAGCTTCAATCACGAGCCCGACCCGGCGCGGCGCGATGCGGCGCTCAGGCAGTGGGCCGGAAGGGAGTTCCCGGGAGAAGACGGGCTGAGCTGGTTCGAGCTGACCGGAGCCGCGAGCGCATGGCTCGGCGTTCACGCTCTGCTGGCGCTCGCGGCCGAACCAAGGGTGAGCGAGCGCGATGGGGCCGAGGTCTACGCCTCCTATCGATGGATCTCCCTGGCGGGCACGATGCTCGACAGCCTTGGCGATCTGACCGAGGATCTCGCGAGGGGCGCTCACAGCTACATCGCGCACTATCCCAGCGAGGAAATCGCGACGCAGCGGATCTGCGAGTTCCTGAGGCGATCGACGCATGAAGCGCGAACCTTGCGCAACGGCCCTCGCCACGCCGTGATCGTGGCCTGCATGATGGCGATGTACCTGTCGAAGGACAGCACCCGTGCGCCCAACATGCGCGCGACGACCGCGAGACTGCTTCGCGCGGGCGGCCCGCTCGCGCGGCTGCTGGTGCCGGTGCTGCGGCTGTGGCGGATCGCCTATGGTCAGCAGTCCGCTTAGCGCCCCGTGAGAGGGTCAAGGCGCCCCGAATATGCGGCCGATGACGCTCAAAACGAATTTTTCACCTGTGTATTGAGGGTGACCGGGCCGTCGGCCATGATGGAGCGTAAGGCAATGCGGGACAAACACACCAGTCGGGTCGCGGCTTTCGAGCACGGGGGGGAGGGGCACCGTGCAGGCAGCCCTGTCAGGGATGGCAGGCCCGGTGTTCCGCTGCTTCGAGGCGCTCCACAGCGGGCCGGGCGTGCAAGCCCGGCCCGCGCTGTGGGTGGCCGATGCTGACCCGGGCGCGACACCTGGAGGAGGAGGCGACCTGGGCGCTCAGCGACGGCGAGCTGGTGCACTCCCTGCTCGGGCAGCCGCTGCCCTCGCTGCGTCTGCCTTCCACGACGGGAGGCGAGCTGGACCTGGCGATGCTCACCACCCAGCCCGTGGTGGTGTATGTGCACCCCGGGACAGAAACCCTGCACGAGGTTCCCGAGGATCCCGATGGGCTGCTCGCCAGCGGGTGCACGGTGCAAAGCCGCGTCTTTCGCGAGCACGCTCCGCGCCTTGCCGCGCGCAGGTTCGGAGTGGTTGGCATCAGCGGCGCCGAGCCGGAGGCTCAGCGGCGGTTCGCCCGCCGCGAGCGCCTTGCATTTCCGCTGCTGAGCGACTGTGCGCTGGATCTGGCTGAGGCGATCGATCTGCCCACGGTGCCCACCGCGAGCGGGGGGCGGGCGTACTCCCGTCTCACGTTCATCGCTCACGAAGGGGTGATCGACAGGGTGTTCTACCCCGTCCCGATTCCCCGCCGCAACGCGATCGACGTGCTCGCCTGGCTTGCCAAACAAGGCACAGTCCTGTAATCAAGCTTGACATGGCCGACGCCAAGCAGTCCAGCAAGTCACCGAGCAACGCCCACGCCACGCCCGCCTCGCGCGCGACGTCGGAGCTGGGGGAGGCGGCGAGGTTCTCCTCCTCGCTGGTGGCTGGCCTGGCGATCCTCGATTGCTTCCGCGCCGAGCGTCCTCAGATGGGCATCGCCGCGCTCGCCGACGAGCTCAACATGACCCGCTCCACCACCCACCGCTACGCGGCGACGCTCGTGGCGCTGGGCTACCTCGAACAGGACCACGCGCGCCAGTACCGCCTGGCTCCGCGCGTGGCCGACCTCGGGTTGGCGCTGCTGGATTCGATGACGCTGCGCCGCCAAGCACACGAGTCGCTGGTGCGGTTGCGCGCGCAGACCGGCCGCACCGTCTCGATGGCGATCCTCGATGGCACGCAGATCAGGTACATCGAGCGGCTGCGGGGGTGGCGCCAAGGCCAGCACGGCGCCGACCTCGATCTGGGGCTGGCCGCGCGCCAGCCGCTCGACTGCACGGCGATGGGCAAGGTGCTGCTGGCGTATCTGCCCTTACACCAGCAGGATGCGCTGATCGGCGAACTGACGCTTTCCCAGCAGGGTCCCAACGCGATCACCAGCAAGAAGCAGCTGCGGGTCGAGCTGGAGCGGGTGCGCAAGGCCGGCGTCGCGGTGAGCGACGAGGAGCAGGCGCCCGGCCTGCGCGCGATCGCCGCGCCGGTGCTGGACGAGCAGGGGCTGGCGCTGGCGGCGGTCGCGGTGGCGGCGCCCTGCGAGGCATTCTCGCGTAAGCAGCTGGGGACCCTCGTTGGGCCGCTCGTGGAGGCGGCCGCCGAGCGGATCGGCGCACTCGCGCAGGCGCAGCTGTAGAGAGAGGTCCTCCGCAGGGAGGTCGTCTGCGCCCGGCTGGCGCGCCGTCAGGGCGTTCTCGAAGCGCGGCGATCGAGGCGCGGGCGCGTTCTCAGAGCCCGCGCCGCAAGCGCACGGCGATCCGCTCGATCGCCGCCCGGTCGAGCTCGGGCTGAAACAGGAACGGCACGCCCAGCACGCGTAGGCCCCGCCGGCGCAGGCGGGCGATCTGGTTGTGCTGCACCCGCGAACGCTCGTGGATGGCGTGAGCCGCGAGCATCGCCGAGCGGACCGCGGCGTGGCTGGGATCGAGGCCGGCGATGCGTTGCCGCTCCCGCTCGTCGAAGCGCCGGGGCAGCGTGGCGTTGACGACCACCGCGTCGAGCCCCCGGCCCAGTTGCTCGTGCAGGCGCTCGCGCAGCTGAAGCGTCTCGGAGACGGCCATCTCGGTGCCCTGGGCGACGGCCACGTACCCGGTGCGCTCGGGGTCCCGGAGCAGCTCGCCGACAAGGCGCGACTGGCTGGCGATCGGCCCCACGCGCGCGAGCGCGGCGAATGTCTGGGGTGAGCTCAGCAGCGCCAGCGCATGGCCGGTGGCGGGCGCGTCGAGGATCACCACGTCGTGTCCGGCGCGCCTGCGCCCGCGGGCCTCGCGTCGCTGCTCGGTCAGTTCGAAGACCCTCACCATGCTCAGGATCTCCCTCGCGCCCGGGGCAGCGGCGACGAAGTACTGGAAGGTCGAGCTCGACATCAGCACGCGGGCCGAGAAGCGGCCCCCCAATGCGCGCAGCCAGTCGGCGAGCACGCGATCGGGGTCGATCGAAAGACTCGAGAGCCCCTTGCCCAACTCGACCTCTTCGCTCGGATCGGAGGTCTGCTCGCGCCCCAGCATCGCGGGCAGTCGCCGACGTTCGCCGACCTCGACGACGATCGCGCGTCTTCCCTGGCCCACGGCCAGCAGGCCCAGGGCTCCGGCGATGGTGGTCTTGCCGACACCGCCCTTGCCGGTGACGACGATCAGCCTGCGATCCAAGAGCGATGCCATCCCGACAGCATGATGCACCTACAATTGCGCGGATGCCTATATCTGTCGGTGACGGGTTCGACATGCCGCTTGCCTACGACGAGCGCGGTCTCGTGCCCTGCGTGGTGCAGGATTGGGACACCGGCGAGGTGCTAACGGTGGCCTACATGAACGCTGAGGCGCTCGCGCGCACGCGCGCCACGGGAGAACTGCACCTGTGGAGCCGCTCGCGCGGCGAGCTGTGGCACAAGGGTGCGACCTCCGGGCACACCCAGGCCGTGAGGGCGCTGCGCATGGATTGCGACGGCGACACGGTGCTGGCGCTCGTGGTCCCCGCCGGCCCCGCGTGCCACACGGGCGAGCGCACGTGCTTTCACCGCGGGCAGCTGGAGCCGCCCGCGCCGCACGAGGCGCTGCCCGCCCTGCAGCGCACGCTGCGCCGGCGCGCCGCCGAGCGCCCGGAGGGCTCCTACACCGTCGCCCTGCTCGAGGATCCGCCGCTGATCGGCGACAAGGTGATGGAGGAGGCCGAGGAGGTCGCACGCGCCGCGCGTGAAGAGTCCGACGCGCGCGTGGACGAAGAGGCCGCCGACGTGCTCTACCACCTGCTGGTGCTGCTGCACAGCCGCGGGCGCACTCTGGCCGACGCCGAGCGGGTGCTCGATGAGCGCCGTCGCTAGCTTGTCGCACAACCTGATCCCGGTCTGCGAGAGCTTCATCGCCGACTGCGAGACGCCGGTATCGGCCTTTCTGAAGCTGCGCGAGTTGGCGCCCGGGGAGCCCTGCTTCCTGCTGGAGTCCGCCGAGCAGGGCCAGCGCATGGGCCGCTTCTCCTTCATCGGCTTCCAGCCCCGCTCGGTGCTGCGCTGGTCGCTGGGGGATGAGGGCGACCCCTACGAGCTGGCGGCCGCGCAGGTGGCCCGCTTTCGCCAGGCGCCGCTGGGCGCGGCGGATGCAGGCGGGTCCGCGGCGGATGGAGGGATCCCGTTCCTCGGCGGCGCCGTCGGCTTCTTCGGCTACGACCTGGTGCGCACCGTGGAGCCCCTGCGGGAGCCCAACCCGGATCCGCTTGGACTGCCGGACATGGCGCTGATGCTCTCCGGCGTGCTGGTCGTCTTCGACCACCTCAAGCACACCGTTACGATCGTGGCCAACGCCGATCTGGACGCCGAGCCCGACCCCGAGCGCGCCCACGCGACGGCTGCGCAGAGCATCGCCGAGGTCAAGGCGCGGCTCGCCGGTCCGGTGCCGGGGGCTCCGCGCGGGGCCGCGCGGCTCCAGGCGCCCCACTTTCAGTCCAACATGTCGCGCGGGGACTTCGAAGGCATGGTGGCTCGCATCGTAGAGTACATCTACGCGGGAGACGCCTTCCAGGTGGTGCCCTCCCAGCGTTGGTCCGCGCCGGTGCCGGTGGAGGCCTTCTCGATCTACCGGGGCCTGCGCGCGGTGAACCCCTCGCCCTACATGTACTTCCTGGACTTCGGCGACTTCCAGGTGGCGGGCGCCTCGCCGGAGCCGCTACTCACGGTCAGCGGTCGTCACGTCTCCACGCGCCCGATCGCGGGCACGCGCCCGCGCGGGGCCACGCCGGAGGAGGATCGGCGCATCGCGGTGGAGCTGCTGGCCGACGAGAAGGAGCGCGCCGAGCACGTGATGCTGGTGGACCTCGGGCGCAACGACCTCGGCCGCGTGTGCGAGTACGGCTCGGTCGCCGTGGACGAGCTGATGGAGATCGAGTCCTACAGCCATGTGATGCACATCGTCTCCTCCGTCTCGGGGACCCTGCGGGAGGATGTTGGGGCGATGGACGCGCTGCGCTCGGTGCTCCCCGCGGGCACCCTCTCGGGGGCGCCGAAGGTGCGCGCGATGCAGATCATCGACGAGCTCGAGCCCATCAAGCGCGGCGGCTACGGCGGCGCGATTGGGTACCTCTCCTACGGCGGCGACCTCGACACCGCGATCCACATCCGCACCGTCGTCATCAAGGATGGCGTCGCGCATGTGCAGGCCGGCGGGGGCACCGTTGCCGACGCCAAGCCCGCGTACGAGTACGAGGAGTCCGTCGCCAAGTCCACCGCCGCGATGCGCGCGATCGAGCTGGCCTGCCAGCAGGAGGATTGGGGGTGACCGTGCGCATCCTGGTGATCGACAACTACGACTCCTTCACCTACAACCTCGTGCAGTACCTGGGCGAGTTGGGGGCCGAGGTCGAGACCGTGCGCAACGACCGCGCCACCGTCGATGAGCTCCTGGGCGGCGAATACGACCGCTGCGTTGTCTCACCAGGCCCGTGCACGCCCGATGAGGCGGGCATCTCCCTGGAGGTGGTGCGGCGGATGCCCGAAGCGGGCGTGCCCACGCTCGGCGTGTGCCTCGGCCACCAGGCGATGGCGCAGGCGTTCGGCGGGCGCGTCTCCCTGCATCCGCCCGTGCACGGCAAGGCCACGACGATCGAGCACGACGGGCGCACGATCTTCGAGGGGCTCTCCACGCCGCTGACGGTCGGGCGCTACCACTCGCTGGTGGTGGACCCCGAGCTGCCCCCGTGCCTGGAGTCCTCCGCGCGCGGCGATGGCGTGCTGATGGCGCTGCGCCACCGCGAGCTGCCCGCGGAGGGCGTGCAGTTCCACCCCGAGTCCGTGCTCACCGACGAGGGCAAGGCGCTACTCGCCAACTTCCTCGCCTGACCGGCCGATGCCCAACGAAATCCTCACCCGTGCCATCGACGCGCTCGCCTCCAAGCGGGACCTGAGCGCCGACGAGGCGGCGGAGGTGCTCGCGGAGATCATGGGGGGCGAGGTCTCCGAGACGCAGATCGCGGGCTTCCTGATCGCGCTGCGCACCAAGGGTGAGACGGTCGATGAGCTCGCGGGGATGGCGCGCACGATGCGCGCGCTCGCGGCTGCGGTGCCCATCGAGCGGACCGACCTGCTCGACACCGCCGGCACGGGCGGCGGGCGGCGCACGTTCAACGTCTCCACGACGGCCGCGCTGATCGCGGCGGGCGCCGGCTGCGCGGTCGCCAAGCACGGCAACCGCTCGGCGACCTCCTCCTCGGGCTCGGCCGACGTGCTGGAGGCGCTGGGCGAGCGCATCGAGCTCGACCCGGCCGGCGTCGGCGCGTGCATCGAAGAGGCGGGGTTCGGGTTCATGTTCGCCCCCGCCCACCACGCCGCCACGCGCTTCGTGGTGCCCGTGCGCCGCGATCTGGCGGTGCGAACGGTCTTCAACCTGCTCGGCCCCCTCACCAACCCCGCGGGGGCGACGCGCCAGCTGATCGGCGTGTCCGACCCGGCCTTCCAGGAGACCGTCGCCGGGGCGCTGGCGCTGCTGGGTGTGGAGCGCGCGCTGGTCGTCTCCAGCGAGGACGGTCTCGACGAGATCTCCACCTCCGCGGCCACGCGCATGATCGAGGTGAGCGGCGGGGAGCTGCGCGCCTTCACGCTCGTGCCCGCCGACGTCGGGATCGAGCTGGCCCCGCGCGACTACGAGGGTGGCACACCCGAGCAGAATGCAGCGGTGACGCGCGCGATCCTCGGAGGCGAGTCTGGCGCGCGCGCCGACCTGGCGCTCATCAACGCCGGCGCCGCCATCTACGTGGGCGCAGGAGCCGACTCGATCGCCGAGGGCGTGGAGGCTGCCCGGGCGGCGCTTGCCGAGGGAGCGGCGGCGCGCGCGCTGGAGGGGTACGTGCAGGCCAGTCGGAGACACGCGCCGGTTGAGGCAGCGCGTTGAGCACGGTCCTGGAGGAGATCCTGGCCAGCACGCGCGGCGAGGTCGAGCAGCGCAGACGCCGGCTGCCCGCCGCGGAGCTGCACGCGGAGAGCGCCCCGCCCACCCGGCGCTTTCGCGAGGCGCTCGTTGGCCCCGGCATCGCGGTGATCGCCGAGTTCAAGCGCCGCTCGCCCTCGGCGGGCACGCTGCGCGAGAACCCCGATGTGCGCGAGATGGTCACCGCGTACGAGCGTGGCGGCGCGGCGGCGCTCTCGATCCTCACCGAGGGTCCTCACTTCGAAGGATCGCTGGAGGATCTGCGCGCGGCGCGCGCGGCGTGTGCGCTGCCGGCGCTGCGCAAGGACTTCATCCTCGACCCCTACCAGCTGCACGAGGCGCGCGCGGCCGGCGCGGACGCGGTGCTGCTGATCGTCGCGGCGCTCGAGCCGGCGCGACTGGCTGAGCTGTACGCGGAGGCCCGTGAGCTGGGCCTGGATGTGCTGGTGGAGGTTCACGACGCCCGCGAGCTCGGCGTGGCGCTCGAGGCCGGAGCCGATCTGGTGGGTATCAACAACCGCGACCTGCGCGATTTCAGCGTGGATGTGCAGCGCACCTCGCGACTGCTTGACGAGATTCCGCCGGGAACGGTGGTCGTCTCGGAGTCGGGGATCGCCACCGCCGAGCAGCTGCGCGACCTGCGCGAGGAGGGCGTGCAGGCGGTGCTGGTGGGGGAGTCGCTGATGCGCGCGAGCGATCCAGAGCAGGCTTTGCGCGAGCTGTGTACCTTTAGCGACCGCCCCAGAACCGTTTAGCGACCGCCGCGAAAACCTTTTAGCCGCTTCGATGCAAGCCTTTAGATCGCCTTCATAGCGGTCGGGCATCCTCTCGTACATGAACCGCATGTTCGCAATCCCCTTTGTCTCGGCCCTCGTTGGCGGCGCGCTGGTCGCCGCCGTGATCGCGATCGCGGGTGGGCTGGGGTCCTCCAAGACGGTGACCACGATCCAGGCGGCCGCGCCGCTGGCGCCCTCCAACGCCTCCTCGGAAAGCAAGGCGCTGACGCCGCACGACATCTACGTGCGCGACGCGCCCGGAGTGGTCCTGGTGACCTCGACGATCGTGAAGCAGACCGAATCGCCATTCGGCCTCTTCGGCGGAGGCGGCGAATCCCAGCAGCAGCAGGGCACCGCGACCGGCTCGGGCATCGTGATCGGCGAGAACGGCACGATCCTCACCAACTGGCACGTGGTCGAGAACGCAGTGAAGGTCACGGTGAGCCTCGAAGAAGGCAAGACCGTCAACGCGCAGGTGGTCGGCAAGGACCCCTCCAACGACCTCGCGGTGCTGCGCATCCCGACCGACGGCCTCACGCTGCACCCGCTGACGCTCGGCGACTCCAGCAAGGTGCAGGTTGGGGACCCGGCGCTGGCGATCGGCAATCCCTTCGGCCAGGACCGCACGCTGACCACGGGCGTGATCTCCGCGCTGCAGCGCCACATCACCGCGCCCAACGGCTTCACGATCTCGAACGTCCTGCAGACCGACGCGCCGATCAACCCCGGCAACTCGGGAGGCCCATTGCTCAACGCCTCCGGACAGGTGATCGGCATCAACTCCCAGATCGAGACCGGCGGCAGCGGCGGCGGCAGCGTGGGCATCGGCTTCGCCGTCCCGATCAACACCGCCAAGACCGAGCTGCCGCAGCTCGAAAAGGGCGGCACCGTGCGCGGCGCCTACCTCGGCCTGACTTCCCTCACGGTCGACGATTCCCTCTCGGCGCTGAACCTGCCCGTCAAGAGCGGCGCGCTCGTGCAGAGCGTCCAGCCCGGCACCCCTGCCGCGAAGGCTGGCATCCGCGGCGGCAGCCTCAGCGGCCAGGTCGCGGGTGGCCAGGTTGCGGTGGGCGGCGACATCATCGTGGGCATCGATGGCAAGCCGGTGACGAGCTCCGAAGCCCTCGGCAGCGCCATCTCCGCCAAGAAGCCCGGCGACACCGCCTCGATCGAACTGCTGCGCGCCAAGGGCGACGGCAGCTACGAACACAAGACCGTCACGGTCACGCTCGGCACGCGCCCCAGTTCGGTGCCGAACCCGAGCACGCCCGAATAGCGAAGAGCCTCTAACGTGAGGGCCAATGGGCCCCAACGTGAAGATCTGTGGCATAACTCGCTTGGAGGACGCCGAGCTGGCGGTCGAGCTGGGCGCGTGGGCGGTGGGGATGGTCTTCTACGAGCCCAGCCCCCGGCGCTGCTCGATCGAGGAGGCGGGGCGCATCGCGGCCGTGCTGCGCCGCCGCGTGGAGCTGTGCGGGGTGTTCGTCAACGCCCCGCTGGAGCAGATCGAGCGGACCAGCGAAGAGCTCGGCTTGACGCTGCTCCAGCTGCACGGCGACGAGGGGCCGGCATTCTGCGTCGAGGCGGCCCGGCGCACCGGCGCGAAGGTCATCAAGGCGGTGCAGGTGGCCGGCGAGGGCGACGTGCGCGACGTGGAGCGCTTCCACGTCGACTACCACCTGCTCGACACGCGCGCAAGGACTCCAGAAG
>JBIOES010000019.1:0-22749 GCA_044446265.1 Solirubrobacterales bacterium
CTCGGGTGGTTGGGGAAAGGGTGGCTGGGGACCCAATCCATTGCGGCGAGCGTGGCGGCGTTTGCGGAGCTGGAGACACGCGCGCCGCGCCCCAGATGAGCGCCGGGGAGGCCGTTTGACTTCATCCTGATGATCAGTAGATTCCGACCAAGTCACTATGGAACCGCTCGAGGCAACACATCTGAACGGCGATCCCGATCAGGCTGAGCAGCTGCGCCGCCAGATCCTGGACCTGGTTCGCGACTACCACGGCGCACAGTTCGCGCGGCACGAGTTCCTGCCCGGCGAGACCGAGGTGCATTACGCCGGTCGCGTCTTCGACCACCACGAGCTCACGAACCTCGTCGATGCCTCGCTGGACCTCTGGCTGACCGCGGGCCGCTGGGCCGAGCAGTTCGAGCGCCGCTTCGCGCGCCTGCACGGCCGGCGTCACGCGCTGCTCGTCAATTCGGGCTCCTCGGCCAACCTGCTCGCCCTCTCCTGCCTGACGTCCACCAAGCTGGGGTCCCAGCGCCTGAAGCGCGGCGACGAGGTGATCACCGTCGCCAGCGGCTTCCCCACGACGGTCAACCCGATCATCCAGAGCGGGCTGGTGCCGGTGTTCGTCGACGTCACGATCCCCACCTACAACATCGACGTGACGATGCTCGAGGCAGCGCTCTCGAACCGCACGCGGGCGATCGCCGTCGCCCATACGCTCGGCAACCCCTTCGACCTCGACGCGGTCACCGCCTTCGCCGCCGAGCACGACCTGTGGCTGATCGAGGACTGCTGTGACGCGCTCGGCTCCACCTACCGCGGGCAGCCGGTCGGGAAATTCGGCGATCTCGCTTCGATCAGCTTCTACCCGGCTCATCAGATCACGATGGGCGAGGGCGGCTGCGTCCTGACCAACAAAGGCCGTCTGAAGGTGCTCGCCGAGTCCTTCCGCGACTGGGGCCGCGACTGCTGGTGCGATCCCGGCAAGGAGAACACCTGCGGCAAGCGCTTCGACCACCAGCTCGGCGACCTTCCGCGCGGCTACGACCACAAGTTCGTCTATTCCCACATCGGCTACAACCTCAAGCTGACCGACATGCAGGCGGCGGTCGGCGTGGCGCAGCTGGACAAGCTCGAGGCATTCACGGCCGCCCGGCGAGCGAACTTCAAGCGTTTGCTCGAGGGGCTCTCCGACCTGGAGGAATACCTGATCCTGCCCGAGCCGACCCCGCACAGCGACCCGAGCTGGTTCGGCTTCCCCGTCGCCCTGCGCGAGGACTCGCCCGTCGATCGCGACTGGATCCTGCGCTTCATGAACGAGCGCAAGATCGCCACGCGTCTGCTCTTCGGCGGCAACCTGCTTCGCCAGCCGGCCTACCTGAACGCCGAGCACCGCCACATCGGCGATCTCCCCGTCGCCGACTTCATCATGAACCGTGTCTTCTGGGTCGGTGTCTACCCGGGCCTTCGCTCCGCCGAACTGGACTTCATGATCGAGAGCTTTCACGATGTGTTCGCCGCTCGCCGCGCACCGGCGGCGCGAGGAGCCGGCAAGCCAACCGCCGCGCTCGAAGGGGCATAGTTGCTGGCTGCGGATTGGATCGCGGAGTTCCTCGCGTCGCAGCGCGTCGACGCCGTCTATGAAGTGTCCGGCGGGGCGATCGTCAACATCATCGACGCGCTGTATCGCGCCGGGCGAGTGCGAATCGTCAGCTGCCACCACGAGCAGGCGGCCGGCTTCGCCGC
The DNA here is from genome assembly GCA_044446265.1 of Solirubrobacterales bacterium. GTDB lineage: Bacteria > Actinomycetota > Thermoleophilia > Solirubrobacterales > Solirubrobacteraceae > Palsa-744. The sequence goes on from JBIOES010000019.1 coordinate 1,726, forward strand.
CGAGGGCCATGCACGTATCACCGGAGTTCCGGGCGTGGCCATGGGCACCAGCGGCCCCGGCGCGCTCAACCTCCTCACAGCGCTTGGCAGCTGTCACTTCGATTCCACCCCAGCGGTCTTCATCACCGGCCAGGTCCGCCGCTCCGAGCACAAGCGCGACCGCCCCATCCGCCAGCTCGGCTTCCAGGAAACCGATGTGGTGGCGATGGTCTCTCCGATCGTCAAGGCAGCATGGAAGATAGAAACAAGCGAGGAGTTGCCGCGGCGCCTCGCCGAGGCCTTCGAGCTCGCGCTGGCCGGTCGTCCCGGGCCCGTTCTGGTCGATATCCCCCTGGACCTGCAGGGAGCCGAGATCGACGTTCCGCCGCCGGCGCGCACGCCGGAGCCCGCCGCCGAGCCGGCGCTCGAGGAGGAGCTCGTCGCTCCCATCCTCAGAGACCTGGAGCGAGCCGAGCGTCCGCTGATCCTCGCCGGCGGCGGCCTGCGCACGGCGCGGGCGGTCTCCGGCTTCCGCGAGCTGGTCGACCGGCTGGGCGTGCCGGTGGTGCACTCGCTGATGGGAATGGACGCGCTCCCATTCGCCGACCCGCTGCGCGTCGGGCTGATCGGAACCTACGGCAATCGCTGGGCGAACATCGCGCTATCGCGCTGCGACGCGCTGCTGGTGCTCGGCAGTCGCTTGGACATCCGTCAGACCGGCGCCGATACCGATGCCTTCATGGCCGGCCGTACGATTCACCACGTCGATTGCGACCCCGGCGAGGTCAACAATCGCCTCAGCGGCTGCCATGCCGTGATCGCGCAGCTCGCGCCCGCGATCGCCGCGCTGGCAAGATTCGCGCGGGAGCCCGCCGAGCCGCGCTATGAGACCTGGCGCGCCGAGCTCGACGAGCTCGCGAGCGAATGGCCGGACACGGGCGAGCTCCCCGGCATCGAGGGCATCAATCCCAATCTGCTCATGCACCAGCTCTCCGGCGATCCCCGCGCGGCGGCCTACGTCGCCGACGTGGGCCAGCACCAGATGTGGGCGGCCCAGTCGCTGCAGCTGTGTGGCCACCAGCGCTTCCTCACCTCGGGAGGCATGGGCGCCATGGGCTCCGGCCTGCCGATGGCGATCGGAGCCGCCTTCGCCGACGACGCTCCGATCGTGCTGATCGCCGGAGACGGCGGCTTCCAGCTCAACATCCAGGAGCTCCAGACCGTGGCTCGCAATCGCCTCCCGATCAAGATGGTCATCCTCAACAACAACTGTCATGGGATGGTGCGCCAGCTTCAGGAGTCCTATTTCGACGGCCGCTACCAGTCCTCTCTATGGGGCTACTCCGCCCCCCCGTTTCCCGCCGTGGCCGCCGCCTATGGGATTCCCGGCCGGCGCGTCGAAGAGCCCGCCGCGGTCGCGAGCGCCGTGAGCGAGATGTGGGCTGCCGAGGGCCCCTATCTGCTGGACGTGGCGATCGATGTCCATGCCAATGCCTACCCGAAGATCGCCTTTGGGTACCCGATCAGCGAGATGGAGCCCTTCGCGACCCCGAAGCCGATGAAGACGACCTGAGCGATCGCCCTGAGCGGCTGAAACTGGCAGTGGCGCGCCAATCGTTTCAAGCCGCGCTCCCACCGCTGAGGAGCGTCTGTACGACGGCCTCATAGACGCCGGCCCCGTGCTCCGCCTCGCTCACCCGCACGTTGGGAACGCCCGCCATCGCCTCGCGCATCCCGGGGTCGCGTCGCACGGCGTTGGCCACCAGCCAGAACGCGCCCACGTGCTCGGCGCACGCGAGATCCTCGCGCGAGTCGCCCACCGCGAAGGTCTCCTCGCGGGCGTACCCGCGCACCCGGCGGTGGAAGGCGACGGCGTTCGCCTTCGAGGCCGCCGCGGGCACGAGGTGGTAGCCGCGCACGTGCGGCAGCTCAGCGAGCGCCGGCGAGCGGCGATTGACGACCCCGTTGTCCAGCAGGCGCAGGTCGCCGTGGCCGTGCTCGCGCAGCAGGCGATCCACCTCCAGCGAGTCCACCAGCCCGCGAAAGAGGTGTGAGACCTCGCGCTCGGTGTGCCACGGCTCGTGGTACTCCAACCGGCCCGCGTAGCGCTCCAGCAGGAGCGCCGGAGCGCCCGAGCGCTCGATCTGCTCGGCGATCGACAGCTCGCCGGGCAGCAGCTCTCCGGTCAGCCAGTGCTCCTCCCCCTCGATCACCACGCACGCGCCGGCCTCGTAGATGTAGGAGCGCTGGCCCAACAGCCGCGCGTCCTCAGCGAGCGTGGCGGGGCGCCGGCCGGACATCAGCACGACCTCCACATCGGCGCGCAGGCAGGCCTGCACCGCGCGCACCCCATCGAGCGAGACCTCGCCCTCGCCGTCGTGCAGCAGCGAGGCGCCGCGTCCGAGCAGCGTGCCGTCGAGGTCGAGGTACAGGCAGCGGGGCTTCACCGGGCGGCCCCCCGCTGCTCGCTCGTGCGCTCGGCGGCGGGCAACGCCGCAGGAGCCGACAACCGCACCTCCGCCAGCGGCGGCCGTTCCACGAGCGCCTCGTCCAGCTCCAATCCGTTCAACCGCCCATCTCGCTGCAGGCGCTGGGCGATCGTCGCGAGCACGGTGCGCGCCATCGGCGCGAGCGCCTCCAGGGAGCGGTGACTGTTCCTGTGAACCTCCAAATCGACCTGCGCGACCCCCTCCCCTCCCAACCTCCTCCAGACGTCCAAGAGCATCGCCATCTCCACGCCATAGCCGGTGGTGAACGGCAGGCTCTCCAGCAGCTCGCGCCGCGCGGCGATCTCCCCCGCGAGCGGCTGGCGCACACCGGCCAGCTCGGGGTAGAACAGCTCCAGCGCGGGGCGCGCGAGCAGGTGGTTCACGCGCCCGCCGCCCTCGTGCAGCGCCACGCCCCCGTGCTCGAAGGGGCGGCGGTAGAAGGCCTTCACGAACGCAACCCCCGGCTCGCACACGAGCGGCCCCAGCAGGCCGGTGGCGAAGTGCGCCTCGGGAGAGAAGCCCGCGGTGTCGGCGTCCATGAAGCACACCAGCTCGCCCTGGAGCACGCTCAGCGCGCGCCACATCGCATCGCCCTTGCCCAGCACGGGACCGAACTGGGGCAGCAACTCGGCCTCCTGGTGCACCGTCGCCCCGGCTCCTCGCGCCACCGCGGCGGTGCCATCGCGCGAGCCTGCGTCGATCACGACGATCTCGTCGATCGCCCCCATCTCGCGCAGCCCCACGAGCGCGCCCACGATCTCACCGACGGTGGCGGCGCACTCGCGCGCGGGCAGGCACACCGACACGCTCTGGGTGCGCTCGGCCGCGATCCGTGCCGCCGGGTAGGCAGAATGGTGGAAGGTGCGCGCTTTCGCCCAGCGCTCGGCCGCCGTCGGTGCCATCGCCTCTACTATCGCAATCCGTGGCCATCGAACGTGCAACCGAGCCGTGGAGCGCGCTGCTCGACGAGGGTCGCCAGGACGGACGCCTGGTACGGGAGTCGCGCGGGGGATGGGATCCCGCCCACCCAGCTCAGCTCGTGGATCCACCCGCCGAGCTGCACCCCGATGTGCTGAGTGCGCTCGAGCGGATGGGCATTGCGCAGCTCTACTCTCACCAGGCCGCCGCCCTGTATACGGCGTGGGAGGGTCCAACGATCGTCACCACCGGAACGGCCTCGGGCAAGTCGATGTGCTTCAACCTGCCCACCCTCGACGTCATCTGCCGCGACAAGCGGGCGCGGGCACTGTACCTGTACCCCACCAAGGCGCTTGCCCAGGACCAGGCGCGCGCGCTGGCCGCCTTCGGCTTGAGCGAGCGGGTGCGCCCCGCGATCTACGACGGCGACACCCCGCGCGAGTCGCGCGCGCAGATCCGCCGCCGGGCCAACGTCGTGCTGACCAACCCAGACATGCTGCACGTGGGAATCCTCCCCAACCACGATGCCTGGGGCGAGCTGTTCGCCAACCTCGCGTTCGTGGTGGTGGACGAGGCGCATGTGTACCGCGGCGTGTTCGGCTCGCACGTCGCCAACGTGCTGCGCCGCCTGCGCCGCATCGCCTCCGCGTACGGAACCGAGCCGCGCTTCCTGCTCGCATCGGCGACGATCGCCAACCCGGTGGAACTGGCCGAGCGCCTCACGGGTCTGGAGGGCGTGCGGCTGATCGACGAGGACGGCTCTCCCACACCGGATAGGCGCATCGCGGTGTGGAACCCACCGCTCACCGACGAGCTGCTCGGCACGCGCCGCTCAGCGCTCGCCGAGGCCGCCGAGCTCCTGGCTCGCCTGGTGGTCGAGGGAGCGCGGGCGATCTGCTTCATGAAGTCGCGCAAGGGCGTCGAGCTGCTCAGCCGGATGGTGCGCGAAGAGCTCGCTGAGCACCCGGAGCTGGCCGAGCGCGTGGAGCCCTACCGCGCCGGCTACACACCCCAGCAGCGGCGCGCCTTGGAGGAGCGCCTGATGCGCGGAGAGCTGCGCGCGGTGATCACAACCACCGCCTTGGAGCTGGGCATCGACATCGGCGAGCTCGATGCCGCCGTGGTGGTGACGTTCCCGGGCACCGTCGCCTCGCTGCGCCAGATGTGGGGCCGCGCGGGACGCCGGGGGCGCGGGCTGGCGGTTTATGTGGCCGGTGAAGACGCACTCGACCAGTTCTTCTGCCGCCACCCCGAAGACTTCCTCGAACGCCCGGTAGAGGCCGCGATCCTCGATCATGAGAGCCCGCAGATTCACCTGGCCCACCTGATGTGCGCCGCCGCCGAGCGACCGCCGCTGTCAGGTGAGGACGCGAAGATGCTGGGACCCCGTTGGGAGGCCTGTGCCGAGACCCTGGTCAGCGCCGGCGGGTTGCGTCGGCGCGACCACGGCACCTACGTGCTCCGCAACCCCAGCGACTACCCGGCGGCGAGCGTCTCGCTGCGCTCGGCCTCCCCAGATAGCTTCGCGATCATCGAGCTGACAAGCGGCGAGCTGCTGGGCACGACAGAGGCGGCGCGCGCCCACTCCACGGTGCACCAGGGCGCCGTCTACCACCATCAGGGACGCGCCTTCGAGGTGCGCGAGCTCGATCTGGAGCACCGCCGCGCGCTGGTGGCGCCCTTCGACGGCGACTGGTACACCCAGCCCAAGCGCGAGACCGACACCGCGATCGAGCGCCTGCTCGACCGCCGCGAGGTGGCGGGCGTGAAGCTGTCCTTCGGCGAGGTGAGCGTCACCGAGACGGTGCTCGCCTACCAGCGCCGGCGTATCGCCGACCACGCGCAGGTGGATCTCCTCGCGCTGGATCTCCCCGAAACGAGCTTCTCCACGCAGGCGCTGTGGTACGAGCTCGACTCCGACGCTCTCGCCGAGACACTCACCCTGGAGAAACTACTGGGCGCGCTGCACGCCGCCGAGCACGCCCAGATCGCGGTGCTGCCGCTGCTCGCGATGTGCGATCGCTGGGATATCGGCGGGCTGTCCACCAACCTGCACCCCCAGACGCAGGGCCCGACGATCTTCATCTACGACGGTCACCCCGGCGGGATTGGCATCACGCGCACCGCCTATCTGCGCTTCGAGGAGCTCTGCCGCGACGCGCACGCGCTGATCGCCGAGTGCCCTTGTACGGGACCCGGAGGATGCCCCTCGTGCGTGCAGTCGCCGAAGTGCGGCAACCTCAACGAGCCGCTGTCGAAGGCCGGGGCGCGGCTGCTGCTGGCTGGGATGCTCGCGCCGGTGAGCGGCGCGGCCGTCTGACACGCGAAAGTCAGACACACGCGCTCGCCCCTGCATCCCGCGCCGCCGTGGTGCGACGCCGAGGGCTTGACGGCGGCAATGGGGATCGATAACGCATCCGGTCATCGCGGAGCCTCTCGACCAACGCAACGGCCGCACAGCCGGCCGGCCGGCTGGGCCTGAGCACCCGCGAAACCCAACCGCTACCGAACAGATGGAGATACAAGTATGAAACGCATCGCCCTTCCAACCAACACCCGCACGCTGCTGGGCGCTCTGGCGGCCTGCGCCGTGCTCGCTGTCCTCGGCAGCATGCCGGCGCCAGCCGCGCTCGCGTCCCCGCTGTACCCCGCGCCGTACGTGAGCCCGCTGCTCGCGGCCGAGACCGAAGCGCTCACCCGCCAGGGCATATCCACCGAACGCGCAAACCAGGCCATCCAGGTGCAGAGCGAAATCGCCCAGACAGAACTCATACCCAAGATCGAAACCGCCCTCGGCAGCAGCTATGCCGGCGTGTGGTTCGAACCAACCACCGCACAGCTGCACGTCGGCATCGTCTCCCCCGCCGCCGGCAGGACGGCGGAACAGGTCGCCGCCAACGCGCACCTGTCCAGCCAGGTGGTCGAGACGCCCGTCGCCTCCACCTGGGCCCAGCTCAGCTCCACCGAGGCCCGCTGGAGCGCCAGGCTCGCCGCCCTCCCCGGACCGATGAAGGTCGCGCTCGCGCCGCAGTCGAACGCCGTGGTCGTTACTCTCAGCACGGAACTTGCGGCCACACAGCGGTCGGCTCTCGAACGGGAGGCCTCACTGTCACCCGTCGGCGTCCGCATCTCCACCGTGCCACCCCAGCAGCTCGAAATCAAGGCCGATAGGCAGGGTAAATGCAAATCATTTACCAAAGGCACAGCGTACTGTGAAAGGCCGATCGCCTCCGGCGTGAACATACTGGACCCCAACAACGCCGCTTGTACCGCCGGACCGCTGGCGATCGGCCGAGGAGGAGAACAAAACAAGACCTTTGTTCTCACAGCCGGACACTGCATAGACGCAAAAGGAGAAGAATGGTTTGCCCGCACACCGGGAGAAGCCAAAGGCAAGCTTGGCAACGCCATTGAATTCGTGGCAGGCAACGGCAGGATAGGCGACTACGGCGACATCCAGGTCGAACAACCAGGATTCTGGGCCCAGGCAGGCGCTACGCCAGTCTTCGCGCTCACGGCCGAGTGGAAATTGACCAACGACTCAACGACCTCCTATCCAATAAGGGGAGAACGCGCGTCAGAGGTTGGTTTCACCAACTGCCACGAGGGGCAAACCACTGGTCAGACATGCGGACAGGTCAAAGCCCTCCAGGTCAAAGTCACATACGATAAAGGTCTAAAAATCGCGGGACTGGTGGAAGACAAAGGAGCCAGCCGCGATGAAGGCGACAGCGGAGGCCCCTGGCTCTTCATCGAATCCAACAACGAAGTGCTCATGGAAGGGATACATTCGGGAGGAACTGGAACAACATCGTTCTATACCCCTGTTCAAACAGCGCTCAACGCTCTCAACCTGGAACTGCTGACGAGCGCCAACGAAGTGCGCAAAGGCTTTGTCGCCAAAAACCCGCCCGTGAAAATCAGCGGCGTCAACAAAGGCGTTCATGTATTTGAAAGCGGCGGTGGTGGCACCGTCGAATGCGAAAGCGCGAGCTCAACCGCCAACGCCGCCCAGTCGCTGCTGCAAACCCTCAGCACTACCGTCAAATACGCCAAATGCTTTGGTACATTTGCGTTTATCAAAAGGCCTGCTGAAATATCACAGGCGGAATACCTCTTCGAAAGGAGCGGCCACGTCACGGTCGAGAACACGATAGTCATCAAAGCCGCCGAAAAAACATGTGAAATCACGATCACACCCACGAACAACAAAGAACTAGGGACTGTGACTTATGCCAATGTAGGCACATCACCCAAAGAAGTCGAAATCAAAGCTGAAGTCGAAGGATTCTCCGAGGAAACCAAAGGCCCCAGCGAAATATGCGGCAAAAGCAGTAAAGCAGGGAAATACAAAGGCATCGAGATCGCTAAAGCCGAAGTGGGCGACATAGAAGTCTCATAGCGCCGTCGCGGCGCACATCGCCCAGCTGCCAGCGGGGGTGGACGGTTACGAGCCGTCTACCCCCGGATTTCTTTCGGCTTCCTTACCGATTCCCTGCGGCGATTCGCCGCAGGTCGATCGTCTCGTCGTACAGCTTCGCGTCGACGCCCTCCTCCAGCGCCACCTCGCGCAGCGGGCGCCCGGACTCGGTGGCCTTCTTGACGATCACGGTCCCCCTGTCGTAGCCGATCGCGCCGTTGAGCGCGGTGGCCACGGCGAGCGTGGCCCCCGCGGAGGCGTTGGTGCCGGCGCGGTTGGCGCGGATGCCATCGACGCACTTCTCGGCGAACACGCGCGAGGCGCTGGAGAGCAGGTGCAGCGACTGCAGCAGGTTGCGCGCGATCAGCGGGATGCGCACATTGAGCTCGAACTGCCCCTGCATCCCGCCCACGGTGATGGCGGTGTCGTTGCCGATCACCTGCGCACAGACCTGCAGCACGACCTCGGGCACGACCGGGTTGACCGTGCCGGGCATGATCGAAGAGCCCTACAGCAGCTCGGGCAGGTACAGCTCGCCGATGCCGGCGCGCGGCCCGGAGCCCATCAGCGCGAGGTCGCCGGCGATCTTCGTGAGCGACACCGCGAGCACCTTCAGCGCGCCCGAGAGCTCCACGAGCGCGTCGCGGCTGGCCTGCGCCTCGAAACGATCGAGCGGCGCGGCGATCTGCTTGAGGCCCGACTCCCGCTTCAGCCGCGCGCGGACCTTCTCGGCGAAGCGCGGATGCGTGTTCAAGCCGGTGCCGGTGGCGGTGCCGCCGAGCGGGATCTGCCCGACGTGCACGAGCGCCGCGCGCACGCGCTCCTGACCCAGGGCCATCTGCGCGGCGTAGCCCCCGAACTCCTGCCCGAGCGTCACCGGCACCGCGTCCATCAGGTGCGTGCGCCCGGCCTTGACGACGTCCTGGAAGCTCTTGGACTTCCTGGCGAAGGCGCGCTCCAGCAGCTTCAAGGCCGGGAGCAGCTCGTTGGAGGCGACGTCGAGCGCGGCAAGGTGCACGGCCGAGGGGAAGACGTCGTTGGAGGACTGCCCCATGTTGACGTGATCGTTGGGGTGCGCCTCGCCCGCGAGCGCGGCGATGACCTCGTTGGCGTTGGTGTTCGTCGAGGTCCCCGAGCCGGTCTGGAAGACGTCGATCGGAAACTGCGCGTCGTGGCGGCCGGCGGCGACCGCCGCGGCGGCCTTCTCGATGCGCGCGGCGCGGCGCTTCTCGAGCAGCCCCAGCTCGCCGTTGACCGCGGCGGCGGCCCCCTTCAGGCGAGCGAGCCAGCGCACCACGGACACCGGCACGGTCTCGCCGGAGATCGGGAAGTTCTCCACGGCCTTGGCGGTCTCCCCGCCCCACAGCTGCCTGTCCGTACCGGTGCTCTTGTCCGTCATCGCATCTCCTTCGTGGGACCGTTTTTGGGAAGAGGCGGCCTGCCGGCCGCCGAGCGGGCCGCGCCCAGCGCAACTGTCGCGCCGCGCGAAGCCGGGACGTTATCCGCAAAAGGCGGCGAGCTCCCTGGCGAGGCCGACGGGGTCGTCGTAGGCCATCAGGAAGCCCGTTCCCGAAAGCACTCGCAGCTGTCCGTTGGGCAGCAGGCGCAGGGCCTCTTCGGCGCCGGCGAGCGGGTGCAGCGGATCGCGGTCGGCCCACAGCAAGAGGACGGGCATGGACATCTCGGGGTACACCGCGAGCAGCTGCGTCTGCGCGCCCGGCGGCCAGTGGCGGGCGCACTTGGCCCACGAACGGGCGAGGTTGGAGTTGCCGGGCACATCCGCGAAGGCGTGCCTGAGCAGGTCACGCGCCGCGGGCTCGCCGCGCGCGGTGAGGCGCGGGCCGAGCTCGGGGGTGAACACCATCCGGGTGGCGTGGGTGAGCAGGCGGTCCGCGCCGGGAAGCGCGCCGGCGCGAGCCGCGATGCGCCACGCGGAGCGCAACCGCGGGCGCGAGGGGGCAAGGTGCAGGCGGTTGGGCATCAACACGAGGCGCCGAGGCGCCAACCGCCGCGTGGCCACGGCATGCAGCAGGATCTCCGCGCCGGCGTCGTGGCCGCCGATCAGTGGTCGCGGGCCGAGCACGTCGACCGCGAATCCGCAGAGCACGTCCGCGAACCAGTCGATCGTGTAGGGGTGACGCGGGCGATCCTCGGAGTCCCCGTGCAGGGGGAGGTCGGGGAGCACCACGCGAAAGCGGTCCGCGAGGTGGTCGACGAGCGGCTCCCACTCCTTGTGGGAGAGCATCGCCGAGTGCAGCAGCGCCAGCGGCGGCCCGGTGCCGCGTTCCCGGTAGGCCACGCGGGCGCCGTCGGTGTGGTGGTAGAGGCGCAACTTCATAGGGGAATCGTAGGAGCGCGCGTCGCGGGCCCCCCCAGCGCTCCTGCCGCTGCACGGCCGCTGCCAGCTTGCAGCGCGGCTTGCGCGGGTTGCGCAACGCGGCGCAAACCTGAACATTGCTGCCCATGAGCGTGATCCGCACGAACGCCGCTGCCGCGATGCTGGGCGTCAGCCCCAACACGCTGCGCAGCTGGGAGCGGCGCTTCGACTACCCCTCGCCACGGCGCAGCGAGGGCGGGCACCGCCAGTTCGAGCTGGCCGAGATCGAGGCGCTCAGACAGGCCTTCGCGGAGACCCACAACATCTCCTCGGCGATCTCGATCGCGCGCGGACGCGGGGCGGGCGTCGGCTCCCCGGGCAGCCTCCGCGCCGCGCTGGAGGCGTTCGACAACGAGCGCGCCGATCGGCTGCTGGAGGAGAGCCTCGCGGTGCGCTCGGTGGAGCGCACCGTGCAGTCCACGCTGCTCGCCGCGGTCGCGGAGCTGCAGAACGACGAGCGGGGCGTCTCACCGGAGTACGGCTTCGCCTGGCGCTACGCCACGGGCTGGCTCGCCGCGGCGCAGCGAGTGGCGCCGCCGGCAACGCGCGAGCAGGGCGTGGTGATCTTCGACGCCAGCCGCCCCCGGACATCGACGCCCTATACATCCAGGCGCTCGAGCTGTGCCTGCGCCGCGCCGGCCTGCGCGTGCTTACGCTGCCCGTCGAGCTGCAGGCGGCGCGTCTGGCGGGCGCGCTGCGGGCGCTTGCGCCCGCAGCGGTGGTGTTGAGCGGCGCCCACGCCTCGCTGGACGTGCTCGGGCGGCTCGTCTACACGGTGAGGCAGGGAGCCGGGCAGGTGGACGTGCTGGACTACAGGGGCGCGCTGCCAGACACCGGAGCGAGCACGGTCACGCGCCTGGCGAGCGAGCCGCAGGCGGCGGCGGAGACACTGCGCGAGCGCTCGAGGAGCGGTTGGACGCCGGCGGTACGGAACGCGGACGCAGAACGAGGCCTATGCACAGGTTGAGCGAGACGATCGGTGCGAATGGCAGGGGAAAGAAGCGGCGACGCTCGAGTGCGAAGTAGGGATCGAGCTCGGCGAGGATCTCGTGAGGCTGGTTGATGTGCTCACGGGTGATGAAGGGGCCGTAGGGCATCCCGTAGGTCCGTTCGAAGAGCCGCTGAGCAGACACCCGGCGAGCAAGCGAGTAGGCAAAGCCGGGATCGCACGGGATGACGGCGAGCAGCTGTCCGCGCCGCTTGTCGAGCAGTCGCCACGCCTCCTGTATGCAGGCAGGCAGATTCGGCAGATGCTCGAGGACGTGCACCACGAGGTAGCGATCGAAGTGCTCGTCGGGAAACGGAAGGCGAGCCTGGCAATCGCCGACGATAACGGTGGTGCGCGGGTACCTCGCGCGGATCTCTTCAGCCATATTCGCTCGCAGCTCGACCGAGCAGTAGTCGCGCTCCTGCTCGGCGGACAGCCGCTCGTAGCGCAGGTGCTCGCCCAGTCCGGCCCCGATCTCGATCGTCCGGCGAAAGCCTGGGCGCGAGTGACGCACGGGAAACCGGTGGTTGAAACGCTCGATCACCCCATAGCTGCGCTGCGGCATGACCTCGTGCCAGAGCTTCATGAAGTCGTCGAAGACCACCTGCTGCTCGGGCGCGAGTGGAGCCTGGGTCTTGGGCCACTTGCTCACCGGAGCGACCCTCCCGTGGCGTGCCTGAGCAGATATGCCTCCGTCTCGCGCAGGGCAAGCGGCGTCCCGATCTCATGAAACCGCTTGGTCACCGGTACGCCACACAGCTCTCCCCGTCGCGCCAGGAGCCCGTAGAGAACCGCCAGGTCGCGCTCCTCCGCAGGCGCTGCGCGAAGCGCCTGCGCCGCCAGTCCTCCCAACCCGTAGTCGATCCAGCGCATGGCCGCGGTCGGCGAGTGCTTGTCGTAGGCCTTCACACGACCGTGTGCATAGAGGACGTTGGAGGCGCCCCAGCGGCCTTCGTTGTGCAAGACCGTCATCAACCCCGGAAGCTCACTCTCGCGCCACGCCTCATTCGCGGCGGCGTAATCGACGGGCAGGTAGGTATCTCCGTAGAGAACGAGGAAGCGCTCTCCCAACAGCGGCAATGCGCCTCGCACGGCGCCGAGCGTGCCATCCAGCTGAGGCGAGTCGAAGCTGCAGGCGATCCGCAGCCCGAACCGCTCGCCGCTGCCGACGCTTTCCTGGATCAGCTCGCCCAGATAACCCACGCACAGCACCACCTCGCTCACCCCCTGCTCTGCCAGCAGCCGCAGCTGATGCCACAGGAACGGCTCCCCGGCCACCGGCAGCAGCGCCTTGGGCGTGTCGCGGGTCCGCTCGCCCAGGCGAGTTCCCAGCCCACCGGCAAGGATGCAGACAGGTGGCAGCGCGCTCATCTCCCGGACTCCTCCCACCCGCAGCGGGACTCGACGATGTACTTGGGCCGCTGCCGGGTCTCGTCGTAGATGCGTCCGACGTACTCGCCGATCACTCCCAGCGAGAGCAGCTGGATGCCGCTGAAGAACGCGACCACGATCACGATCGTGGGGTTGCCGATCGGAAACGGCGCGCCGGCCAGCTTGAGCGCGAAATACACCACGCCCAGCAGGAAGGCGACGCCGGACAGCACGACGCCCATCATCGAGATCAGCTGCAGCGGGTAGCGGGAGAAGCCGATCAGCCCATTGAGGCCGATCAGCAGGGACCCGAGGAAGCGGTTGTACTTGCTCTCACCGGCCATCCTGGGGTCCCGGTCATAGAGGACGCTGGTCTGCGAGAACCCAACCAGGCCGACCAGCCCGCGCAGGAAGCCGTGGGTCTCCTTGAGCGCGACGACGTTGTCGACGACCCTGCGGCTCATCAGGCGAAAGTCGCCGGTGTTGGGGGGTATCTCCACCTCGGCGACGCGCGCGATCACCCGATAGCCAAGCGCCGAGATGAGCCGCTTGGGCAGCGTCTCCCCGGCGCGGGTGCGACGCTGGGCGTAGACGACGTCGTAGCCTTCGCGCCAACAGGCGAGGAGGTCGGGGATCAACTCGGGTGGATCCTGCAGGTCGCAGTCGATGACCACCACCGCGTCTCCGCTCGCCGCCTCCATGCCCGCGAGCGTCGCCATCGGCTGGCCGAAGCGGCGCGAGAAGCGCAGCATCTTCACCCGCCTATCGCGCTCGTGCAGCGCCAGGATCAGCTCCTCGGTGCGATCGGTGCAGGGGTCGACGCTGAACACGAGCTCCCAGTCCACATCCAGCTCGCCCAGCACTCGCTCCAGGCGGGCGTGGACCCGCTCGATGTTGCTCTCCTCGTTGAACGCCGGAATCACCACGCTCAGGCTGGCGCGGCGCCGTGCCTGAGCATCGCGGAGACCCGTGCTCACCCTGCCGGCGGCGGTGGCGGTCGAGGAGCCGGGCACCTCAGGCGCCTCCCCAATCCAGGCCGCGGTCGCCGGGCACGATGCGGCGCAGCGTGTAGATGTCGACGGAGTCGAGCTCCACGATGTGCTCGGGCAGCCTCCGCCAGGGGTCCCAAACGGCGCTCAGCAGCTTGCCCGTGATCCCATCGCTGGCGGCCGACCCGAGGAAGACGGCGAGCTCGGCGCCGCGGCGCAGCGGAACTCCCCCGGAGCGCTCCTGCTCGAGCGCGCGGCGATGGAAGTCCTCCCCGACCAGCTCCGGTCCGGCGGCGAGCACCTCCCCGAGCAGGCGGGTGTTGAGCGCGCCGGGGGCGATCGCGTTGACGTCGATGTGGTGCTCGCGCAGTTCGCCGGCGAGCGTCTCGGCGAAACGCACGACCGCCGCCTTGGAGGCCGCGTAGGCGCTGAGCCCCGGCAGCGGCCCGGTGGCGCCGCCTCCGGAGAGCTGGACGATCTTGCCGTAGCCACGCTGGATGAAGTGCGGCGCCAGCGCGTGCGCGGGCAGCACCGACCCGAACAGGTTGATCTCGATCGCGCGCGTCCACTCCGTCCAATCGACGGCGTCGATGTTCCCCTTCGGGCCATACACGCCGGCGTTGGACACGAGGATCGTCAGCTCGCCGAGGGCGTCCAGGGCGCTCCGCACCAGCCGCTTCACGTCCGCGGGCGCGGACACGTCGGCGGGCACGCCCAGCACTCGCCGATCGGGGCCGGCCAGCTCTCTCAGCTCGGCGAGCGCGCTCTCCAGGGCGGCGGGGTCGCGCCCGCAGATGCACAGGCCCGCTGCCCCGGCGTGCAGGTAGGCGCGCGCGATCTCCAGGCCCAGCCCGCGCGTGCCGCCGGTGATCAGCGCCGTGCGGCCAGCCAGCTCGCCGCTCATGAGGAGCCCTCCGCGACCAGCGCGTGACGGGGCTGGCGCGTATCGCTCACCGGGACGCCGACCCGCGCGTAGCGCACGCCCTCGCGGGCCGCCAAGCCGCCGGCCAGCCAGCCTGCCGGATCGACGATCGCCGGCCGCGCCAGGGTCGCGATCAGCTCGTCCATCGAGACCTCCTGGAACTCCGGACAGGCGGTGCAGACGACGAGCGCCTGCGCACCGGCGGCTGCCTCCAGCGGACTGGGACACAGTTCGAGCGTCCCCGAGAGGCTCGCGGGGAGCGCGTGCACGACCGGGTCGTGGGCGCGCACGCGTGCGCCGGCCCGGGCCAGCCAGCGGCACAGCTCGACGGCGCCCGAGCGCCGCAGCGTGTCGGTTCCGGGCTTGTACGTCAGTCCCCAAACCGCCACGGTTCGCCCGGCAAGTGGGCGCGCGGCGTGCTCGTGCTCCTGCTCCACGCCCAGCAGCTCGAGCAGCTTGCGCCGCGTCCAACCCCGGTGGGCGGCGTTGCCCCTGGCCACCCCCGCGGACACGTGGGGCGTCAGTCCGTGGTGTTCGGCCACGGACTGCAGGAAGCCGACGTCGCGTGCCAGTGTGCCTCCGGCGAAGGCGTCGCCGGGGTTCAGATAGGCCCGCGGGCCGATGCGCGGGTCGCTCCTCAGCCCCCGTGAGACCTCCTCCGCGTCGGCGTCCACCGACTCGCAGATCGAGGCGATCTCGTTGACGAATGCGATCGAGGTGGCGAGGAAGCCGTTGAGCGAGTGCTTGAGCATCTCCGCCGACTCGACCCGCATCCACAGCACGTTGGTGCTGAACGGCGCCAGCAGCTCGGCCAGCTCGCGGCGATCCTGCTCGCTGCGCACACCCGCGACGATCCGCTCCGGTGTGCGGAAGGACTCGAGCGCACCGCCCAGGCGCAGGTTCTCGGGAACGCAGGCGAAACGCAGCTCGCCAGCGCCACGCAGCCCGCCATCGCTCCGCGACCCGCCGTCACCACGCGACCCGTCCTCGCCACGAGGCTCGCCATCGCCGCGCGGACCGCCATCGCCGCGCACGGCGGAGCATCGTGCCTGCAGCCTGGCGATGCTGCCCACGGGCAGCTGCGAGGAGACGATCACCAGAGCGCCCGCGGGCAGGTGAGCGAGCAGCTCGGCCGAACGGGCCAGCACCCACTCGACGTCGGCGTGGTCGTCCTCGTCCACCGGAGTATCGAAGGTGACCCAGGCGCGGGTGACCTGCGCGAGCGCGCGCGGGTCACCCGAGAAGCGCAGGCGCTCGGCGCCGCGCGCGATCAGCTCAGCTAGCCCCGGCTCGTACACCGGGGGGCGCCCGGCGGCGAGCCCCGCGACCACGGTTGGGTCGGGGTCGATGCCGATCACCTCGTTGCCGGCCTCGGCCAGGCAGGCGGCGGTGACGCTCCCCAGGTGCCACAGGCCGAGCACGCCGAGGCCGGGCCGGCGTCCCTCCTGGGCGATCGGCGACGGACGACTCATTCGCCGGCCACCTGATAGCTGAGGGCCGAGTGCTCCGCGGCCACCCGCGGAGCGAATGGGTAACGGGCCATGGCGTAGGCCGCCTCCACCTGCATCCAGGCGTAACGCGCGTCGTGCAGGTCTCCCAGCAGCGGGCGGCCGTCGGCGGCCCGCACCGCCGCGGTGAAGTGCTCCCACTCCGCGCTCCAGGAGCCGTCCGCTTCCGGATAGGCCAGCTCCTCGACATCTGGCGGTCCCAGCTCCGGGCGCATCCTGAAGATGCGCAGCCGCTGGGCGCCGTAGGAGCCGGTCAGCCCGTCCACCTGGATCTTCGCCCGGCGGCAGTAGACCTCCAGCGAGAAGAGGTTCTTCCACTCCGTCCAGCTCACGTGCAACAGCGCCCATGGGTCCGCGCGCGAGCCAAGCTCGCCCAGCGAACCGGGCTCGCCCAGGATCAGCGCGGCATTGTCCTCCACCGCCACATCCCAGAAGTGGGTGCGCAGCAGCGCCGAGTGCAACGGCAGCGGACCGGCCAGCCAGTGGCTCAGGTCGAGCAGGTGCATACCCTGATCGATCAGCTCGCCGCCGCCCGAGCGCGCCGGATCGGCGCGCCACTCGCGCTCGTAGCCGGGGCGCCCACCGTGCCCGTAGCGCGCGCGCAGGTACATGAGCTCGCCGTGGCGAGCGCTGTGAACCTCCTCGGCGACACGGGCTAGAGCCGGGTGAAAGCGATGGTTGAACCCCACCTTCACCAGCCGCCCGGCGCTGCGAGCGCGGGCGATCAGGCGGTCGATCTCAGCGCTGGAGATCCCCGCGGGCTTCTCCACCAGCACGTGCGCGCCGGCGCCGAGCGCCTGCTCGGCCAGCCCCGCCAGCTCCGAGTGCACGGTGGCCACGATCACCACCTGCGGGCGCAGATCGAGCAGCTCCTCCAGCGTCGCGCACGCTCGGCAGCGATGGTCTCTCGCGAGGGCTCGCGCGGCGGGCTCGCTGACGTCGTAGCAGGCCAGCAGCTCGTCGTTGGGCCGCAGCGCCCGTGCGCGCTTGGCGCCGATCAGGCCGCAGCCGACGATCGCCACTCCCAGCCGGCTCACGGGCGCGCTCCTAGCCGGTCAACGGGAGAAGCGCCATTCACGGCCGGCTCGGCAGGCGGGGCGCCATTCACGGCTGGCTTGGCGATCGAGCTCATGCGTACTCGCTCGCGTGCGCGCCGCCGAACTCGAAGTCGAAGGCCAGCTCGAATGCCTCCGCCGCCGCCATCGCCTGCCTGGTGTCCTCGGGCCGGCGCGTATACACGAGCAGGAAGCCGCCGCCGCCGGCACCCACCAGCTTGCCGCCGATGGCGCCGCTGCCGCGAGCGAGCGCATAGAGGCTGTCGATGTGCTCGCTTGCCATGCCCGGGGAGCGGCGACGCTTGTGCATCCAGTGCTCGTGCATGAGCTCCGCATAAGCCTCGAGGTCCCCGTCTGAGAGCAGCTTGTGGATCTGGCGTCCCAGATCCTTGGTGCGGTGCAGGTTCTCGATCATCTCCGCGTCGCCCTCCCTGGAGCGCCTGTCCTGGTCGGCCAACATCGCCGAGGCCGAGCGGGCCTCGCCGGTGTAGAACAGCAGCAGCCGCTCGCGCAGCCGTCGGAGCGCCTGCGGGTCGAGCTCGACCGGCTCGACGTCCACCCGTCCTTTGCGGTGGATCGTGTAGGCGCAGATCCCGCCGTGCGCGGCGACATATGGGTCCTGCTTGCCAACCGGCTCGCCGAGCACGTCCATCTCGATCTCGCACGCCGCCTCGGCGAGGTCTCCGGGGCCGATCGAGGTGTGCCGCGCGCGCACCAGGCCCTTCAGCAGGCAGACGGTGTAGGCGCCGGAAGAGCCCATGCCGGTGCCCGCGGGCACGTCGGCTACCGAGGCGATCTCCAAGGGGTTGCCGCGCCAGTGGCGCAGGAGGCCCTCGCGCAGGATCGGATGGCGGATCTGGCCGATCTCATCGACCTCCTCCAGCTCGGAGTACTTCATGCGGTAACGGCGCTGGAAGACCGTGTGGGTGAGCATGTAGACGTACTTGTCGATCGCCCCAGAGACGAAGAAGCCACCGTGCTCGCGGTAGTAGGAGGGAAGGTCGGTGCCCCCGCCGCCGAGCGAGATCCGCAGCGGCGCGCGGCTGAAGATCACGCTCATCGGGCGACTCCCGTCTGGAGCCAGGCGTAGTCGTTGGCGTCCAGCCACTCCAGGGTGCGCAGCACGGACTCCTCGATCGTCAACCGCGGCTTCCAGCCGAGTGCGCGGATGCGCGTGGTGTCGAGATGGATCAGCGGACTGTCGCCCGTCCACCCGCGGCGCCCGCCGGCGTATTCGATCCGCGGGGCGAGCGACAGGTGCTCGGCGACGATGCGGATCGAATCGTCGACCACGACCGTTTCGTCGGTGCCGAGGTTGTAGATGTGAGCGCCCGGCTCCTCGTGGTGACGCTCGGCGGCGGTGAGGATCGCGCCGAGGCAGTCCTGGACGTGCAGATATGACTTCTCCTGGCGGCCGTCGCCGAGCACCCGCAGGCTGGTGGGGTCGCGCTTGAGCGCGCGGTAGAAGTCGAATACGTGCCCGTGCGTGTAGCGCTCGCCGAGGATCGAGACGAAGCGACAGATGAGGCCGGTGAATCCATAGCCACAGGCGTACGCGGCGATGAGCCCCTCGCCGGCGAGCTTGGAGGCGCCGTAGAGGGAGGTCTGGATCGGAAAGGGGGCGCCCTCGGGCGTGGGGAAGACCTCGGGCTCCCCATATACAGAGCCGCTGGAGGCGAACGCGATCCGCCTGACGCCGCGCAGCCGCATCGCCTCGAGCACATTGGAGGTGGCGATCGTGTTCTGCTCCAGGTCGCGCCGCGGATGCTCCAAGCCGTGGCGCACATCGGCGTTGGCCTGCAGGTGGAAGACCCAGTCGCAGCCCTCTACCGCCTCTTCGAGCACCGCCATGTCGAGCACGTCGCCCTCCACGAGTCTGACCCCCGCGCGCTCGACGACGTCCGCCACGAACTCCCGTCGCCCGGCGCTGAAGTCGTCGACGATCGTCACCTCCACGCCCACGGCGCTCAACCGGTCGGCCAGATTGCTGCCGATGAACCCCGCGCCGCCCGTGATGCAGGCACGCCTCACCGCAACCGCTCCGATCGGCCGGCGGATGGGTGGCTGAGGGCGCACGCCCTAACGCGCACTGACGGCATGGGTCAGAGCGTGAAGCCCGCCGCCGAGGCATCGCCGTGGAACATGCGAACCGTCTCGAGCGAGTACTGCTCCAGTTTCTTGCCCAGGCAGTCGAGCTTCTTCAGCAGGTCGTGGGTGATGGTGATGATGTGGCAGCCCACCTGGTTTGCCTGCACCAGGTTGAGGATCTCCCGCGGCGAGGCCCAGATCAGTTCAGCGCGCGGCGCCGCCGCCATGATGTTCACCGCGCTGGCCATGATCGGCAGCGGATCCACGCCAGCGTCGGCGATGCGCCCGGCGAACACGGAGATGCAGGAGGGCGCCCCATCCTTGACGGCCTCCGTGATCCGCTCGACCTGCGCGGTCGTGAACAGCGCGGTGACGTTGATCCTGATGCCCTCCTGCGAGAGCTCGCGGGCGAGCGCGCTCAGCGGCTCGCCGGCGGTGGTGGTGACCGGGATCTTGACGTACACGTTCTCCCCCCAGGAGGAGATGATGCGCGCCTGGCGGCGTATCTCCGCTGGATCGTCGGCGAAGACCTCGAAGGAGATCGGGTGTTTGGTGACCTGCTCCAGCAGGCGCCGCGCGAAGCCGGCATAGTCGGTCAGGCCGGCCTTGCGCATCAGCGTGGGGTTCGTCGTGAACCCCTCGATTCTCGGATCGGCCGCGAGCGCAAGGATGCCATCGAGATCCGCGCCGTCGGCGAATATCCGTGTGGAGATCTGATCGAGCATTGGTGGATCACCCGATCAGCACCATAACAATATTCTTTTCATCCGAATGTTTCTAACTGCGTTCGGAGCAGCTCCGAAACTCCGCCGGCCAGACTCGCGGCCGTCAGATCGGGCTCGGATCCGCTCCCACGCTTGTGGGCGCTGCCCGGATGCTCGATCAGCAGGGTCCGACACCCCGCGGCCCGCCCCGCCCTGACATCGGCGTCAGTGTCTCCCACCATCCACGAAGACCGCAGATCGAGCTCCAGCGCGGCGGCCGCGTCCAGCAGCATGCCGGCCGCCGGCTTGCGGCACCCGCAGACCCGCGCGAGCCCCGGTGTGACGCCCCGCGGATGGTGCAGGCACAGCCGCGAAGCCGCCAGGGGAACCCCCTCCGCCGCCAGCAGGTCGCGCACGCGCCCGTGTATGGCGAGCAGCCGCTCCACCGAGACCGTGCCCTTCGCCGCCGCCGGCTGGTTGGAGACGCACACGAGCGCGAAGCCCGCCCGCGCGAGCTGGCGCGCGGCGCCCGCCGCGCCCGCCACCAGGCGCACGTCGCTGAGCCGCAGCGGCGACTCCAGAGCCCCCGAAACGGGATCGCGAACCAGGTCGTTGAGCACCCCATCGCGATCGAGGAACACGGCCCGGCGCCCGCTCGCGGCAACGCCAACTCCAGCGGTTGAACGTTTGCCCGGGACGAGATCGACGCTCACGGCAAGACCGGCGCTCACGGCGTGGAGCGAGCTGAAAGCGACTCCCAGTGGCCCTGCCTGACGGCCAGGTCAGGGTGAGAGACCAGCGCGTGCCAGAGGAGCGCCTGGAAGGACTCCACCAGCGGCGTGCGCAGGTGCGCGGGGGGCGCAATCGGGATCGCCACATCGGCCAGTTCGGCGAGGGTGCCCCCGGGAGCCCCCACGACGCCGTAGATGGAGGCGCCGACCCGGTGGGCCATCTCCATCGCGGCGACGAGGTTCGTGGAGACGCCGCGCTCGCGCGAGCCGCCGCCGACCGAGAACACCAGCAGGGCGTCGCGCTCCGACAGGCGCGAGACCTCGAGCCAGGCGCTGAACGACGTTTCCCAGCCATCGTCGTTGGTGCGCGCGGTGAGCTCGGACACGTTGTCGGTGGGCGCGTAGCTCTCCAATCCGCACAGCTTGCGGAAGTCGTTGACGGCGTGGGAGGCGTGACCGGCGGAACCGCCGACGCCCAGGATGAA